>JBAZHQ010000061.1:0-15279 GCA_041652235.1 Opitutaceae bacterium | reverse complement strand
GACCTGGATGTCGATGCGGTCGAGCAGCGGGCCGCTGACGCGGGCTCGGTAGCGGTGGATCTGCGTCGGCGAGCAGCGGCATTCGCGGCTCTTGTCGCCAAGATAGCCGCAGGGACAGGGATTCATGGCCGCGACGAGCATGAAGGAACAAGGAAGCGTGATCTTGCCGGCGCTGCGGCTGATGGTGACGACTCCGTCCTCCAGCGGCTGGCGCAGGACCTCAAGGGCGGAGCGTTTGAACTCGGGTAGCTCGTCGAGAAAAAGCACCCCGTGATGGGCGAGGGAAATCTCGCCGGGGCCGGGAATGGCGCCGCCGCCGAGTAATGCGATATCAGATACCGTGTGGTGGGGATTCCTGAAGGGACGCTGCCCCCACTGAATGTCACCATCGATGGTGCGCCCTGCGGCGGACTGGATGCTGAGAATCTCCAGGAACTCCTCATTGGTGGGAGCCGGCATGATCGAAGGAATGCGTTTCGCCAGCATCGACTTTCCCCCGCCCGGCACTCCGGTCGTCAGCAGGTTGTGGCCGCCGCTCACGGCGACCTCGACAGCGCGGCGCAGGGAGGCCTGTCCCTTGATCTCACTGAAGTCTCCCGCAGCCTCCCCGGACGGGGCGCGCAGGCTCGATGTCCCGGACTGGACTGGCTGGAGGATCGCCTCGCCAGTGAGGAAGCGGAAGGCTCTGTCGAGAGAATCGATCGCGAACACCTCGATGCCCTCGACAAGGGCGGCCTCCGCGGCGGAGCTCGAGGGGACGAGCACACCCCGCTTGCCTAGCTGGCGGGCCAGGCGGGCAAGGGCAAGCGCACCACGGATGGGGCGCGTGGCTCCCGACAGGCTGAGTTCCCCGGCGATCAGGTACTGGTCAAGATGATCGGCCTTCAATTGCTCTGTGGCTGCGAGCATTCCGAGGGCGATGGGCAAGTCATAGACCGGACCCTCTTTCCTGATATGGCCGGGTGCAAGGTTGATGGTCGTTCTCAGGCGCGGCATGTCGAAGCCGCTATTGCCGATGGCCGAGGTGACGCGGTCCTCGGATTCTTTTACTCCGGCATCCGGCAGGCCGACGAGGATGAGCGCCGGGACGCCTTTTTCCCCTGTGTTGACTTCGACTTGGACAGGCTCGGCAGTGATGCCTTGCAGGGATGCGGAGAGAAGAGTTGCAAGCATGAGGCGTTGGGGAAAACACCATGCAAACAGAAAATCAGGTTAAAACAAATAAATAGAGATAAAACTATTTACACAGCTCCAAGCGCTGCCTGACCTTCTCGATATTGCGCTCCACCGCCTCGATGTAGGGGTTACTTCCATCGGGGAAAGGCGAGGCAAGGTAGCGGTATAGTCCGCCGAATTCATTTTGCAGCTTGGGAAGGACAACCTTGTTCCAAAACAGAGGTGTTTTCGCCTGGAGCTGATCCGCAGATTCGAACATGTATCTCTGCTTGGGCTGGTTATAGAACAGGTCGGATTCGAGGAATTCCTTGAATAGAATCTCCAGCTCATCGCAATAATCGAGCGCGGCCATTTGGCCGAGGTAATCTGCTGTGACCAGCATGCAGCCCAGAAGCTGGTCGTTGATGACGTTAAAATGAAGATAGGCGATGCTTGGCGCGTGCCCCGTGCAATGAATGGCATTGGCCACGGTTTCCGCTTCCCTGGCGTTGAACCCCAGGCCGGGCACATAACTCGCAGCGAAGGCGCCGCTGCGGAGCACGTGAACATGGGTGTATTTGGCACTGGAACCGGAGGTGTCGGAGCGCAGCTTAAGGTAGCCGGTGTCGTGGAGAAGCACTGCGGCCAAGCCGATCTCGAAGTCACGCTCGGAGAGTCGGGGCTCCGCCTTGGCTTGATGCCGGCCCTGGAAGATCAGGGCGAAGCACAAGGTGGCCTGCAACGTGTGCTCATAATCGTGGTAACCGATATCGATGGCCTGGTAGTCAAGGTAATGGCCGGTGAATATCGTATCAACGTCCCTGAACAGGCGATCTACGATCTGGAGAGGCGCCGCCGGGTAAAGAGCGCGGAAAATAGTGCGTACAGCATCGGCAACCGCACTTGGGCTCTTGGTGTCGGCTATTGGGAACATGAACGTATGCCGTTGGTTGCGCAGCGCTTTTCAGGGGAAGGCCAGCCGAGATATGGCATCGGCTGCTCGTCCCTGATTAATGATTTGCGAAAGAAAGCCGCAAGACCAATCTCTTTGGGTTTACGGTTTTACGATCATGATTTTAGGACTCACTGGCGGGATGGGATGTGGAAAGTCAACCGCTGCCCGAATGTTTGAGGATCTTGGATGGAGACGGATCGACTGCGACGCCCTGGTGCGAACAGAAGTCCTCACCGATCCCTGCATCATTACTCTCATTCAGAAGCAGTTTGGCGCCGGCGTCATCGTTGATGGCGCGATTGATCGCGCACGTCTGGCGGATCGCGTTTTCACGGATTCCGTCTCCTTGAAATGGCTTGAGGCCCTCGTGCATCCCGAAGTGCACAAGCGTTGGGTGGCAAGGGTCGAAGAGGCTCCGGAAGCGAACTGGGTCGTCGAAGTTCCCCTGCTGTTTGAGAAGGGGCTGCAAAAAGGGTTTGATTTCGTGGCATGCGTCGCCTGTTCTCCCTCCGTACAGCTTGCACGGTTGCAGGAGCGTGGCATGAATCGCACGCTCGCCGAGCAGCGAATCTCTCAGCAACACCCTTTAGTCAGCAAACTAGAACATTCTCATTTCGTGCTGTCCAACGATGGCACGCCCGAATTCCTGCGGCGGCAGATCGAATTGCTGACAGCGAGATTGATCACCAACGCCTCCCAGGGCCTCATATAAACCTTTTGTCTCCTATGTCATTTCCTCCCAAATCAGAAAACGACGACGGTTCAGCCGCCAAGCGCCGCTCGCCGGCCAAGAAGACTGCCCGTGGCGGCGTGAAGCGTGTCCGCACACGGAAAACGGCAGAGGACAGCAAGCCGGAGACGGCGGATGCCACCGGCAACGCTCAGACCGGCGAGTTATTCGCACAGTCTCCAAGCACGGAGACTCCTGTCGTGGAGAACAGGCAGGAAGCTTTACCGACGGCAGAGCAGGTCGAGACCTTCAAGCCCCGTCGTGAAGCACCTGAACGCGCACCTGACACGGTTTTTGAGCCGACTCCCGGAGCCATCGTCGAACGCGCGCCTGAATCCAGGCCGGAACCCAGCTCCGAGCCGGTTGACAGGTCCGCACCTGTCTCATCGCAAGAAGCCGCAGCTCCTGCCTTCAATAGTGAGCAGTCCGTCTCTCCGGATGGCGCTGCCCAAGCAAGCCAAGGTGATAATGCGGGCGCTCAGCAACCACAGGCACAGTCCGAGCAGGCTCAGGCTCCCGTTTATGGCAACGGAGGTGGCGGCGATCGCCCCTACGTCAAGGACCGGAATTACTGGAAACAGCTCAAGAAGGACAAAAAGAAGTGGAAACAGTCCCAGCGGCAGGGAGGCGGCTATAGCGGGGGACATGGCGGCGGACACCAGCAGTTCGAATCGCGCCAGAATTATCCGCAGCAACCGCCACCACCGGTCTTCGCACCCAACTACGGAGACTTGCCCGATCCCTCTCGTTTTGCAGACGCAGCGGCATTGGATGCTGTCGCGGCTGAAATGACCGCCCAGGCACAGGGCGCCCCCATCATTCTCGATGAGCTGTATGCCCTGCATATCCTGGAATTGACCACTTTCGCCCGGGAACTCGGTGTGGTCTTCGAAGGAGCTCCGCCTCCGCGCCGCGCGATGCTTCCGATGATCTTCGCCGCCGCGGCCGCCGCCAAGCGCCCCATCGTCGATCGCGGGCTGCTGGATCTCACCGACAAGGGCTACGGTTTCATCGTCCACAAATGCGTGCAGTACCGGTTGTATCCGGAAAACTCCTATGTGCCCGAGGCCCTGGTAAAGCGCTTTGGCCTGAAGCGCGGCCACGAGCTCGAGGTGATCGTCCAGGCTCCGCAGACCGCCCAGGAGCGCTGCCCCTCGGTGGTCAGGATCGAGAAAGCCATGGGCGATTCTCCCGACCTGATCGCGAAGATCACTCCTTTCGAGGAACTGATCCCCTACTATCCGCTGAGCCGCATCATCGTGGAAGCCCCCGAGGTGCACACCAAGGACGTTTCGATGCGCGCCGTAGATATCCTTACGCCGATCGGCTTCGGTCAGCGCGGCCTCATCGTGGCGCCTCCACGCACGGGAAAAACGGTCCTCCTGCATAACATCGCCAACTCGATTTCGGAGAACTATCCCGAGGCGACTCTGATCATCCTCCTGGTCGACGAGCGTCCCGAGGAAGTCACCGATTTCCGGCGCCATACGAAAGGTGAGGTCGTCTGCTCCACCTTCGACGAAATGCCGGAGAATCACGTGCATGCCGCCGAAATGGTGAGCGAGAAGGCCAAGCGGCTCGTTGAGAAGGGCGCGCACGTCGTCATTCTTCTGGACTCGATCACGCGCCTGGCACGCGCCTACAACGCGCTGACCTCAAACTCCGGCAAGATCATGTCGGGAGGCCTCGAGGCCACCGCGCTTCAGAAGCCCAAGCGCTTCTTCGGAGCCGCGCGCAACATCGAGGGGGGCGGCAGTCTCACCATTCTGGGCACGGCGCTGATCGACACGGGCAGCCGCATGGATGAGATCATCTTCGAGGAGTTCAAGGGCACCGGGAACATGGAGCTTCACCTTGACCGCGGTCTCTCCGACAAGCGCATTTTCCCGTCGATCAACATCGACCGTTCCGGCACCCGCAAGGAAGAGCTCATCTATCACCCCGACGAGATGCAGCGCATCTACAGCCTGCGTCGCGCGATGCAGGGCCTGGGTCCCATCGAGTCGATGGATATGCTCATCCAACGCCTCAAGAAGACGCGCACCAACGCGGAGTTCCTCCTCGGCATGACCCGTTAGGCCCGGGCGCGAGCAGGCACCGGGAATGAAGGCCGCAGCAATGCGGCCTTTCCCGTGTGCGCCGCCAGGGCATAGCATTTGGTTGCGATCCGCTGGCATGCATGCAAAGTGACAGCTCCTGTCGCCCACCCTTCACTTTCCAGGCGGCATTTACCCGAAGCGTCATTTTATCCCCTACCGACACATGAGCTATGAGATGAACGAACTCCTCGACCTTATGGTCGAAAACAATGCCTCCGATCTCCACCTGCAGGTCGGCCAGTCTCCCTGCCTCCGCATCAGCGGCAGCATGATGCCGATAGACGGCCCCGTTCTGACTCCGGCGGATACGGAGAAGCTCATGATATCGATCACGCCCGATGCCCACGTGCAAAGCACGAAGCTTAATGGCGGCGCAGATTTCGGCTTTGCCTTCCTGGACAAGGCCCGATTCCGCGTATCCGTTATGAAGGCGAAGGGAAATTACGGCATGGTCCTGCGCCAGATCCCCTACAAGATGTTCGGCCTGCAAGAGATCGGCTTGCCCGACAAGATCCGCGAGTTGCTTTATCGTCCCCGCGGCCTGTTCCTCGTCACCGGCCCGACGGGCTCCGGCAAATCGACGACGCTGGCCTCGATGATCAATTACATCAACGAGAACCGCGACGGGCATATCATCACCATCGAGGATCCGATCGAGTATTATCATCAGCACAAACATTGCATTGTCACCCAGCGCGAGGTCCATGTGGACGTTCCCAGCTTTTCCGAAGCCATCCGGCGCGCTCTGCGCCAGGACCCCGACATCATTCTGGTGGGTGAAATGCGCGACCTTGAGACGATCGAGGCGGCAATCAGCGCTGCTGAAACCGGTCACCTTGTGTTCGGCACCCTGCACACCAACAGCGCGGCGAAGACGGTCGATCGTATCGTGGACGCATTTCCGGCAGGCATGAAGGACATGATCCGCACGCAGCTCGCCTCATCGCTGATAGCGGTGCTTTCCCAGGTGCTGTGCAAAAAGATCGGCGGCGGCCGCATTGCAGGCTACGAGATCATGGTCAACACGACCTCGATTGCCTCGCTCATCCGCGAGAACAAGACCTTCCGCATTTCATCGGACATACAGACGGGCGCTCATCTGGGCATGATCACGATGGATACGCATCTGCTGAGCCTGGTGAATCGCGAGCTGGTGAATCCCGACGAAGCCCTGGAAAAAGCCCAGGATCCCGTGGTCATGCGCGAGAAACTCGTCCAGATGGGCCACAAGTTGCGTCCGGTATGATCACAAAAGAAGCGAGGAGTGAGGAGCGGGAATCGAGAATGAGCGCTGCCGCGCCAAAGGCATCCCGTTCGCAAGTGCAGGCGACATCGCTTAAAAAAGCTTTTGCCCGATTTCCGACAACTTACTCTCTTACGCTCTTGCGCTCTTGATTAAGCGCGCTTGATCCATTCAACCAGCGCGGCGGGAAGGGGCTGGCGCTCCCAGGATGAGGAGGCGATGCAGACGTGCTCAGTGCGGACTTTGGCGACAAGCTTGGGGGTAGAGCCCAGCTTGGTCATCTCGAAGTTCACAACATAGCTCGTCTCGGAAAGAGCGTCCGGGCTGACGGAGATACTGAGTTTGTCTCCGCAATGAAGAGGACGGAGGTACTGTGCCTCGCTGCGCGATATAGGCATGACGATCTCCGTGTCGGAGAAGAACCTCCTGATGTCGATGCCCGCGGCGGCCAGCGCTTCTTCGTATGCCTCGTGGCAGATCGAGAGATAAGTGGCGAAGAATACCACGCCCGCGGCATCTGTATCGGGGAAATGGATGGTGCGCTGATAGATGAAAGGCATGAGGAGCAGTAAAGACAGGAAGTTGAAAACGATAAGCTTAAATTCCGGCTCCGGGTTTCCCAATTTCTGCTTGCCAGCCCTGCTTGCGACCGGTCTCCTGACCAGCTCTGTCCTCCGACAGAGTTCAAACAACACTAACAACCAACATCATCTGACGATCGCAAGGCGGCCCATTGGCCGGCCTGTGTGTCGGGAAGATACATAGATCATATGAGTATCAGCGTCACCCTCAAGGACCTGCTAGACGCAGGCGTGCACTTCGGCCATCAAACAAGGCGTTGGAACCCGCGTTCCAAGCCCTTCGTTTTCGATCATCGCCAGGGCATCTCCATCATCGACCTCGAAAAGACCCACGCCAACCTGGAGAAGGCCTGTGCGTTTCTCGAAGAAAAGGTCGCCAACGGCGGCAACGTTCTGTTTGTCGGCACAAAACGCCAGGCTCAGGACATCGTCCGCGAAGCCGCCATCTCCGTGAATATGCCCTTCTGCGTCGATCGCTGGCTGGGCGGCACCCTTACCAATTACGAGACCGTCAAGCGTTCCATCGCCAAGTACAAAAAGTACCAGCAGATGGAAACCAGCGGCGAACTCGCCAAACTTCCCTCAAAGGAAGAGTCCGCCATCAAGCGCGAAATGACCCGCATGAATCGTAATTTCAGCGGCATCGTGGAGATGGGCGACCTTCCCTCCGCCATGTTTGTGATCGACGTGAACCACGAGGAAATCGCCATCGCCGAAGGCGCACGCTGCAACGTCCCGACTATCGCCCTGGTTGACACCAATTCTGATCCCACCCTCGTCACTTATCCCATCCCGGGCAATGACGACGCAGTGAAATCCATCCGCATCATCGTTGACACCGTTGTCGCCTCCATCCAGGCCGGACTTGCCTTGCGTGAGAGCCGCCGTGCCTCCCGCGGCCAGCCTAGCGAGACGACCAAGAGCGCCGCCCCCGTGAGCGGTGAGATCGATCTCTCCAAGATCGAGATTCCGAAGAACGTGGTCGTTGAGGAAACCGCCGAGGACATCGCCATCGCCGCCGCGAAGAAAAAGGCCTCCCGCACCCGCAAGCCCGCTGTCAAAGCCGAATAATCCAATCGAATTTATCACTTAACCATGAGCGTTATCATCTCCGCCCAAATGGTCAGTGGCTTGCGCGAAAAGACCGGAGCAGGCCTGATGGACTGCAAGCGGGCTCTCACCGAGTCCAACGGCAACGTCGAAGAAGCCATTACCATCCTCCGCAAGAAAGGCGCCGCCACCGCCGCAAAAAAATCGGATCGCGCCACCAATGCAGGTCTCGTCGAGAGCTACATTCACCTCGGCGGCAAGGTCGGCGTCCTCATCGAGGTCGGCTGCGAGACGGACTTTGTTGCCCGCACGGACGAGTTCAAGACCTTCGTTCGCGATCTTTGTCTGCAAATCGCCGCTTCCAGTCCGATCTGCGTTTCCCGCACCGAGGTGCCCGAGGCCGATGTCGCCAAGGAGCGCGAAATCGCCGCCGCCCAGGTTGCCGGCAAACCGCCTGCGGCGATCCAGAAGATCGTCGAGGGCAAGCTCGACAAGTATTTCTCGACCGTCTGCCTGCTCGACCAGCCTTTCGTGAAGGAGCCCGAGAAGACCGTGAAGGATCTTCTTACCGAAAAGATCCAGAAGACCGGCGAGAACATCCAGGTCCGCCGCTTCATCCGTTACCAGCTCGGCACCTGATTCGGCACAACCGTTTTCATCCTCAAAAGGCGCGTCCCAAACGACGCGCCTTTTTCTTAATTCCGCAGACAATGGCCACATAAAGGCACAAAAATACCTACCGCGGCAGAGTCACAACTAAAGAGGCCTGTTTAGCGAAAGCTCCCTGCCTGTGGAGTCCTTTCTTCATCTCCGCTTCTCCGCAGTAAAAAATGGGTTGGGGTTCCGATCATCCAATCCAAAGACATTTTTACTGCGGAGAAACGGAGAATAAGGTCGTGCAGATTCCTCGCAGCCTGAGAGGACCGGGCGGGAAAATGCGGCCTGCCGGGGTTTCCCCGATAGCCGAAAGCCAATCGCCGACAGTCCCGTTCCGTCCGACCGAGGTGCCTCCGGCACCACCGAGACGAGCAAAGCTCGTCACCGAGGCAGCTCCGCTGCCACAGTGCGCAACAGTGCCAACTGTCCGGCCGAGGCGGCTCTGCCGCCACTGTGTGCTCTGCTGGCCAGCAGAGCACCACCGTCCGACCGCGGGCCTCCGGCTTCCGGCTTCTTTGTATGCTATGGCTTCTTCTCCCTCGCCTTTGCACGAAAGGCCATCACGAGCATGACCACGCCGAAGAGGATCAGGAACATACCCCAATAGAGGTTGATGTTGATGTTCAGCGAGCGCTTCAAGCTGGCGCTATCGCCCGTGAGACCGGCGATGGTGAGCAACAGCCCGACGAGGGAGAACATGTAGCCGATGGGAAAACGGATATCCAGACCCATAAGAGATGAGAGTTGAGGGTTACCAGAAGAGAATGTTGATCAGCACGCAGCATGCGAGCAGGAGGGAGCCGACGACGGCGGGCCTGAGGTACCAGGACTGTTCCTTGTCCACGAGTCTCGGCGTGAGCGAATAGACGAGGCCCTTGAGCTCCTCGTCGCTCTTGGTGCGCCCGGTAACCAGGGAAATGCCGCCGGTGAGCAGGAAGCACACGATGAAAGCGAAGGAAGCCAGATAGAAGTTCTGCGCCATCTCGCTGGGGAAGGTGTGCAGTATCCCCAAGTAACCGCCTTTGATGCCGGGAGCGTTGCCTCCGGCGATCGTGAGCGCATGGAAGAGCGCAGAGGTGCCGGTGCCCGCAAGCAACCCGAAGAAAGCGCCGTGCGACGTCGTGCGCTTCCAGAACATGCCGAACACGAAAGTCGCGAAGAGCGGAGCGTTGACGAAGCCGAACACGAGCTGGATGACATCCATCGCATTGTTGTAACGACTTGCAAAATAAGCGGCCGCGATGCTGAGCAGCACGCCGACCACCGTTATCGAGCGGCCCATCCACATGTAATGCTCATCGGTCTTGTTGGGGGCGAGATAAGCTTGGTAAAGGTCGTAGGTCCACACCGTGTTGAAGGCAGTGACGTTCCCAGCCATGCCCGACATGAACGAGGCGAGCAGCGCGGTAAGCGCGAGGCCGAGCAGGCCGGTGGGGCAGTAGCGCTTGACGAGAGAGAGGATCACCCCGTCGTAATCATTATCGGCGACCGCCAGTTGGATGCGCTCCTTGAGAGCTGCGTCGGTGAGCGCGGACGATGCATTATCGTTGACGATCTGCGCCACCCTAGCCGGCAGCATCTTCCTGCCAGTGGCGTCGGCGAGCTTGGCCACGACGACATCGGCGGGCACCCCCTGGGATTGCTGCACCACCAACACGGCAGGGGCCAGGCGATCTGCGTCGATGCGGGCGGGCGGCAGGCGATAGCCATCCTTGGCTGTGACGGCCAGTCCCGCGGCGATCATTCCGGGGAGGATCACCAGAATGGGGAAAATCATCTTTGGAATGGCGGCGATGATCGGCGTGCGGCGCGCCGCACTCATGTTCTTGGCGGCCATCGCGCGCTGAACCACGAGGAAGTTCGTGCACCAGTAACCGAAGGAAAGCACGAAGCCCAGGCCGAAGACCATGGCGATCCAATCGACACCCATCGGATTGGAGGCGGGACCTGCAAGGAGCGGTTTCCAGGCGCTCGTCCAGGCGTCGCTCTGGAACGACTTGTCCGCCTGATTGACGAGACCAAGCGATCCCGGGTCGGCTGCGACCAGCGTGAGCTTCTCCTTGAGCGCGCTCCATCCGCCCACGTCCTTGAGTCCCAGATAGACTACAGGGGCGAACCCGAGAACGATCATGAAGAATTGCAGGACTTCCGTGTAGATGGCGGAGGTGAGGCCTCCCTTGAGCACGTACAGCAGCACGACGCCCGAGCAGATCCAGAGGCTCACATGATAATCCCAACCGAGGAGGACGTTGAGCAGCTTGGCCAGGGCGTTCATCGAGATACCCGAGGCGAACACCGTCATGACGGCGAAGGTGAGGGAATTGAAACAGCGGGTGCGTTCGTCGAAGCGGAGCTTCAGGTATTCCGGCACCGAGCGCGCTTTCGAACCGTAGTAGAACGGCATCATGAACACCGCCAGGAACACCATCGCGGGGATGGCGCCCACCCAATAGAAGTGGCAGGTTGCGATGCCGTACTTGGCGCCGCTGGCGGCCATGCCCACAAGCTCAAGCGCGCCAAGGTTGGCTGAGATGAAGGCCAAGCCCGTCACCCAGGCCGGTATCGAACGCCCGGACATCAGATAGTCCGAGGAGCTTTTCATGTATCGCTTAAGGGCAAAGCCGATACCGATCACAAAGACCGTGTAGGCAAGGAGGATTGAGTAATCGATCCATCCCAGTTGAATGCTGTCCATAGGATAAGACGTTTTGGAGGTTTGCGGGAAACCAAGCTCTGGAGACTGGAAAACAAAAGCCGCATCGAAGCGAATAATCGAGAAAAACAAAAACCGAGCTTGCAGCTTGTGCTCCAGGACAACATCGAGAGCTTCTTCAACGAGCGTTGCCGGTGGTGTTTCTCCGAAAGCCAAAAGCCGATCGCCGACAACCCGGTTGATCCGGCTTTCCCACTGCGGGCCATCGCCTCCGATCGCCCGCGCCCATCGAATGTCATTCTTTTGCTTCGCTCGGCTTCGCCTTGCGGAGGATGATGCGGTTGGAATCCGGGCGCTCGGTGACTATATCCTTGTCGCTCGCGATGAGGCGGATGAATGCCTCGACGTTCTCGGCGCGGAAACTGCCGCCGATCGGCAATGAACCCAGTGTGGAGTCTCTCAGTTCAATCTGCACCTGATTGCGCCGGTTGAACTGTTCCACCACCTCCGACAAAGGCGTATTGACAAATACCAGCCGCGAACCCTGCCAAGCCAGCTCTTCCCGGATTGCTTCGGGCGGCAATTGTTCGATCACGGGAGCGTGGATGGAGGCCAGGTTATGGATGGGAATGACCGTTCGCTCACCAGCCTTCAATGACGTGAGCTCCATCACCGGGGCCGCGGCCGGCAAGACCGCCGATGCGGCGCCTGTGCGCACCTGAACTTTACCTTCGGTCACGAGCACCTCCACCTTGCTGGTATCCAGCCGCACATTGAACGCCGTGCCGACGGCGCGCACCGTTACCGTGCCGGCCTGCACGAGGAAGGGCCTCGCCTTGTTTTTCGCCACCGCGAAATTGGCTTCGCCACGCACCAAATGAACGCGACGCTCGGCCGGTGTGTAGTGCACGCGCACCTCGCTGTCGGCATTCAATTCCACGAGGGAACCGTCAGCCAGGGTAAGGCGCTGATAGCCGTCGACGGTCGTGGAATAGGTTTGCGGCATCAGATCCGCGTCTGTCCGCGCAACGAAGCGCGGCCAGTATACTATCGCCACCAAAACCAGGGTAGCAGCCAGACCAATACATGTAGCCAGCGCGGAGAATCGGATCGTCTTTTGCGATTGCGGACGCGCGAGCAGATCGCAGTCCGGGTGCTGGCGGGCCTCGGGCCTGTAACTCTGCAACTGCAGCAGAGTGCGCCATGTGGCATCGAGTCGGCTCACTGCCGCCTCATGCCGCGTATCCGCTTGTCGCCAGCGTGAAAACTCAGCTTCCTCCTCGGGAGTCAGACCGTCATCGCGCTGGGCAAGCCAGGCGGCGGCCGTCGCCTCAATGGCCTTGTCGCGACCAGAAAGTTGCGAATTTGCGGGTTTCATGACAGAGGAGCGTCCTGCGGTTGGGAAGGGGTCACAAGACCGCGCTGCTGAAAGAATTCGGCGCACCGGCGCATGCCCTTGGCGAGCTGCGCCTTGACGGTATGCTCCGAGATGCCGAGATTGGCGGCGATTTCCTTGTGCGAGAGACCATAGAGAAGGCGCAGGGTGAGCACCTGCCGACAGCGATCAGGAAGGGAACGGACTGCCTCGGAGAGGAGTTCGAGTTCCTGCTGACGACTGACGGCATCACCCACATCGGGCCTATCTTCTATGACGGATAACCCGGCCATATCGCCTATTGCGTCGATGCTTACTACTTTCCTGCGCCGGAAGATATCGAGGGCCGCGTTTCGCGCCGTGGCGAAGAGAAAGGCCTTCACGTAGGTGATCTTGTTGGCTTCCTTCGCCCGGATAAGCCGGATGTAGGATTCCTGCACAAGGTCGTCGATATCGGGCAATGTGGGAAACAACCCGCGCAGATAGGAGCGGAGCGAAGCTTCGTGAGGCTGAACTTCCTCGCTAAACCATCGGGCTTGATCTGATTTTGGCGCGCTCACAGGCAAGGGTAAAATAGAACGGGCACGTTGCATGTCGCCCGCCCGTTTTCGAGCATGAAACGCGTCATGGGAATTATTAATTTTCGCGATAGCCCATCAAGGGGAGCTATCCGTCTTAATCCGGTCCATGCTTAATTTCAGCCCGTGAACTCCACGAAAGACCGGGAGATAGTCCCTGTCTTCAGCGTTTGGCAAAGCCAGTAACCTTTTCGTGTCGTGCCATCATGGTTCTTTTGCACCCGCGAACAGCAGGCATTCGTGACCAGCGCCACGCCGCCATGCATCACCGACGTCTGCCCATGGAAGTGCCCTGTGAACACGCCGCGGAGATTGAAGTTTACGAACCTGGCAAGCACGTCCTCCGCATTCAGCGGGCACATGAATACCTCGTGTGCGAGGGGGAAGTGCGTGAAGAGCACAGTCGGACGCGTCCTGTCCAGGGCGGGCAGGGTGGCATCAAGCCAGTCCAGTGTTTTCGGCTGAATGCGAGTTTCCTTCCACGCCTTTCCGTCGGTGCTATCGATCGCTACAAACTGCCATCCCTCATGCGTCCAGGCATAGTTGAGCCGGCCGGGAAATATCTCGGCATAGATTCGCGTCGTCGCCTCTACGTCCTTGTCATGGTTGCCCGGCACCGAATAAAAGGGTGTCCTGGCCTGCACAGAGATCCGGCGAATCGCCGCGATGCTTTCAGGAAGGCCCTTGTCCGCCAAGTCGCCCAACCCGATGCAGAAGGCGAGACGCGGGTGGGTTGCAATCTGTCGAAACAGCCGTTCAAACCAGACATCGCACTCCGGCGATGCATGATGAAAATCGTTGGCTGCCACAAAGCTGAACTCACCGATATCGCTGCTGGCCTCCGCATACAGACAGCCCGGCCAGCACCCGGCAGCCAGTAACGTCGCCAGCCGGCCCAGTGCCTGCCGACGCGTTAGATGTGTCTGAATGTTTCTTATCTCTTTCATAATTGAGCACGAATAATATTTATAACTCCGGAGAACCAGCCCAACTCAGGGAGTGAATGTGATTTTCTGAAAAACAGAACGGGGCTTGTTGCATCGGCCACATCGACGGAGCCATTCTTTTGCAGATCCTCATTCTATACATAGTGAGAAATCTTCTCGCTGCGGCAATCCTGGAGAATACGAGCATAGTGCGAATGATCCCAGGGGCTGTGTTTTCCGCTTAAAACATCCTATGGGATTCTAGACGAAAAGTTCGGCGGCTGCATGATGCAGCCGCCGAACCATTAACCCTACCCCTTGTCACAACAAAACGACTAGAACGAGAAGGTATTGGTCAGATACCAGGTTTGTCCCTCTCGGATGCGGTAGAGCGCAGGCGTGCCGTCGGGCTGAACGCTGAGCGGCACCAGGCCGACGGACTGCCCGAGGTTACGGATGTTTAGCTGGATGCTCCAGTTAACCTTGTCGCTAAGTTTGCGCTGATAGCCAATCCACGCGTCTGTCGCATTCTCCGAGTCACTCCAATAGGGAGCATTCACGTCCAGATTGGTCCTCGCGGCATTCAACGCATAGCCAAGGATATGGCCTTGCTGCCAGCGATAGCCCAATCCGACGTTGAAGCCTTTCATGAATCCTTCGTTGAAGGAATAGTTCGTCACGAGATTGGCGCGCCAGGGAGCCATTTCAGGAGACATCTTTCCGTTGGTCTCCGCCTGGAAGAGATAAGCAGCATAAACTCTAGCATCATAGTAAGCTCTGGTGCCTTCCCCGTTGGCACCCGACCACAAACGCATATCGCCAGCGGGACCAGCGTAGATGTCTCTCTGCCACAATACGAACTCAGTCAAGGCGGCACCAAGTGATGTCTGCGAAGCCTTCGTCTTGGAGGCATTGATGGCTATGTTCCAATTTTTTGTTAGTTGCCCGGCGACTTCGAACTCAACGCCCTTGGATTCGTTACTCACGGTGCCTGTCGGCTGGACACCATTGATCTTGCCTGCGCCACCGGCCGAAATCGCCCAGTTGCCCATGCTGACATTCCACCCCGCAACGGCATTCGTATAGTCGCGGGCCTTCACTTTTGCCACGTCGATCGGGTACGAAAAAGCATCATACCAGGATTGGGATGGCATCTTCTCAAGGAAATCAGCGATCGCATTCTTCTGCAAAATCGTCATCGGATGATTCAGGAATTCGGCGGATGTGACGTCCCTCAGGGGTGAGGCTGAATTGTCAATCTGATTTTCAACAATTGC
>JBAZHQ010000060.1:0-15354 GCA_041652235.1 Opitutaceae bacterium | reverse complement strand
GGTGGTCGCTCAAAATAGCCCGCAATGCTTCGACGGAAATCTCGTGTTTCCTCTCGCCGTCGATCACGAGACCGGGAGGCTCGGATAGGTAGATGATTTTCGACGCCTGGAGGGCTTCCGCGAGCTCGGCGGCGAGCAGGTCGGAGTTAATCCTCAGCGAACGCCCGTCGGGACCGAAGCCGATGGGAGAGATGATCGGAATGACATCGGCGGCGAGCAACTGGCCGAGCAGGTCCTTGTCGATGCGTTCCACCTTCGCGGTATTCTGCAAGTCGACGCCCTTGATGATGCCGATGGGAAGAGCGCGGACGGAGTTGGTGATGGCCGCCTTGAGCGAATTCTGGGTCAAACCCTCGAGAATCAGGTGGGAGACGCGGGCCGAAGCCCGGACAGCGAGATCGAGCGTGGCGGCATCGGTGATGCCCGCGCCGTCGAAATTGGTGATGGGCACATTCCGGAGCTTGGAGAGTTCCTGGATTTGCTGGCCGATGCCGTGGACGAGCACGACCTTTATGGAAAGGGAGCGGAGGACGGCGATATCGACGAGGAGATTTTGGAAATTCTCGTCCGACACGACGATGCCATCGAGCGCGATGATGAAGATCTGGTCCTTGAAGCGCGGGACGTACTTGAGAATGCCGCGCAGATCCGTCGGCTTGATGGTTGCGTCGGAGGCGGAGGGCGCTGAGGGGGCGGAGCCGGTGCTCATTTCGGTATGTTAAGGAGGGACACGGCTGGATTATTACGGCCCAAACGCGTGTTCTTGCCAGCGATCATGCGCGAAAGCTTGGCGCCGCGTCAATCATTGCCTCAGATCGAGCAGCCAGGATTGGGAGGATTTTCCGCCGATGAGTGTCAGCTCATATTTGCCGGCGGGCAGCGTGTCGGCGGGGACGGTGACAAGCACGGAGGTTTCCCTCCAGCGAGCCTGCAAGGAGCCGGAGATCCTCTCGAAGACCGGCACGACGGAGAGTTCCTTGCCGCGCCGGAACAGGACCGCGCCGGCGATCATGCGCTTGTTGTCGGGAAGGTTGGCGGTCAGGAGAATTCGATAGGGTTGTGCGCCTTGCGCCGAGGAAGGCGCTGCGACGTTGGAGTAGGAATCGGCGAGCAGAGGTTTCTCGATCATGGCGGCGTCCAAGTTGCCAGGGAAACCTCCGGGGGCGGACTTGGTGCGGGCCATGCCGCCCAGGGGGATCGCCAGTTCACGGGAGGGATCGGCGGGACGATCGACGATCAACGAGGCCCGCTGGTAACCGGAACTGAGCAGACGCGCCACCGTCGCGCGATCGGTTGAGTCCTGATAGGGCCGATACGCCTTTCCAGGTTTGCGATAAAACACCATGACCACTGTGTAACCGATAATGAAGAGGGCGATCGCGAGGATCACCCATTTCATCGGCCAGGGTCGTGGCGAATGGTGTGCGCTCATAAAACGCAGCGCCTTCAGGGCGCGTCGATTTTCCGGATTCGCTCGATATGGCGTCCCCCCTCGAATGCGGTGTCGAGCCACAGGCGCACGAGCTTGATCGCTTCATCCTGGCTCACGGTGCGCTCTCCGATCGAGATCACGTTGGCATCGTTGTGGGATCGGCTCCAGAGGGTGGTCTGTTCGTTCCAGCAAATTCCGCAACGGATGCCCTTGATGCGGTTGGCCACGATGGCCTCTCCATTGCCGGAGCCGCCGAGGACGATTCCACGCTCGAATTCTCCCCGGGCCACAGCTTGGGCCACGGGGCGGATATAGTCCGGGTAGTCGCAGGACTCGGGCTTGTAGGTGCCGAAATCCTTCACGGTGTGCCCATCGGCGAGCAGCACGGCGCTGAGGGCTTCCTTGTAGCGGAAGCCGGCATGATCGGAACCGATGGCAATCGTGAACTTTTTCATGGAATGTTGGGAGACTGATAGCCGGAAAAGCGTGAGCAAGCCCTCTTGTCGATAGCTATTTGCGATCCGGGGCCGAGTCTCATAACGCAAGCACGATCCGCCAGAAGGCGGGCACGTCGGACAAATCGCGTGCGACGGCATCCGCTCCGGCTTCTCGAAGGCAGGCCAGGGAGTGCCGCCCGGTGGCCAGGGCGAACGTTTTGACGCCAACCGCCTTGCCACAGGCTACATCGTAAGGCGTATCGCCTATCACCCAGACTCGTTCGGGGGAGAAATCGATTCCATGATGCTCTTTCGCGCGCCGCAGCGCAAAGGGCCCGAGCTGATCGCGCTTCTCACTGTCGTCGCCGAAGGCTCCGAAGGGGAGGAAGGACCAGTAACCCGTGGGATTGAGTTTCAACTGAGCCCCGTGGCGCAGATTGCCGGTGAGAAGCCCCTGCACGATGTCATCCCTGCGGGAAGCTTCGGTAACGATTTTCTCGATGCCCGGGAATGGACTCACCCCGCGCTGGGCGATCTGCGCGGGAAGGGCTCCAAGATAATGCTTCTCCAAGAGGGTGATATTGGAGGGCGTCTCGGGCAGCGCGAAAGCGCGCAATATCTGGCGGAAGATCGAGCGGTCCGTCTGGCCTGCCATTTCGATATGCGACAGATCGCTGGAGAGGCCGAAGCTGGTATGGAGGGATTCGCGCAGCGCAGCCTCGCCGGCCCCATGCGCCGTAATGAGCGTCCCATCGATGTCCCAGAGAAGAAGAGTTTTCACGCAGGGGCATCACATTTTTAGTTCGTGTCCAAGGTTGCGAGAAAAACCGTCCGGGGTTAAATTGCCCCCTATTTCTTATGAAACTTTCCTTTGCATTTTCCCTTTTGGCTGCATTCGCCGGCTTCATGGTGGCGGGCTGTTCCACGCCAGAATCCCGCATCAAGGACAATCCAGGCGTCTTCAACAGGCTCACTCCCGCACAGCAGGAACTGATCAAGAAGGGGCAGGTGGACATCGGATTCGATGCCGACATGGTGCATCTGGCCATCGGTGAGCCCGACCATGTCCGCGTTCGCACGGATGCCAAGGGCACGAGCGAAGTATGGATTTACACAACCTGGGAAAGCTCTTCGGGAGTTGTTCTTTACAGGGGATGGTATCATCGTCGCTTCGACACAATGTACCCGTATTACCTTGAGAGCACCTCCCGGCGGGAACGCGATCATTTCCGCGTAACGTTCAGGGAAGGGAAAGTCGTCTCGATCGAGACAGAGACTAAGTAATTGATGATTGAGCGCTAGAATCCTTGAGCACGCAAGCCTTGACCAATCAAGTCAGAGTCCAGAACGCTGAAGGTTAACTGCAAAGAAACTAAGAGCAAGCCGGAAGGAGTTTGGAGTAATGGTCAAATTGCTCCACAATCCGCTCTTTGTTTCTTTGCCTGTCCTGAGCGTGTCGAATGGGCTTCTTTGTGTTCAACAGGTCTCGTTGGAATGAGGCATGGCCCCATCAGTGCTCCGCAAGAGTCTGATCCTTTAGGCAATAATGCTGGTTTTTGGTCTGGAATCTTTGCCTCACTTCAACCCGGGTAGAAGCCCCTGCTTGACACTCGGGAAGGCGCTCCCTTAGTCAGTCAACCTTTAGCAATACAAAATCGTTCAATTCTCAGTCGTCATGAGCATCTCCGTTAACGACATCCGCAAGGGCCAGGTCATTAAATTCAATAACGAGCCCCACCTCGTCATGGAAACCCAGCATCGCACGCCGGGGAATCTGCGTGCATTCGTGCAGGCCAAGATGCGCAGTCTGAAGAGCGGACGCTCGCTGGAACAACGCTTCAACTCCGCCGACACCGTCGATTTGTACCAGACGGAAAAGCGCACGCTCGAGTTCAGTTACGTCGATCGCGGCACCTATGCCTTCATCGACCCTGAAAATTTCGAGACCGTCGAGCTGGACGAGGCGCTCGTGGGCGATGCCAAATTCTACCTCGTCCCCAACGGCAAAGCCGATGTCCTTTTCGTCGATGACAAAGCCCTCACCATCGAACTGCCCTCCTCGGTGACGCTGAAAATCATCGAGTCCGCCGATGGCATCCGCGGCGACACTGCCTCCAACGTCCAGAAGCCGGCCAAGACCGAAACTGGTCTCATTGTCCAGGTGCCGCTCTTCATCAAGGAAGGCGAGCATATCAAGGTGAAGACTGAGGACAACAGCTACCTCGGCCGAGCCTGAGTCGCTTCCAAAGAAGCCAGAGGCCAGAGGCCAGAGGACAGAGGCCAGAGGCCGGAGGCCAGAGGCCGGAAGCCAGAGGCCAGAGGCCAGAGGCCGGAAGCCAGAGGCCAGAGGCCAGAGGCCGGAAGCCAGAGGCCAGAGGACAGAGGCCGGAAGCCAGAGGCCAGAGGACAAAGGACAGAAAACAGACGAAGGCTAAACAGTGGACTGTCGGACGGTCAGACGGTGGACTGTGGACAATGGACCGTCGGACAGACCAGGACACCCGGCCTCCGATCTCCGGCTTCTGGCTGGCGTCTGGCTGCTTCATGTCATCTTCTGGCCTCTGGCTTCCGGTTTCCGACTGTTTTTGATACTTGTTCCCTGTTTCAGCCTCCTGTCTGCTTCAGGCAGGGATCTCGCCGGTGGCGAGTGTCCGCTTGCAGGTAATAGATGTCTTTCAATCTCAAGGCCGATTACGAACCCACGGGCGATCAGCCGCAGGCGATCGAGGCGCTGGTGCGTTCGTTTCAGGCGGGTAACCGCCACCAGACGCTTCTGGGCGTCACGGGTTCGGGCAAGACCTTCACGATGGCGAACGTGATCGCGCGCCTCGACCGGCCCACGCTGATCATCTCGCACAACAAGACGCTGGCGGCCCAGCTCTACTCCGAGTTCAAGAATTTCTTCCCGGAGAATGCGGTGGAGTACTTCGTCAGTTATTACGACTACTACCAGCCCGAGGCCTATCTTCCCTCGACCGACACGTTTATCGAAAAGGATTCCGCCATCAACGACGAGATCGAGCGCCTGCGCATCGCGGCCACGAGCGCACTTGTCTCCCGCCGCGACGTGATCGTGGTGGCGAGCGTTTCCTGCATCTACGGTCTCGGCTCGCCCGAGGATTTCATCGAGCTGCGCCTGGAATTGAGGCGCGGCGCCAGCTTCGGCAGGCAGAAGCTTCTGGAGCGGCTTGTGGAGAACCTCTACGAGCGCAACGATTATGAGCTCCAGCGGGGACGCTTCCGCGTGCGGGGCGACGTGATCGACATCATGCCTGCCTATAGCGAAGGGGGGCTGCGTGTGGAGTTCTGGGGCGACGAGATCGAGAGGATCAGCGAGTTCGACCCATTGACGGGAAGCGTCCTGCGCCCCCTGGAGCAGTTCGACCTCTATCCGGCCAATCAGTACGTGACCACCAAGGGGAAACTCGATGCCGCCATCGCCGGCATCAAGCGGGAGCTCGACGAACGGGTGGCGCACTTCGAGAAGAACGGCCAGCTCCTCGAAGCGCAGCGCATCCGGATGCGGACCAATTACGACCTCGAAATGATGCAGGAGATGGGATTCTGCAGCGGCGTCGAGAATTACTCCATGCATCTGGCGGGCCGGAAACCGGGCGAGCGTCCCTTCTGCCTCATCGACTTTTTCCCCAAGGATTTTCTCCTCTTCATCGACGAGAGCCATGCCACGGTGCCCCAGGTGCGGGGAATGTTCAACGGCGACAAGGCGCGCAAGCAGGTGCTTGTGGACTTCGGCTTCCGGCTTCCCTCCGCCCTCGATAACAGGCCGCAGAATTTCGAGGAGTTTCAAAAGGTGGCGGGGCAGACGCTTTACGTCTCGGCCACCCCCACCGAGTGGGAACTGAAGCAATCTGCCGTCGTCGCGGAGCAATTGGTGCGCCCGACGGGGCTGCTCGATCCGGAGATCGAAATCCGCCCCGCCAAGGGCCAGGTGGAAAACCTGATCGCCGAAGCGTGCCGTGCGGTGGAGTCGGGAGAGCGTGTTCTCGTGACCACGCTCACGAAGCGCCTTTCGGAGGATCTCACGGCCTATCTGCGCGAAGCGAAGCTGAAGGTGGAGTACCTGCACTCCGACATCGATGTTATCGAGCGCATCGAGATCCTGCGCAACCTGCGCCTGGGGAATTTCGACGTGCTTGTCGGGATCAATCTCTTGCGCGAGGGGCTCGATCTCCCGGAGGTGGCGCTTGTGGCCATCCTCGACGCCGACAAGGAGGGCTTCCTGCGAAGCGAGACGAGCCTCATTCAAACCGCCGGAAGGGCTGCGCGCCACGAGAAGGGCAGGGTGATATTCTACGCCGACAAGATCACGGACTCCATTCGCAGGACCGTGGAGGTGACCCATTATCGCCGTGAGAAGCAGATCGCCTACAACTTGGAGCATGGCATTACCCCGCGCGGAGTGGTCCGCTCAGCCCAGGCCAGCCTGCACGTTTACGATGGCAGCGGCAGGGACGCTGAATCTCTCGTGGTCGCCGAGACCGGCGGCGACGACGTGGCGACCGTCATAGCCGAGCTTGAGAACGAGATGACGGAGGCAGCCGCCAGCCTTGAGTTCGAGCGAGCCGCCCTGCTTCGGGACCAGATTCAGGCATTGAAGACCGGCGACTACAAGAAGCTCGGGCCAGCGCCGTCGAAGAAGTCAGGTTACGGTAAGAGGAAAACCTTTGGTCGTCGGTAGTGGAATGGTGCTTCCAAGGCAATTGTGCACCAGGCTGGTGCACAATCGACGCCACCGGCTGGGTCATTGGTGCAAGCGGCGCTTGCACGATTATTGGCTCGGTTAACCAAACATAAGGAATAGCACGCCGAAGGTGTGCTGAACGCTGATATTACAGTGACCAAGTCCTAGGTGCTCGCGCCGGGGTAGGCGGGGCGGACGCAGGGTTCGGCGGGAGCATGCTTGCTCGCACTCGCCCAACGGATGCCGCGTTTCATCAGCTCAAGAACCTGGGGCACCCGGAAGTCTTTGGAGTTATGCGCAACCGAGGAGTAGAATACCCGGCCTTTGCCGAAGGACTTCTTCCATGCAACGGGGATGACGCAGCCCTTGATCCAGGCGTCGTGCGCTCCTGAGAACGTGGTCGTCGCGAGGACTTTCGAGTTGGGGTCGATGAGAAGGTAGTACTGCTCGCTGTGCATCGCGAAGCTCGTCAGCCCGCGAGTCACGGGATCCTCAGGGTCGGTTATGTCCACCGTATAGTCGATGGCGCCGCCGGGATGGGCAACCCACTGGCCGCCGGTCATGTACCAATAACCGGTGTTGGCGCGGAACGAATCGCAGAGTCCGCCGTGCCAGCCGGCGAGGCTGCAGCCGTTTCTGACGGCATTGAGCAAGCCCTCCTCTTGTTCCTTGCCCAGGGTTCCCATCGTCCAGGATTGAAGGATCAGGTCCTGCGCTCCCATGAGGGACTTGTCCGCATAGGCTTCGAGGGAATCGAAGACATGCACCTTGGCGCCCTCAGCTCTCATCCAAGGAATAAAGAGATCGGTGCATTGAACGGGCTCGTGGGGCTCATAGCCTCCCCGAACAACCAGCACCTTGCGGCCTGCCAGCGACGGGAGCTCTGTCGGGGAAGAGGTTGAAGCGGCTGCTTCGGTCAAGGCTTGGGCTTTCGAGGCAAGGGCGGCAACTGAGCCTGCGGCGAGCGTGGTGAGGATAAAATGACGGCGCGAAGCGGAGGGTTTCTTCATTGGGGGGAGATGCAGAGGAGCAAGGAAGACCGTGTATTCATTCCTGTAAACTTCGATATCGCGAATTCAGACTCGATGATATTGGTTCGGCCCGACTTCCGATTTCCTTTCTGGCCTCCGGCTTCTGGCGTCTGGCCTCTTTGGTTGCGGCTGCCGCTGTAGGATGAATGCAGGCTAAGCTTGCCTGCGGTGAGCTCGTCGAATCCGTCGAACGGGCTTTCGACCTCTGGTGTCTGGCTTCTTTTTCAGCGGGGCTCCGCCGCTTCAGCTCATCACGCCGTGCGGGTGCGTTCGCGCCGGGTGAGTTCCGCGAGAGTCAGAAAGAGATCGGATCGCGCGATGGAACCCAGGAGCTTGCCGCTGCCGGGGTCCACCACGGGAAGGCTCTCGGCAATCGTCCTGCTGAAGGACTCAAGGGCGAGGGGAAGTCCCATGGATGGCAGGAGCCTGGGCGAGTTTTCGTGCATCAGATCGCTCGCGATCACGGTCTGGGCCAGGCCTTCCTCGCGCAGGTACGGCTCGACGTCGGGCAGGAGTATCTCGCCGAGGAGGCGATCGTCGGAGCCTATGACCCACAACTCGCGACCGGAGCCTGTAAGGAAGGCGCGGGCAATATCCCGGAAAGGAGCGTTCAAAGACACCTTTGCGACGGATGGGCGAAGAATGTCGGTCACCCTGACTTCGGCGAGCGACTTGTCGAAGACGCTCCGGGGGCCGGAATGGAGACTTTCCTTATAGACGCTGTCCGTGCCGAGGGCTTTGACTGTCGAGTATGCGGAGACCGATGCGATGGCGAGGGGCAGGATCAGATCGTAGCGCAGAGACATCTCAAAGAGCATGATGATGGCGGTGATCGGGGCTTGCGCCGAGGCCGCCAGGAGAGAGGACATGCCGGCGAGCGCAAATGTGGCGGATTCCAGGCTGTCCCCCGGCCAGATCATGCCGGCGAAACGGGCAAACAGAAATCCGCTCGCTGCGCCGACCAGAAGCGTGGGAGTAAAGATCCCGCCCACCGCTCCCGATCCGAAAACGGCGCAGGTTGCCAATATTTTGAGAAGCAGCACCAGCGCGATGAAATGAATCGCATATTCGTTGTTGAGCATGTTGTGGATCACGCTCGATCCGTTGCCTGTCACCTCGGGGTGCCAAAACGCGAGCAGCCCCACGATGAGGCCGCCGAAGGTCATCCGCAGCCAGAGAGGGATGGGCAGCGCCCCGAAGCGATAGCGGCTCTCCTTGAGCAGTTGCATCCAGAAGGCGGCAATCAGGCCGCAAAGAATGCCCAGGAAGGGATAGAGCACATATTCTCCCATCGATCCGGGTGCTCCTCCTTCGAAGTGAAACAAGGATTCATTGACGCTGAAATTATCGACCACGATGGCGGCGACAGCGCTCGATATGAGGAGAGGGCCGAGGCTCTCCATTGCAAAGGAGCCAAGAACGATTTCGGCGACGAAGAAGGCTCCTCCCAGCGGGGTGTGGTAGGCGGCGGCCATGCCGGCGGAGGCGCCGCAGGCGACAAGCAGGCGCCGCTTCGGCGGAGCCATGCCTCTGAAGCGGCCGACGATTGAAGCCGCCAGGCCCGCAAGCTGCACGAGAGGGCCTTCCCGTCCGATCGAGCCGCCCGAGGCGATGGAGAACAGCGCCGAGCCCGACCTGATCAAGCTGGCCTGGATCGGGACGGTGCCGTCGCCCAGGGAGACCGCCTCCATGTAATCCGTGGCCCTGGAGCGAACGAAACGATGGCTCAGCGTCAGGATCAGCCCGGCGCAAAGCGCGCCCACGGCAGGCACCGCAATGCGCTGCCAGGGGGAAAGCTGATAGAATATCTCGACGTAGCGGCCCTGATGGCCCGTAAGGAATAATTGGATATACCCGGTGAGGGCCTGGAATCCCAAGGCGGCGGCGGCTCCCAGCAGGCCGACCAGGATCGCCCATAGAAAGATGATCTCGCGATCCGTGGGGCGCAGCCGCGAAAGCAGACGAAGCCCGAGCTGCAGCCTGCGCAGCGTTGAGGCAGCCGCGGGCGATATCGCGCCTATCTGAGAGCCTTCCCCGGTCATATCAGCAGGAGATTCGAGCGGAGCCATTGTTCCACGGTCTTCTCATCGGCGGCTGCAGAAAGCACGGCGCGCTGCCGATCGTCGCGCAGCGCCTTGGCCAGATTCTTGACGACTTCCAGATAGGCTGTCGCACAGAATGCAGGGACGATGCTTAGGAAAACGAAGTTTACCTTGGCTCCGCTTTCGCCCCAGGAGATTCCCTCGGGCGAGCGGCCAAAGGCGATGCAGAAGGGTGCGGTATCGGCAAGCCGTGCATGAGGAAGGGCCGTGTCATGGCCCAGGTAGGTGCTCGCGAGCAACTCGCGAGCCACCGCGACCGCGGTCAACCTTTGCGCATCTTCACCCGAGAGGAATTCTTCCAGCCGTCCGCCCATCTCCTCGATCGCCTCAAAGGACGATTGAGCATTCAGGTTGAGCACGATGGCTCCCAGCAAGGGTGCTCTCGACTGTTCTCCGCGCATTATTGCGAGTGTGGCAGAATAGGTCTTCCCAACAACCACGATTTTTAAGGCCCGATGTTTTTCCCATGACGGTTGTCGGCACTGCGGCACTGCAAGCAGTGCCGTGACACTCGGTGCGCAGCGCCCATTCTCGATTCTCACTCCTCGATTCTATATTCCATTTTCCTGAGCTTTCTCAATCGCCAGGCGTCGAGAAACAGGATGGCTGCGGATCGAAGCCCGAGGCGAGTGTCCGCCTGTTCGCGCCAGCGAACCGGAACGACTGCAATCGGCAGCCCTTGTTGCCGTGCGAGCAGAAGAAGTTCGAGATCGAAGGCATAGCGGTCCTCCTTCCATGCGTTCTCATTGATGCGGAAGAAAGGGCAGGGGAGAATCTTGAGACCGCACTGCGTGTCGTTGATGGGCAGTCTCAGCAAGGCTGAAACCCAGGCCTGAAAAACGCGGCTGCCAAAAGCCCTCAATGGCTGCCGGTGGACCGCCGCGCCCGATGCATCCTGCCTGACACCGCAGATGATGGCCGGCATGGAGGGTGTATCCAGGGCTCGCTCGATGACCCGGACGGTTTCATCGGGCGGCACAGCGCCGTCGGCGTCGACAAAAGCAAGCCAGGCGCATTCTCCCGCCTTGGCCCAGCCGGCGCGAATCGCGTGACCCTTGCCGCGGTTCCGTTCGTGGCAGAGAAGTTCGAGCAGGCAGGGGTGGTCTTTGCGAAGGGAATCGACAAAGGAAAGCAGCGCCGCCTGCTCGTCCGCCGGAGATCCATCGTCCACGATCTGAACAGCCACCGAAACTGCGCACTTTTCAAGCTCCATCAAGAGCGCGGGCAGAAAGTTGGGCAGCCGTGCTGATTCACGGTAGCAGGGTATGACCAGGAATACATCGGCCGCTTTCATGTCGAAAATCGAAGGGTACTCCGTGTTAAACAACAACCCTTTCATCCGAACTATCGAAAAATTTGCCGCAGGAGAACCAATCGTCAGATGGTGACGGCCCTGTTTTTCTGACCAGAAAGGAATACCGGGGCTGGTCGCCAGAGATTTTCTGGAGAATTTCGCAGGCGAGGTTCATCGCGGCGGTTGAGAGCGCGTCCGCTTCGGCGGCGCTGGAGGCTGCGGCGTAGGCGCGGTTGTGGAGCGGCCTCAGGTTTTCATCCTGGGGATTTACGATGTGCGCCGGCTGAAAACCCAAGCCGGAGGCGCCCAGAGCGATTCGACTGAAACACAGCGGAGTGCTTCTCCCGGGAAGATTCGCCATATAGGAGGGGCTTCCATCGGGCGGATCGAGGGCCAGCACGCTGCTACCGCCTGCGATCAGACAGGCCTGGCTGATTTCCCATTCCTCGAGCGTCGCCGCGGCGAGATCCAGTGCGAAGCCTTTGCCCAGGGCGCCGAGGTCGAGCAGCGATCCCTCGCGCAGCTTGTGGACGAGGTTTCCGCCTTCGGAGATCCCCACTATGGGGTCGGAGCTCCTATCGCCGGCTGGCGAGTGTAAGGACTGCAGATGCGCGGGCATGGCCTGTCCTTTGGCGTGGAGAGATTGGATGCCTAGAAAAGCATGGAAAGCGCCCTGGGTGAGCGCCGACATGCGCAGGGCGATGAGAAGGCAGTCGCGAGTCTCGTCGCTCACGCGCACCTCGGCACCGGGCCTGGCGAGGTTGATGCGCGAGACGTCGCTGGATTCCCGATACAAGCTGAGCTTGTCCTCAAGCTCGTCGATCCGGGCGAACGCCTCCCGGGCCGCCTGCCGCAGGTAGTCCGGATCGTGTCCCGAAAGCCAGAACTCCCATTGAGTCGCCATGGCCTCGTGAACGCAGGATGTGCACGAGGCCGGACGGTCGATCCGGACATATGGGGATTGAACCATGAGTCGGAGAATGTCGCGAGATGTTGAGAAAGGGGAGGATGAAGAACTACTGGAAAACAAACGCGGACACTAAAGGGGCGAGGCCGTCTGGCGGAAAGTGGAAAGTACTGGGAACCCAATTAACCACGAAAATGCAATCGTGTGCCGATCTAGCCTGAAATAGACATTTCGGGAAAATACCCCCTGGCGTAGCCCATCATTCATTCCGGATCGTCTAGGATCATTGTATGAGTACCCTTACAACCAAGCCATACTTCCGGCGAATCCGCCGTTTTCCCATCATTTCCACTCTGGCTGCCGCGTTCATGTTCGTGGCAGCCCTCGTTGCTGTCTTGCCAGCAGCAGCCGCGGCAAAAGACAACGAGGTCGCGAAACGAAGTTACGATCTGCCTGCCGGCGACGCCTCAGCGACGCTCGCTCAATTCGTCGAGCAGTCCGGCGAGCAGGTGGTCTATCTGGTCAACAAGGTGCGGGGCGTGCAGACCAACGCCGTGAAGGGCGAGATGACCGCACGAGAAGCCCTTGGCCGGATGACCGCCGGAACAACTTTGGTCGTCGTGCAGGATGAAAAAACCGGGGCATTGACTGTAAAGCGCGATGAAGACCCCGAAGGCCCTGCCAAAAATGCAGGCGCCTCCGGCGCGCGCGGTGGCGGGATTGTGGCGCCTCTGCTTCCGTCTGGCACTGGGGCCGCGTCTGCGACATCCGAAGAAGAAGTGGTGTTGTCTCCATTCGTTGTCAGTGCGGCCGACGAAAAAGACCGCTATCAGGCGACGTCGACCCTGGCGGGCACTCGCGTCAAGACCGATCTCAAGGATATCGCTTCCTCCATCAGCGTGGTCACGTCGCAGTTTCTGCGCGACACAGGAGCGACGAACAACGAGACCCTGCTCGTGTACACGACGAACACGGAAGTAGGCGGTGTCTATGGAAACTACGGCGGTGTGGGCAATACCTTCGTGCAAGGCGCCACAGACATGGAGCCGAGATTCAATAAAACAGTCCTCAATACACGCATCAGGGGTCTCGATTCCGCGGACAACACGCGCGATTATTTTATGACCGATATTCCCTGGGATGCCTTCAATATCGGACGCGTGGACATCCAGCGCGGTCCGAATTCGATTCTCTTCGGAATCGGCAGCCCGGCCGGCATCATCAATTCAAGCATCAATTCAGCGGGATTTGTAAGCAGCTATTCCTTGCAGAATCGCCTCGGGAGCTATGGCAGCGTCCGCGATTCGCTGGATGTCAATCAAGTCATCATCGCGAAAGAACTGGCCATCAGGGTTTCCGCGCTCGACGATCACACCCAGTATCGTCAAAAGCCGGCCTTCAACAAGGATCGGCGCATCTTTGCCGCCTTGCGGTGGGATCCTGAGCTGCTCAAGAGCGATTCCGCCAGCACGAGCATCAGGATCAATTACGAGCGCGGCAACGTGAAAGCGAACCGCCCGCGCATCCTCCCGCCGGTTGATCAGATCACTCCATGGTTTGACGCCAATGGCATCAATAAAACCGCCTATGATGCTTATTATGTGAATCCTAGCGCTGCGGGAATCTATCCGGACAGGAATCCTGTGCTTGTCGGCGAGATGAAGATTGCATGGTTCGATCAAAGCGCGCCCAGCGGCTACATCGGCCTCCATCCGCGTTTTACGTATGACAGTACCACAGGCGATCCGTCGGCGGCACTTCAGGCGGTCACATCCCGCAACGGTGGCATAGGAACCGCTACGAAATGGTCCATTAGTTCAATGGGAGTCGTGGAAGGGAGTCAGATAGATGGGTTTCCGTATTCCAATGGCGTCGGCATTGCCGGTTACAACAGGTACGCTTACAACAGCAATTTTATGGATTCCTCCGCGTTTCCCGGCGCGGCATCCGGATTTTATAAGGACTTCGTCATCTCGGATCCGACCATCTTCGATTTCTATAATAATCTGCTCGACGGCGTGAATAAAAAGGAATGGCAGAATTGGACGGCCTATAACCTTTCGTTGGAACAAACGTTCTTGAATAATCGCTTGGGTATTCAGCTGGTTTACGATAAGCAGGAGTTTGGCACAGGTGCGGAATCAAACAGTCTGAGCGGCATTTCTGTCGATGCCTATGCGAATGCCAACGAAACGTTGCCGTGGGCGTATGGCTATGCGGCCAAATACAACGGTACAGGAACTGCGGGCACCAATGCGAATGCCGGCCGCGCCTATGTCTCCTCCTCCTCCACGAACACAGGCGGCCCGCAGGGTGAATCGATCGACACCGATCGCGAGAGCTTCCGCGCCACGATCACCGGCGAGGTCAGAGCAACCGATCTTTTCAGCAAGTCGCTGCTGAGCGACATCTTGGGCAGGCATGTGTTTACGGGCCTGTATTCCTATGATACCTATAAGAAGGACGAGCGCACATGGCGTCGTTATGCGATGGAGAGTGCCTGGTCCCAGTTTATGGACGGGCTTCCCGCCAAGATCAGCCAGGAAATCAGGGGAGTGGGTATTATAAATTATATCAGCGCTCCGCTGTTCAAGGAAAGCTCTGCCTCAGGCTTGCATCTTCCCGCACTTCAGGGCGAGCAGTCTCCGTATGGGGAAACCAATGTTCGGTATTTCGACTCGCATTGGAAGTATTCCTTGGATCCGGCAGATCCCAATTATGTCGATCCCGCTGCTCCCTGGACAAACCCAACAATTCTACAGGGTACAACGTCTCCGGTTTCGACACAGTCGGAAAATCCGGCCAACTATGTCGGATGGTCGACCCGTCCATTCAGAATCCTGAATGCCGACAGGGGCGATATCGACTCCTTGTACCTTACCACCGGCAAGATACAGCAGATCAATATCTCCGAAGGGCTCACATGGCAGGCGTTTTTGTGCGACGACATGATTGCCGGAACCTATGGCTGGCGGCGCGACACACAAAAGCAACGCTCCGCAGCTGGAACGATCAGCGCCGTCACCGGCGCCGCGAGCACTCAATATGGTCTGAGTGCAAAAGAAGACAAAGTCACAGGCAACAGCAGAAGCTGGGGCATTGTGCTGCATGAGCCTAAGTCGCTTCAGAACAAGCTTCCCCTGGGCACGAATATCAGCCTCATTTACGATGAAGGCGAAAATATCCGGGTTCAGAATCGTTATGATTTCCTCGGACGGGGTTTGCCCAACGCCAAAGGAACGACCAAGGACTATGGCTTTGCGATCAACACGCTTAACGACCGCCTGAAGTTCAAGGTTGTCTGGTACAAGACCGAGGTGCAGGATGCCAATCTTGGCACCACATCGGCGGACGCGTTGGGCTCCAGCGTAAGATGGGCGTATCAGCTTCCCGCCTGGCTGGTTGGAAATGTGCTGCAAGGCATCGCCGGAATGGCGGGAGACCCTCTG
>JBAZHQ010000059.1:2579-15826 GCA_041652235.1 Opitutaceae bacterium | reverse complement strand
CAGCGCCTTCGCGACCTTGCATCCCTCCGCGGGGAGAGACGCGACCCTCGACATCGTGAGAACAGCACAGGGAAAGGGTTTCTCAGGCCTTGGCGAGCTGTCACCTCACGCACAGGGTTACGACGTGGGTGATCCCATCTTTCAGGAGGTCTTGGAACTCGCCGGAGAACTGCGTTTGCCCGTCAACCTGCATGTCACCGATCACGAAGGCGCCCATTATCCCGGTCAGGTGAAGACTCCTTTGCGTGATTTTCTCTGGCTGGCAAACACCTATCCCCAGACCAATTTCATTTTGGCGCACTGGGGCGGCCTTCTGCCGCTCCACGACTAGGAGGCCGAGACGCTGTTCAACGTTTTCTATGATACCGCCGCCTCGCCGCTTATCTACGACGAGTCCATCTGGCGGCGCTTTTTGGAAGTCGTGCCGGTGGAACGCATCGTTTTCGGCTCCGACTTCCCATTGAATCTCTATCCGAAACTCGATGCGTCGCCTGACATGTCGCGCTTTATTGCGGAAGCCAAGCGTGTCGGCGTCGATCTAAACTCCCTGGCCGGCAATGTCAGGCGCCTGCTTCATCTTCCGGGCTAGAGCGGCCGGGGCCTTCACGAGATCGCTTTCAACCGGAAGCCGTTGAGAAGTCGGCGTTCGGCCAGCAGGCTCATGGCGCGCTTTTCCGCTCTGCGCATCGCCCTTTTCAGTTCGGGGCGAAGATCGTCATAACCCGCGAGGTGAAGCCATCCGTGCACGAGATAGAGCGTGAGTTCCTCCGAAAAGGAGCGCTTGTGCGTTGCCGCGTACCTCGCCGCCGCGTCAGCCGAGATGCAGATCTCGCCCGCGGTGCCGAGCGCTGCCTGCCCCTCGAAAGTGATCACATCCGTCATGCTGGGATCATCGAGGAAATCCCCATGGATCAGAGCCAGCTCCGCGTCGGTGAGGATGGCAACCGACAATTCGCCATCAGGGCATCCGCCGCTGAAGCGCGCAGAGCTCCCGTCGAGCGTGGCAATCGCCGCTCTAAGCGCCTTGCGATTTGCGCTCAGGCCCGGATGCCTAACCGTGATTTCGACAGATCGTGGCATGTGGCGGGGGATGCTGCGGCTATTATTGTCTCAAGCGAAGGTTGAACGTATGGAAACCCTAGAAGGCTGCGTCGCAACCAAGCAAGGCAATGCCGGATCGATGGGCTCACGAAAAGACAAGCGACTGGGCGTGCTCGGTGATCAGCATTACAGCGGGGTGCACGGTGCGCCGGTCGCCAGTCACAAGGAAAAACCGGTCGGCACATCTGGTGGTTTTGCCGACACGGACGAGACCGAAGCGCGCGATGCCTTCGTTCATCGCGACGCTTGGAACGGGAATGAATCCGTGCCCGTAGGCCGCGGCGATTTTCATCAGCGCGCCATCTTCGAACTCGGCGATGACCCTCGGTTGCACGCCGATGGCGTGGAACCACTCGTCCAGCGCCCGTCGCAACGTCGTGTTGGATGTTGGCAGCAAGGCGGGAGCCCCATCCAGCGATTTTGGGAATCCCTTGTGCAATACGCGCGCAAGTTTGCCCGTTGCGTAGATGGCCACGCTGCTTTCTCCCAGCAAGTGATTAAAGACCCTGGCCTTGAAGCTGGCTGTGGCGGGCTCGTCCGTCAGTACTGCGTCCAGCCGATGGATCGCAAGCTGTGCCAGCAGGTCCTCGCTCTTGCCTTCTTTGCACACGAGATGCACAGGCGAATTCAGCCCCATGACCGGCTTGAGTATTTCGTAGCTCAAGTGCTTCGGAAACGAATCCTCGACACCGATGGTCAGACGGATGGCACGCTGCCTGGACGGGGTATGTTCCTTGACCGCATTAAGAAACTCGGCTCCGAGCGAGAAGATGCTGTCCGCATAATCAAAAGCCAGCTGGCCCGTTGGCGTCAAAACGCGCGAGCGCCCTCGACGGGAGAACAACTTCTCTCCCAGAGCCTCCTCCAATTGCCGGATCTGCGTGCTAATCGACGGTTGAGAGATATGGAGCTTCTCCGCCGCCTTCCGCAGGCCGCCTTCCTTGGCCACGGTCCAAAAGTAGAGGAGATGGTGGTAATTTAGCCAGTCCATGAAAGAAATGATAGTTCCAGAAAAACTAAGAGTCAGGCGTAAAACTCGTAATAGTCAAAATGACCGGGGTCAGGTAAGCTCGATGTCGCAACAATATGGGGCTGCCATGAACATCATCTGCTATTCCGATCTGACCGAGAGCGCTTATCGTGCCGTTACCGTTGCAACGGAGCTGGCGACACGGACTAAGGACACGGTGTTCTTAGTCCATCCGGAAGACAAAACTGGAATGCGCAAAGCCTCGGATACAGAAGAAAACGAACGCCTCAGGGAGGAAATCGATCGCATCTCCAGTCAAGGAGTTTTGGTGAAGACAATGCCACAGGGGCATTCACTGGACCGAACCATCGACGATGTCGCCCTTCCGACATGGACGCGCCTCGTTGTCGTCGCGGCTCCGGCCAAGGCAGGGTCTGCCTTGTGGCAACGAGGGGGCATTGCAGAAAAGATTGCCGAACACTCGCTGGTGCCGACGCTCGCAGTTCGACATGCGGAGCCACTGCTCGCATGGGTGCGGCAGGAACGAGCGTTGCGGATCTTATGCGCGTACGATTTTACGGCAACCGGTGATGCTGCGTTGCGTTACCTGAAGACTTTCCAACGCTTGGGGCCTTGCGACATGATCGTGGCACATGTGGGCAGATTGTCTGAAGAAAGATCGCGGCTTGGAATCCGCACGCCAATGTCTCTCGAAGGCCATGAACCGGAAGTTCAACGCATACTCGAACGTGAAATGAGGGAGAAAGTGGAGGTTATTCACGGGCCGGATGCTCCCATCCGCATCTGTGTCGAGGGAACCTGGGGGCGGCCGGATTTCGATCTCATCGATATCGCCAATCGAGAAAAGGCCGATCTGATCATCATCGGCACGCATCAATGGCAGGGTGTAGACCGGCTCCTGAACTTGTCGGTCTCCCGGTTTGTTCTACGGCACGCTTCGGAAAACGTGCTTGTGGTGCCTAGATCTGCCGGAGCTGAAGAGTGCCAGCTAGAAGAATCCCACTGTGTTTTGGAGGCGCTGGACTGATGTCACTGCAATCATGGCTCTGGGTTGGTTTCGGCATCTTCGTGCTGTCCATGTTGGCGCTGGACTTGGGCGTGTTCCATCGCAGCACGCATGCAGTCTCGTTCAAGGACGCTTTGGGCTGGACGGCGGCTTGGGTGACGCTGGCGCTGGGATTCGGAGCAGGGGTGTGGTATTTTCTTGGACCGCAGAAGGGTGCCGAATTTTTCACCGCCTGGCTTATCGAGTATTCGTTAAGCGCCGACAATGTGTTCATCTTCGCGCTGATTTTCTCTTACTTCGCGGTGCCGTCGGAATGGCAGCACAAGGTGTTGTTTTGGGGCATCCTGGGCGCGCTGCTGATGCGATTGGCAATGATTGGTTTGGGAGTAGCGCTTATCAATCACTTCGCTTGGATTCTCTACCTATTCGGCGCCTTTCTCCTCATAACCGGGTTCAAAATGGTGTTCGGCAAGGACGAGGAAGTGCATCCGGAGAGAAATCCCGTTGTGCGTGCCTTCACCCGGTTCGTGCCTGTCACTCAAGACTACATGCAGAATAAATTCGCCGTGCGGGTGCAAGGTCGCTGGATGGCGACACCGCTGTTGGTGGTGCTGGTCTGCGTTGAAGTGAGCGACCTCGTGTTCGCAGTCGATTCGATTCCCGCTGTGTTCGCCATCTCGCTCGACACGTTCATCGTCTACACGTCGAACGTTTTTGCCATCCTAGGCCTGCGCTCACTCTATTTCGTGTTGGCGGGCGTGATGCACAAATTCTGCTACCTACGGCTGGGGCTCGGCAGCATCCTGAGTTTCGTGGGAGTCAAGATGCTGTTGGCACACAGCCCATTGAAAGTCGGTGCGTTCGTCTCGCTCGGCGTGATCGTATCGATTCTCTGCGCTTCGGTTATTGCGTCCCTGGTGTGGCCGAGAAAGCGCGGTGAAGCATCCATCCATTGAAGCGAACGGGGAACTCAGTATATCTCGACAGCTCGTGGCATGTGGCGAGAAAGCGATCAGCTATAAGTTTTAAGCTGTAAGTCGGAAGTTCAAGACAGGTGAAGCTGCATCTCCGGGTTCTTTCGGTATTTAAGCTTACAGCTAATAACTTATAGCTTAAAGCTGTTCGACCTCAGCCCTTCGGATAGGCCACGCGGCTATGCAGCATGTTCTGGAGAGTGAAGTTGAAACTCTCCCGAGCTTTGGCCACTTCCGCGAGCGTGATGGGCGCATCGTCGAGTTGTCCCTCCGCCAGACGTTCCCGGACAATGCTGTCGATGAGTTTTTCAAGTTCTTCGGCTGAGCTGTCCTTCAGGGAACGTGACGCAGCTTCCACGCTATCGGCGAGAGCGATGATGGCGCTCTCCTTGAACCGCGGTTTAGGACCATCGTAGCGGAAAGACTCCTCATTGAGATTCTGAAGCGCTGGTGCGTCCGCCCCCTTGGTTTTCGACTGCTGGCGGGCACGCAAATAAAAGAAACGAACGAGCGTGGTGCCGTGATGTTGTTGGATGGAGTCGAGGATGGCGCGGGGCAACCCGTGTTTTCGCGCAAGTTCGATGCCATCGCTGACATGCTTCTTGATGATCCTGGCGGACTCCTCGGGACTCGTGTGGTCGTGGGGATTCAGATTCTCGTTTTGGTTTTCGCTGAAGAATCCCGGGTTCTTCGTCTTGCCAATATCGTGGTAGAGAGCGCAGACACGGGCCAGGAGCGGGTTTGCTCCGATGGCTGCCGCAGCATTCTCGGCCAGATTGGCCACGACGAGCGAATGGTGATAAGTGCCGGGCGCTTCCATCTGCATCAGGCGGAGCAGGGGATGGTTGTAGTCGGTGAGCTCGAGAAGGGTGATGTCGGTGGTGCGACGGAACAGGGACTCAAGGATGGGAAGCAGGCCCACGACGATGATTCCGGTCAGAATGCCCATGAGCAGGCCTGCGCTCATCTGTTTGATCAAGGCGCCGATCGGCGTTTGGCCCGCAAGTCCGAGCACCAGGGTCGTTACGAACACGACCACCCCTGAAGCGGCGCCGGCGCGCACTACGCTGCCCCGCGAACGGACAAAGCGGCAGCCATGGACTGCGACGATCGACGCAAGAAACGTGATCACCTGCACATCGAAGCGGTTACCGTAGATGACGCCTGCGAAGAGAGAGATGAAAAGCGCCACGAAAATGCCCGACCCAACATCGATGAGGATCGCCACGATGAGCGGGGCAAGGGCGGTGGGCGCCAGAAAAGGCAAGGTCGCCGCCCAGGTGTCGTCATGGATGAAAAAGTCCGTGTCCAAGAAGGCATAGGTAAGGCGCACCATCGCGAGATTCGCGATGACCACGAGGGCGAGCAGCGTTAAGCGTCCGTTGCTCCGAAGCGTATCCGGATCCTCCAGATGGATGTACATCGCACAGGCGGCAACCATAGCGAGGACCATGAGGGTGCGACTGAGTAACTGGAGCCCTTGGTCCATGGCGGTCTCGCCGCGGTCGTGCAGGTATTCGCGATGGGCCACGAGCATCTCGTACTGCTCGGGGGTAACGCGTGTCCCTTGCTCAATGATGGCCTGTCCGCGTTCGACATGAACAACCACCGGGCGAACCGTTTTGATGGCGTCCGATTCCCTCAGCGTGCTCGCTTCCTGGTCGAACACGAGATTCGGGACCAGTCCATTGCGCATGAGTCGGAACAGGGAGAGCACAAGTTCCCTGGGCATGCCTTCCGCCATCAGATTCACGCGCAGGAAGATCAGAGCGTCCTCCATGGATTGGACCGGCCGCTGAACGACCTCGCCATCGGGCTTGAGGATCTGAAAGATCGTCACGCTTCCAATAGGAGTGTTTGAAGAAGACAAGGTGGCGTCGTGTGTGCCCTCGTTATAGATCTCATGAAGAACGACCAAACTTCTTTCAATCAGCGTCTTGCGGGTCTCTGAGTCGCCTGAGTGCAGGAGGATATCGACATCGTCAACCGATGCTCGATAAGGCCCCTTGGCGTTGAATTCCTCCACCAGTGCAGTGAGCGCCTGTCGCCGGCTGGCCAGCGATGGAGTGTTGGGTGGAAACTCGCGCTCATGATCGTCCAACCGGGCTAAAAGCTCCCGAAAGTGCGACTCGAACTGATTGTAAGGGGTAAACTCGAGGCGAAACACGGGGGGAACACGATCCTTCAGGTTTTCCTTGAGCATTCGGGTCTGTTCCTTGCTGGCGTAACTGAAGGGAACGCTGGCATGCACGCTTACGGTGGCGATCTGGCCGGAAAGCACGGGCAAGCGCGACGTGCCGACGCCCTCGTAGCAGATGAGCACGATGGAAGCGACCGTCAGCAGGAAGATAAGCGCGGTCACCATCCGGCTCGCCTCAAGGAAGCCTACCGTCGCGGACCGGTTCGACGGCGTGGACTCGGAGCGACGCAATAAAGTGATCAGTTTTTGGAAAAGGGGCACGACAGGAGGGCGGAAAATGGAATCAGGAAGCGGGCTGCCCGGAAGAGGACATTGGATTCTTAAAGCGCTCGTAGGCCTCGATGATTCGGAGCACGAGCGGATGGCGCACGACATCGGCGCCACCGAAGTAATGGACATCGATCCCGGGTATGTTTGCGAGAATGCGGCTCACCTCGATGAGGCCGCTCTGCTTCGAACGCGGCAAGTCGATCTGCGTGATGTCTCCCGTGACGACCATGCGCGACTCGTCTCCCAGGCGGGTGAGAAACATCATCATTTGCTCGCTGGTCGTGTTCTGGGCCTCGTCGAGGACGATGAAAGCATTCGAAAGAGTTCTTCCTCTCATGTAGGCAAGCGGGGCGATTTCGATGACACCCTTCTCGGTGAGCCTCGAAATATCGTCGGCGTCGAGCATGTCATTCATGGCGTCGTACAGGGGACGCAGATAAGGAAGTATCTTTTCGCGCAGATCGCCCGGAAGAAAGCCGAGGGCTTCGCCCGCTTCCACAGCCGGGCGGGTGAGGATGATGCGTTGGACCTTGTTGCTCAGCAGGGCGGAAATCGCGGCAGCCATCGCGAGATATGTTTTCCCGGTGCCGGCGGGTCCGATGCCGAACACGATCGGATTTTGCTGGATCGATTGCAGATAAAGCCTCTGCCCGAGCGTTTTTGCGACGATGCTTTTGCGGTTGGTGGTGATGACGAGCGGCTGTCCGAAGAGAGCCTGCAGCTCGTCTTGATTCCCCTTTGCCAGCGTATCGACGATTCGCTGCAGATCGGGAGTGCGGAGCGAGACTCCCTGGTTGCGCGCTTCGTTAAGGTAACCGAAAAGCGTTTCCGCTTTGGAGATGGCGTCGGCGTTCCCTTCGATTTTGAGCCAATCGTCACGCGTCACAAGTTTCACCCCTATCGCATTCTCGACAATGGCGAGATTCTCCTCGCGCCCGGCGTAGAGCGAACTCAAGTGGCGCGGGTTGGGATAAAACAGGGTCTTCGAGGGCATCGAAAAAAGCCGGATGGCGGCAGAAATCAGGAAACGAGGCCCGCCTTCAGATCGGCGGCTGCCTTTACGAGTTTCTCCCAGGTGCTCTCAAGTGCCTGGGGAAGAATGCGGGTCTCGCCGATCACGGGCATAAAATTGGTATCGCCCTGCCACCGGGGAACGATGTGGGCATGCAGGTGGGCGATGCTCCCGCCGGATACCAGATCTCCCAAGTTGAAGCCGATATTGAAGCCATCGGGATTCATGGCTGTGCGGAGCATCTTTTTCCCATAGATCATGATTTGCATCAGATCCGCGCTTTCCTCATCGGTGAGAGCCTCGATCTCGGCTACTTCTCGGAAGGGAATCGCGAGCAGGTGACCGGGATTATAGGGAAAACGGTTGAGCATGAGATAGCATAGGCGTGAGCGATGGACGATCATGGCCGCATGATCGTCGCCAAGGGCAGGAAGCTCAGTAAATGGCTTCGTCACTTTCGGTAGGCGTGGCGCTTCGATGTATTCCATGCGCCAATAAGGATGAAGCTGCTGCATGTGGTGCGGATGTGTAGCAAAGGGTGCCGAGGCTCCAAAGTCAAAATCTCCCGCGCCCGTCCGAACAATTTGGCGCTTCTAAATCGGGAGAAGCTTTTCCTGAAATTACATAAGATGCAATAAATCAAAAACATGCATTGGTGCTAAAATGGGGATTGGCGAGCGGGATGCTTTCCCTTGATCTAGCCGCTCCACTTTTCCTGCGCTTCAACGCAACAGGCCTCCTTTCGATACATTATGAATCAGCGACAAAATCAAAATCGCCGTGTTGTGATAACTGGCCTGGGCGCAGTCACGCCTGTGGGCAACTCGGCTCCTGATGCTTGGTCCTCCCTCGTGGCAGGCCGGAGCGGCATCGGCAGAATCACCCGGTTTGACACGACCGGCTGTCCGGTGACGATTGCGGGCGAGGTTAAGAATTTCGACCCCTGCGCGGCGCTTCCCAAGCCGCTGCATCCAAGAGGCGCGCTGGGAGAGCCTGTGAGCTGCATCCTGTCTCCCAAGGAAGCCAAGAAATTCGGCCGTTTCACACACCTGGGTCTTGGCGCGGCATTGGAAGCCTATGCCGATTCCGGTCTCGATGAACACCGTGCGGCCATCGCTCCGGAGCGCATAGGTGTGAATCTGGGTGTGGCCATGGGCGGCCTTCCCGAGACTATTGCCATGTATGAGACATGGAAAACGAGCGGCTACCGTCGCATCTCGCCGTTCTACATCATACAGACCGCCCCCAACATTCTTGCCGGACAATTGGCCATCCTTCTCAACCTGCGCGGGCCTAACTTGAGTGTGGCATCTGCTTGCGCAACGAGCGGCCATGCTCTTGGAGAAGCGGCCCGGTCTGTCGCCCGAGGCGATTCCGATATCGTTATCTCCGGTGGCTCGGAGGCGGTAGTCAGCTGCTTGAGCATCGGAGCTTTCGCGCAGATGCGCGCCCTATCGACGCAAAACGAGGAGCCTGAGAAGGCATCCCGTCCCTACGATGTGAAACGCGACGGCTTTGTTCTCTCCGAGGGTGCCGTGGTGTTCGTTCTTGAGGAAATGGAACACGCCAGGAAGCGCGGCGCGCGCATCTACTGCGAGCTTTGCGGGTACGGCGCGTCGGCCGATGCCCATCATGTCTCCATGCTGGCTCCGGAGGCCGAAGGCTCCCGTCGTTCCATGATGTCTGCGCTCGCCGATGCCGGGATCAGCCCGGCTCAGGTCGGCTATGTGTCGGCGCACGCCACATCGACTCCCGGCGGGGACGGCGAGGAAGCCGCCGCCATCGCCGCGATTTTTGCGGAGAATAAGGGCACATTGCACGTGAGCGGCGTGAAATCCATGACGGGGCATCTGCTCGGCGCCTCAGGTGCCATGGGTGCTTTTACCGCGTTGCATTCCATCCACAGCGGGATGATTTCACCTACCATCAACCTCGATGAGGTCGATCCCGGATGTGCTGCCTTGGGACTGAATTTCACTGCCAACAAAGCAGTGGCAAAGAAAGTCGATTACGCGTTGTCGAACAGCTTCGGCTTCGGAGGCACCAACGCATCGCTGGTTCTTGGCCGCGTAAGCTGAGAAGGAGACTGGTGCCCGGTATTTTTATCTGAAGAATTATAAGAAACTATCAGATAGCGACTTATTTAGTATCGGCGATATCCTGCGCGAAGCGGATAGGTACACTCACTTTACAGGCGACGGGAGCGCCGTCTTTTTTGGCGGGATTGAAGCGCCACTTCGTCCGTACGGTCTCCACGGCGGACTTTTCGAACCGCGCATCAGTCGACTTAACGACTTCGGCGTTGGTGACTGAACCAGCGTTATCGATGTAAACCCTGATGATTACCGTACCTGCAATACCTTCAGTGAGAAGTTCTTTTGGATACTCAGGAAGGGGCGCGAGGACGGGAGTCGGATTCTCGTCAAACGCCGGTGCTGCTTTGGAAGGCAGAGCAAGTACAGGGAAGGCCAGTAATATAGTAAGGAGAAGTTTACGGACAGGTAACATGGTCGCGGCACAATCATTTAGATGTCAGAAAAATCAATCCTTCTGTGAACTGAATTCATTATATGCTGATACTGAACGGCTAGGCGACTACGTATTCGTTTAGGTCTTGTCGATTGCGGCAACCTGATGGCCAGGAGACCCGATCGGGGCTGCTGGGATCTTGATGATCTCCAGCAGACTTTGGAGCGGGTTAATCAGATGCAGACCACTTGAAGAAAATCGTGCTGAGAGGCGGCAGCGTGAGGAGGAGAGATTGTCCGAAGCCATTGCAGGGAATATCCTGTGCAACTCGCCCGCCTTCGTTTCCTACGCCATTGCCGCCGTAATAGTGTGAATTGGTATTGATGACCTCGTGCCACATCCCCCGCCGAGGCACTCCGATGCGGTAATTCTCGTGCATGACAGGAGTGTAGTGGCCCACGATGGCAAAAAACGTCTGCTCGGCAGGATCGTTGCGGAGATAGGAGATGACGCTGTGATCGACATCATGGCACGCGATCCAACGGAAAGTATTGGAATTTAAATCATTGCAGCTCAGTGCTGGCTCTGCGCAGTACACATGATTGAGGTCGCGCACCAGCAATCGGATGCCTTCGTGGTCCATGTATTGCAGCAGGTGCCAGTCGATGCTTGAGGTGTAGTTCCATTCCCTGCTTTGGCCAATTTCTCCTCCCATGAAGAGAAGCTTTTTCCCCGGCCAGCCCCACATGTGACCGTAGAGGGCGCGTAGATTGGCCGCCTTTTCCGAAATATGCCAGGCGCCCATCTTGAGAAGCAGTGAGGCTTTCCCATGGACGACTTCATCGTGCGAGAGAGCAGTGACGAAGGCCTCGGTGAACTGGTAAAGGCCGGCAAAAGTGATGTCGTTCTGGTGCCACTTCCGATGGATGGGGTCTTTTGAGAAGTACCTCAGATTGTCGTGCATCCAGCCCATGTTCCATTTGAAATCGAAACCGAGCCCGCCCTCGCTAGTGGGTTTGCTGATGCCGGGGAAGGAGGTGGACTCCTCTGCGATCATCAAAGCGCCCGGATAATAGCTGTGCACGAGATCGTTGGTGCGCTTGAGAAAATCGATAGCCTCGATGTTTTCCCGTCCGCCGAACTTGTTTGGGATCCACTCGCCTTCCTTTCGGGAGTAGTCGAGGTAGAGCATGGAGGCCACGGCGTCCACGCGCAGCCCGTCGATGTGGAAATTGTCGAACCACGACAGTGCGCTCGCGACGAGGAAACACCGCACTTCGTTGCGCCCGTAATTGAAGATGAGCGTGCCCCAGTCCTGATGTGCTCCCTGGCGGGGATCGGCGTGTTCGAACAAATGCGTGCCGTCGAACTCGGCCAGCGCAAAACTGTCGCGAGGGAAATGTGCGGGCACCCAATCGACGATGATGCCAATGCCTTTCTGGTGAAGGTAATCGACGAAGAAAGCGAAGTCTTCGGGGGTGCCGAAACGGTGGGTCGGGGCGAAGAAGCCCGTCACTTGATATCCCCAGGAGCCATCGAAGGGATGCTCGGAGAGGGGGAGAACCTCCACATGTGTGAAGCCCATCTGGTTCACATAATCGGCGAGCAGTGGTGCGAGTTCCCGATATGACAGGGGTCGATCGGCATCCTCGAGATTGCGGCGCCAGGAGCCCAGGTGCATCTCGTAGATTGAGATGGGGCGATCCTTGTTGGCGGCCTGTGCGCGGCGTTTCTCGATCCAGGCTGAGTCGCCCCAGGCATGCTTGTCGGTCCTGGCGACGATGGAGGCGTTGTTTGGCGGAGGATCGAAATAGACGGCGAAGGGATCGGTCTTGAGGCGGACGTGCCCCTGCTTGTCGCGAATCTCGAATTTATAGACTTCGCCTTCGCCGAGGCCGGGTATGAAGAGCTCCCACACTCCTGATGCGCCGAGGGGGCGCATGGGGTGGTAGCGTCCATCCCAACGATTGAAATTACCGACGACCGACACCCGCGAGGCGCTGGGCGCCCAAACCGCGAATGACACCCCCTGGACATCCCCGCAGTTGCGCACGTGTGCGCCGAGTTTTGTGTAGATGCGGTGTTCGTTGCCCTCGTTGAAAAGATAAAGATCCTGATCCCCGAGGGTTGGCAGGAAGCAGTAGGGGTCGAAGAACTGGCGGAACTCGCCGTTGTGCTGCCGTGCGCGCAGCATGTAGCCGAACACCCGGGTTCGTTTCGGGATGAACACCTCGAAGAAGCCTTCGGGTGCGAGCATTGTCATCTCCCACTTTTTTCCCGTGGCTGAATCGACCACTTCGCAGGCGGCGGCGTCCCGCAGGAACGCCCTCGCCACAACGCCGTTGGATTTGCCTTGGGATGCCTGCCGCATCCCGAGCCAGTCGTGGGGCGTGGAGTGCGTTGCTGTCAGGAATTTATGCAGCTCGTGTTTGGGCAACAGCATGGGAAGGGGTGGTAAGTGATACCCTATGCGGTGAGCATCGGGCGTCTAGCTTTTACCGGGATCGGGCTGCGAACCCGCTTTGTCGGCAGAGTGGAGGCGCTGAGCCTCAGGGGGCGGATGCATCGGGAAGTTTGCCGATGAGGAGAGGGGCGTTCAGACCGGGGAGTTTCTCGGAGAATTCCTCGCCTGCCTGTCCCTGGCGCAGGGCGCGCTGGACCATTCCCATTTTTGCGTCGAGGTTGTCGATCATGGAGACGAACACGGCCTCGGGCGTGGCGGCGTAGACGGCTGCGCCCCACTCGGGTTCGCCTTGGTGGCTGAGGATGATGTGCTCGAGGCGCTCGAGGCGATCAGGGTCGAGCTTGGCCTTGAGTCCTGCTTTTCTTGCGAGTTGGTAGCCGAGCACGACATGCCCCTGAAGGATGCCTTTCCGGCTGCGGCGCGTGGCGAGGGCTCCTTCGTACTCGATCGTCTTGCCCGCGTCGTGCAGCAGGATGCCGGCCATGGCGAGGCTGTGGTCGACTTCCGGATACAGCGGGAGAAGGGCCTTGCAGGCCCGGGCCATGTGCACGGTGTGTTCGAGCAGCCCATGGCGGTAGGCGTGGTGCATGCTTATGGCGGCCGCGCTTGAGAGGAAGTTGGCGTGGATCTCCTCGAAGACGCTGCGCACGGTAAGGCGCAGTTCGTCGTGGGGAATGGCGTCGATGTGCCTTTGCAGCTCCTGCCAGAGATCGTCGGGATTCTCGGGGGCGACCTCGACGAGGTTTTCGATCAGCCCGGC
>JBAZHQ010000059.1:0-2569 GCA_041652235.1 Opitutaceae bacterium | reverse complement strand
AGCCCGGCAGTCGCCGAGATCTCCTGTTCCGAAAGGATGCGCGCCGTGCCGATTTTCGGCGAGAATCGGCCTTGGTAGCTGTCGATCCGCCCCTCGATCCATGCGATCGCGCCCTCGCCGGCGTTCTTGAGCGCATCATGCAGGGGACTGTCCGCGAAAATGGTGCAAGAAAAGGAGCCGCCTTTGTCGCCTAGTTCGACGCTAAGGAATGGATTTCCATTGGCGGCGGTCTTGGATGCGAGCCGTTTCACGAGCACCAGCGCGGCGAAGGGCCTCCCACTGGCGTTGTTGAGCGCCTTGAGTTCACGGACTGTGAGGACGGGGGTGGTGTCGCTCATGAATGTTCCTTAGGCGTATTTCTTGACGAGTTGCGTGTAGCCCCTGAAGAAGGGATGATTGGTATCGCCAAGCATTGAGTAGAAAACGGTCTCGCTTGGCAGCACGTGCGCTCCGGCGTGGCGCAACGCGGCGAGCGCCGCTGCCGCATCCTCGGTGCGACGGGCATCGAGGCAGTCGTTCAGCAGGGTGACCGGAATGTCGGCCCGGATGGCGTCGATGGCGGTTTGGTAGATGCAGATGGGCGTTTCGATTCCGATGATGATCAGATGGTCGGCGGCGCACCGTTGCAGGAGCGCATCGCGGATGCCGTGGTCGGCGAGCGCGGAGAACGAGGCTTTGCCCAGTTGCCGCGGGTTCTTTGCCAGGGCAAGGAGCTTGGGATCGGTGGCGCCGAGCTTTTGGGGAACCTGTTCGGTGAAGACCACGTTCAGGCCGAGGCCTTGGGCTGCTTCGATTGCGAACGAGCAACGTCGAATCAACCGGGCTTGATCGGAGACCGTGTTAAGAAACACCGGTTGCAGATCCACGCAAAGCAGGAGAGGACCTGGGGTAACGTGAGCAGAGGAGGCGGCAGTCATTCCAGGCACAATACGGGAAGGCTGCAAACTGCCAAGCCCAGTCGTCGGCCATTCGGCGCGTTTTTCAAGCTGAGTGGTAGACTTTGTGTGCGCGCACCTGGACGAATTTGACCTCTGGAAGGATGCAGGCGGTGAGATGCCCTCCCATGACGCAGCCTGTGTCGATCCCGATGGCCCAGGGAGTCCTATGGATGTCGCATCGCGGCGTATGACCGTATACGACTTGAGGCGGGCCCTTCCAGAGGTCAGCCCACGAGGGGCATGTAGGGCAGTCTGTTCTTTTCCGGGGGTGTCCCTGTTTGTCGACGACCTGGATGCGCGTCACAATCTCGGCGGGTTGGTCTTTCCAGGACCGGTTGGGGAGAAATCCGCCATGCACGAAAACCGTGTCGATGTCGGACTCATAATGAGTGATCGCCATGCTTTCCAGAAAGTCCCAATCGACGTTCCGCAGTTGCGGGAGCATGTCATGATCCTCCTTTTTCAGGAGGGACGGATCCCGTGTGCGGCGGTACTCGCGCAACCTGAACTCGTGGTTGCCCAGCAAGGCGATAACGCCGCTACGTCTGGCGATTTCGAGGACGCGCTGGGAATTCGGCCCGCGATTGATGAGATCGCCAAGCAGGATGATCCGGTCGGTTGGGGAGACGTCGAGGAGTTGAAGCAACGCTTCGAACTCCTGTGCGCAGCCGTGGATGTCTCCGATGGCGATGGTGCGGGTGGGCATGAAGCGGCGCTCCGAAAGTGTTAAGGAGAATTAATGGCTAACCCCCGCGAGACGACAAGTAGAACCTGGTGTTCCTGGCATAAGATTGTGCTTTCCCATTTTAGAATCGGGGACAGCTTGCATGGATTATCCATGGATTTGAATCTCCAGCCTCTTTCGCTGAACTGCCACGTCTCAGGTCAGCCCTTCATCGAAGGCCTTCGTGTGGCCAGCTATCTTGTGCGCGATCCGAATTCACCCGAGGTGAGTCGTTACGATGTGCTTGAAAGCGCCACGGCGCTTTTCATCCCCCCGGGACCAGTGATCTGCCGTTGGGTGCAGCCGTTTAAGGCGCGCAAGGCCGGCGAAAATCCAGATCGCGCGCTTAAACTGACGACTGAGCATTTATTCCTCACCCTTGCCGATCCTTCGATCGAACCCTCCGAGGAGAATACGCGGCTCCTTCTATTTCTTGCTCTCATGCTGGAGAGGAAAAGGATATTAAAACCCAGAGGTCTGACACCTGATGGCTCCAAGCAGCGATACGAGCACACCCGTTCCAAGCAAATCTTCGAATTGCCGTCCGGCGAACTTACCCCAGAGTTTTTCCTCCAGGTACAAGAGCAATTGAGCGTCCTTGTCGGTGTTCCAAAACCCCTGCCACCGAAATCCGAGTCTCTCTGAGTAAGTTCCTACTCTGAAAGTAAACGAATCTAATAGTGAGATAATCTTACAGAATCTTACAGGGACAGGTTAAATAAAGATTGCCATAGAGAAATAAATAGAGCCCGATATGTGGCATGAGAATTCCCCGTTTTGTGCTGCCCTCGGAGAAGGGAGAAGCTTGTTACCATTGCATGTCGCGGACGGTGAACGGGGAGAAGCTCTTTGAAGAGGACGACAGGGAGATGCTGCGCAGGATGCTGTGGGCTGTGGCTGAGTTTTG
>JBAZHQ010000058.1:0-15861 GCA_041652235.1 Opitutaceae bacterium | reverse complement strand
GCAAGAAATGTCCTCCACGGCAGCCTTGAGAAGGCTCACCTCGCGCGCAGAGAAGGCATTTTGCTCAAATGAGTACAAGGCGATCGAACCGATCGCAGATCCCCTTTCCCTGAGCGGAAAAGCCGCAGCCGAATGAAATCCGAGCTGCATTGCCGCCTCACCCCAGCCATGAGTTCCCGGATCACCGATCAAGTCATTGAATACTACAATACGGTTCTCCCTGAGGGAGGTCTCGGCGAGCGCAACATCCGGCACTACGGCCCCGGAAGATTGCATGCTTGCCTCAACCGCACCCCAATGGGCGATGCATTCCGGCGGCTTGCCTTTCCGGGTTTCCAATCCGGCCCAGGCAAAACCATAGGATCCTTTATCGACAAAGGTGCGACACACCTGGCGCAGCAGCTCCTCACCCGTGGAGGCGCGCACAATCACCTGGTTGATCTGGCTCAGCACCGAGTAATAGCGGCTTAACCTCAATAATTCGTCATCCCTATCCTTTTGGTGGGTGATATCGGCGGCGATCGCGGCGAAGAGATTCTCCCCCCCCGGCAAAAAAGGCGACACCCTGAAATGCCTCCCCAGCTTCGCAGCGTCGACATCCATGATCCCCGTCCGCCCCTCGCGGAATAGCTGGGTCACGTTTTCAAGATAGAGCGCCGTTCCCTCCTGGTGCAACATGTCATCCAATACAACATGGGCCCGTCCGGGCGGACAGGCAGCCAGCCGGGCGAACACATCGTTCACTTTGATCGCGTGAAAATCGATCGGATCTCCCGTCTCGTTTCGAACGATTTCGAACAGGACGACGACGTCGGCCAGGGTCGAATGGATGGGCGAAATGCGATTCCATGCCCTCGCCCTCTCGGACCAGCCCAGCGCATCCAACACCCGGGCAAGGCGTCCGGGATTTCGCTTCGTGGCGCGCGCCAGCGGGCGCCCAAGATTATTCTGGGGGTCCGCATATCCGGACACGGCCGGACCGACTGTATCTTTGGCAAGACTCATGGAAGTTGCGGGATTGGAGGCCTCAGCCCGCGGAACGCGGGCGATGCTTCAGGCTGGCTATGGTTGAGATGAGATGGGGAAAATCGACGGGCTTGGTGACATAGGCGTCCGCTCCTGCCTCAAGGCAGCGGGCTCGATCCTCATCCAATGCCAGCGCGGTCAGGCAGACAATGGGAATGGAGGCTGTTGCGGCGTCGGACTTGAGGCACTTGGTCGCCTTCAGCCCGCTGACCACCGGCATCTGGATGTCCATCAGGATGACATCCGGGTTGAATTTCGGCGTGATATCGATCGCCTCCTGTCCATTCACCGCGATGGCGACCTCGCAGCCTCTGTGCCGCAGTTGCATTTCGATGATCTGGGCGTTGGTCTCGTCGTCCTCGGCGACAAGAATGCGCAAGCCCCTCAACCACTGCTCGGGCGCGGGAGAGGGGACGCCTCCCTGAGGGGCAGGCTCCATCATGATCGTCGCGAGATCCGGAATGATGAAAGTGAAGCGGCTTCCCTGGCCCAGCACGCTCTGGACCGAGACGTTGCCGCCATGCATGGCGACCAGTCTCTGCACCATCGTGAGACCCAGTCCCGCGCCGCCGTATTTGCGGCCCTGCGAAGTGTCCGCCTGCTCGAAGGGCTCGAAAATCTGGTGAAGCTTGTCGGGCGCCACTCCGATGCCGGTGTCCCACACGGTAAACTTGCACCCTCCGCCCGGTTCGGCACGAGTGGCGATGATGCCCATCTCTCCCCCCTCGGGCGTGAACTTCACTGCGTTTCCGAGGAGATTGATCAGAATCTGGCGAAGGCGCCGGGGATCGGCCCATACTTTCTCGGGTGCCGAACTGCAGTCTATGCTCACCTTCAGCAGTTTTCTCTGGGCGCTATCCTGCATGAATCGGGCGCACACGCCGCAAAGGGCCTTCACATCGACCGCTTTTCTCTCGAGTTCGACGCGTCCGGTTTCGATGCGCGCGAGGTCGAGGATATCGTTGATCAGGTCGAGCAGATGCTGCGTGCTGGCATCGATAGTCTTGAGGCCATCGCGTTGCGAGGGCGTGATCGCGCCGAAGGCCTCGTCCCGGAGAAGCTCCGTCATGCCGACAATGGTGGTGAGCGGAGTGCGCAATTCATGGCTCATGTTGGCCAGAAACTCGTTCTTGGCCCGGTTTGCGGCTTCCGCCTTGGTCGCCAGAATGCTTGTTCTGGAGATGGCGGTTTCGAGCTGCTTGTTGGCATCCTCAAGCTGCTTCGAATACTGCTTTAGCTTCTGTTCGTTGTTTCTACGCGGAGTGATATCGCGCACCAGCACGAGATTGGCGAGGTCTCCCTGATAGGGAATGAGGCGGCCGCTGATTTCCACATCGATAAAGGTGCCATCCTTGTGCAAAAGCCGCGTCTCGTTGAGAGCCGGCGCCGGCTTGCCGGCGATGCGAAGCGCGTAGAGCCCGCTTATTTCCTCGCGCTTCTCGGGAATCACGAAATCGACGAATGGCTTTCCAAGAGCCTCCTCCATCGAGTATCCGGCTATTTCGATCGCCCTTTGATTTGCAAAGGCAATGACTCCCTTTTTCACGATCACAATTCCGTCGCTTGCGCGCTCCACCAAGTCGCGGTATTGCGTCTCGCGCTCCTGAAGGGCGGTGGTCTGCTCCTCGATGCGCTTTTCGTACAATCTGCGCCGCCGCTCGGTTCTGAAATAGAGCAGGAATGCACCAAGGGAGAGCAGAAAGCTCGCCGCGAGAAACCAGCATGTCGATGCATGCATGAATTGAAATAAGTCAGACATAAGAAATCGATTTGTAGAAGGTTGTTCTTCCAACGCTCACGGCGGCATAACCCTCCGCGACCATAAAGGGGGTCTCGGCTCCTCCGAGGAGCAGCAGTCCTCCCGGCGCAAGCAACGCCCGTGCCTGATCCAATATCTTCTTTCGAGTCGGCAAGTCGAAATAGATCATCACATTCCGGATGAGGATCAGATCGAAGGATCCTATCGAGGGCCACGATTTCGCCAGGTTTAACTCCCTGAATTCGACGCGACGCCGGATCTGTTCCCTAATCTGCCATCCGTCTTCCTGCTGCGCGAAAAACTTTACTAGAAAATGGGCGGGTAATCCACGATTGACCTCGAGTTGCTGGAACAGCCCGGTGCGGGCTCGCCGGAGCACCGTCGTGCACAAGTCAGTCCCGATGATCTGCACATTGGCTGCTATATCCGGGAAGTGCTCTTCGAAAAGAATCGCAAGACTGTAGGTTTCCTGTCCGGTGGAACACGCCGCCGACCAGATCCGGAGCCTCCCGTCCGGCCTCGCTGCGAGAAAAGACGGTATCACCGTGCTGCGAAGGGCCTCGAAGGGATGGAAGTCGCGGAAAAACAGGGTCTCGTTGATGGTGAGGGCATCGATGACCTCCCTGTGCATCGGCATCATGTTCGGGCCCGAGAAGCGCAGGTAGTCAAGGAAAGCGTTCACGCTCGGGTAGCTGTTTCGCTCTGCAAGCGGGCCAAGCCTGGTTTCCACAAGATATTCCTTGCCCTCTCCGATGACTATCGCCGCCTCGCGCTGCATCAGCTCGCAGGCAAACAGGAAATTGTCCCTGGAAAGAGCCCGTGAGTCGGTCTGTCGGTGCATAGCCATGTTCAGGACTCCTTCGGGCCAAGCCCGTTCTTCACACGGCGTGCGATTTCGAAGGCTATCTCGCCGATGGGAAGCACGCAGTTCGCGAGCCGGGCCTGGACAACGGCGCCCGGCATCCCCCACACCACGGAAGTCGCCTGATCCTGGGCGATGACCTGCCCCCCGCCTTCCCTTATGTGTTTCGATCCGCGGAGCCCGTCCTGTCCCATTCCCGTCAATACAACACCCAGCACGTTCGAGCCCGTCCCGGCGGCGGAACGGAAGAGCACATCGACTGCCGGCCTGCATGAATTCTCGGGCGGCGTGTCGGTCAGCCGCGCCTGGAAGCATCTCCCGGAATCGCGTGCAAGGGCAAGGTGATGTCCTCCCTTCGCGATGATGGCGAAGCCCGGTTTTAGAATCATGCCGTTTTCCGCTTCGACGCAACGCACCGGCCCCTTGAGGGAATCCAGCCTCTGCGCCATCAGTTGTGTGAACATGGGCGGCATGTGCTGCACGATCGCCACAGGCACAGGCAAGGCGGAGGGGAACTGGGCGAAAAGTTTCTCGAGGGCAACCGGGCCGCCGGTCGAGGCGCCGATGCAGATCAGATCGACCGGAGCTTTTCTCTGCCGCCGCGCTGAAGCGTCGCCGTCCGCCGGAAGCTGAGCCGGCTCGGCCATTCTCGGGGGCGGAACGACAAAAGCATCGCAGTGCACATGGATTTTCGGGAGCAGATCCGCCTTCAATCGCTCGATGCTGTCGGCGAGATCGCTCGAATCCAGGGGCTTCGTGACATAATCGTTCGCTCCCGCGGAAAGCGCGTCCAGCGTGGCCGCCGCCCCCTTGTGAGTGAGTGCGGAGAACATGATCACCGGAAGCTTCGGGTACTTCAGCCTCAATTCGCGCAATGCCTGCACGCCGTCCATTTCCGGCATCTCCACGTCGAGGGTGATCACATCGGGATTGACCTGGGGAATCCGCTGCAGGGCGATGCGCCCGTTGGACGCGGTTCCGACGACCTCGATCTGGCCGTCCAGGGACAACACCTCGGCGATGAGTTTCCTCATCACTATGGAATCGTCCACGATCAATGCCCGGATTTTCATCATGGAGGTCAGTCAACGAGGCCGAGAACGCACAGCTTTTCCACGAGCATCTGTTCGTCGAGGGGTTTCATCAGGTAGTCATCGGATCCGGCGGCAAGGGCCTGGGCGATCTTGTCGTAGGTGTTTTGCGCCGTCACCATGAGGACTTTCATGGTCGCGTATTGCGGCTGGGATCGGATGCGTTGCAGCAGCGTGAAGCCGTCCATGCGCGGCATATCCCAATCGATGAGGATGGCATCGAATGGCCCGGCTTTCTCGAGGAGCTCGAGGGCTTGGTATCCATCCTCGGCTTCGGCGGTTTCCATGGAGAGGTTCCTTGCGTAGGTGCAGAGGATGCTTCGCATGGTGTGGGAGTCGTCTGCGATCAGAAGGCGCATGGGAAGGCGGTGGAGTTGAAGGGTTCCGATTCCGGCATCTGAGATTGGAGAAGGCGGGAATGAGGCCGTCGTCAGGACTGCTTTGTTCCACCCTCAAGCTTGAACTGGTCAACCACGCGGGCGAGATCGGTGGCGAGACGCGCCAGCTCGGCGGCGGCGGCGGCGGTCTGGCCCGCGCCCTCCGTCGTGCCCTTGGCGGCGGTGGAGACACTGCCGATGTTGCGGGCTATCTCAGCCGCTCCCTTGGCCGCCTCGGCGACGTTCTTGGATATCTCGTTGGTCGTCGCCGCCTGTTCCTCGACGGAACTGGCGATGATCGTCTGGATCTGGTTGATCTGGCCGATGATCGACGAGATCTCCTTGATCGCCGTCACCGCGCCCTGGGTGTCGCCCTGGATGGTCTTGATCTTGGAACCGATCTCCTCGGTGGCCTTGGCGGTCTGCTTGGCAAGTTCCTTCACCTCGTTTGCGACCACGGCAAAGCCCTTTCCGGCCTCGCCCGCGCGCGCCGCCTCGATAGTGGCGTTGAGCGCGAGCAGGTTCGTCTGCTCGGCGATGGACGTGATCACCTTGATTACGTTGCCGATCTCGATGCTGCTATCGCCAAGCCTGGCGACAGTGGAATTCGTGTTCTCGGCGACACTGGCCGCGTGACTGGCCACCTTGGCCGCCTCGCTGGCATTCTTGGCGATTTCGCGGATGCTCGCGCTCATCTCCTCGGAACCGGTGGCGACCGTGTTCACGTTCCTGCTCACCTGCTCGGCGGCGGCCGATACCACGTTGGCCTGGCTGGCGGTTTCCTCGGCATTGGAACTCACCTGATTGCTCACCGTGCTGAGTTCCTCGGAGGAGGCGCTCAACGACTGGGCGCTTCGGGAGATGGAGAGCATGTTTTCCTTCAAACCCTTGGCCATGCCGTTCAAAGCGGTGCAAATCTGCCCCACCTCATCGTTCGAACGCACGTCCATCTGGGTGTTAAGCTCCCGGTTTGCGATTCGCTGGACGAAATTGACGGCTTCGGCAAGCGGCACGGTAATCTTGCGTGTGATGAACACCGCAATGAAAGCTCCAAGGGTGATCGATAGGATCACCGCGACGACCATTCCGATTGAGGTCCGTCCGAGCATGCGCGTGGAATTATCCGAAACCTGCTGGGTGCCGGTTTCCGCTGAATGAATGATCCTCTGGGCGATCTCGCCGAACGCATCAGCCGCCTTGGTGCGCCTGACCATCGCGCTGTTAACCGCTTCATGATCCTTGAGCATCACCCCCAGTTGCTTCCCATAATCCTCCATCGCCTTCGATGCCAATTCGATCAGGCGCTTGTCTGCATCCAGGTGAACCAGCGGGATCATCTCATCGAGGGTTCTCAAGCCGCCACCCAGATTTGTTTTTAGACCATTCTGAAGAAAGTTAAAATCGTTGATGTTAACCGAGATGTAGTATGAGAGCCGCGTGAGCAGGAGGTTTTTATCCACCGAGGCGGCCATTTCGATCAGCTTCATCCGCTCGACTGTCTTGTCCATGGCAAGCCCGGCTGCCTGATCCTGCGCGAATGCCTGGCTTTGTTTCCTGGCAAACGCTTGCACGTTGTCATCGGCATCCTTTGCGATGCGCTTTGCTTCGGTAGTGCTGTTTTTGAGTGCGGTGACAGCGCGCTCTGTTTCCTCGAGCGAGGCTAGGTATTCCGCATAAACGGGAGGCAGATCCTTCACATCCTGCTTCAACTGCACGAGAACCTCGCTCTTATCGGCGAGAGCCTGGAGGCGCTTGATGATCCCCTGCAGCTCCGTCATTCCCTTATTCGCAGCCGTCATGTACTGCGGCTCATGACTGAGTCCATAGGTGCGCGCCGCCAGCCGCACGTCCGCGAAAGTGCTCACCATTTCCTGGGCGATGCTGAGCTGCACGAGGTAATCCTCCGAAAGCTCTCGGGAGGAGCTCGATGCTTGCCGCATGCTTGAGATCGCATAGTAGCCGGTGCCCACAAGAATCGCGAGGACGAGGGCGAATCCGGTCCCGATCTTTCTGCCGATGCTAAAGCTCGAATTATTTGCGTTCATCTTGATATTTTTTATGTACTTCGATTGTGATTTACGAAAGTTGAGGCTCTCAGGCTGCTCCGAGTTCGATCGTTTTGCCTGTGTTCAGGAGAAGGAGTATTCGCTCCTTCTGTTTTGAGGCTCCCGTGATCAATTCACGGATTTCCCCCTGAAGGGTTGCGGGCGCCTGCTCCACCGTCTCGTCGGAAACCTCGAGCACATCCTCGATCTGGTCCACGAGCAGGCTGACGGTGCCCTCGGGAGTCTTGATGAAGACGTTCATGGAATTCTCGCCTGCCGGGAGTGCCGGAAGGCGGAGACGGCAGCGCAGATCGATCGCCGTGACGATCTGCCCGCGGAGGTTGATGAGACCGCGCACCTCGGGACGGGAAAGCGGCACGCGACTCAGTTCCTGATGGCGCACCACTTCCTGGACATGATCCACGGGAATCCCGAGGAAGTAGCGGTCGACGGTAAACGTGCAGTAGAGACTCATGAGAGGAGTTCCAGGGGGTTATAGGCGGGCAGCGCCTGCGATGGCCGGGACATCCAGCATTTCGGTGACTCGCCCTTGGATGATCGCGCTGCCAAGGATGCCGGCACGCTGCTTCCGGTTCTGCAGGGTGACGGATTCATCGACGATGTCTTCGATGCGCTCCACAACGAGCCCGAGATTCCGGTCTGCCGAGTGGCATACCACAACGGATAACTCCGCTGATTCCCGCCTCGTCCCGCGAATCCCAAGCACGCGGGACAGATCCACCAAAGGCATGATCTGGCCGCGGTACTGCACGACCTCGCGCGCGCCCTCTCGCTCGACCATGGACGCCGGGAATTTCTCGAGCCTGCCCACGCTTGAGAGCGGCAGCGCGAGCCGGTGCTCGGTCCCAAGGCTGAAGATGAGGAGGCTCTGCCGCGCGCCGATATCGCCGGCATTTATTGAGGAGACGGAGCCGTCGGAAGACTGGCTTTCGCTCGCGCCGGTGATCACATGCGCATGCTGGGCAAGTCCGAACACATCGAGAATGAGGGCCACGCGCCCGTCGCCCATGATCGTCGCGCCGGCAAACACCGAAAGTCCCTTGAAATGCTTGCCGATCGGCTTGACGACGATCTCCTGGGTATCGTTGACGGTGTCCACCACGAGGCCGAACTGCTTTTCGCCCGCCTTGAGGACAAGGAGGTTGGCCACCGCATCCTTCGATCCGTCGCCGCCGCCCAGCTTCAGGATCTCGTTGAGATAGACGATCGGCAGCAGCTTCCCGCGCAGCCTGTAAACCGGCGCGTCGAAGATGTGCTCGATGCTCTTAGCCGCCTGTCCGCCCTCGAGGCGCACGAGTTCCAGAAGGCTCACCTGCGGGATTGCGAATCGCTCGCCGCGGCTTGTCACGATCAGGGCGGGAATGATGGCAAGCGTAAGAGGGATCTTGATGCGAAGCGTCGTCCCCTCGCCGAGGCTGCTCTGGATATCCACCGAGCCGCCGATCTTCTCGATGTTGGTCTTCACCACGTCCATGCCGACACCCCGGCCCGACACATTGGTGATCCTCTCGGCGGTGGACAGCCCGGGAAGGAAAATCAGATTCAAGGCCTCGCGCTCGCTCATGCCGGCCGCCTGGGCCGAAGTGATGGATACCTTGTCCACCGCCTTCGCCTTCACGCGCAGGAAATCGATGCCCGCCCCGTCGTCGCTGATCTCGATGTTCACCTGGCCGCCCTCATGATAGGCGCGCAGGTGGAGCAAGCCCTCCGGCGCCTTCCCCGCCGCGCTGCGCCGCTCGGGCGTCTCGATGCCGTGATCGATCGCATTGCGGATGATGTGGGTGAGCGGATCCTTGATCGCCTCGATAATGGTGCGGTCCAGCTCGGTCTCCTGGCCCTCCATCTCAAGCCGCACCTTTTTTCCGAGATCGGCCGACATATCGCGCACGATGCGGGGGAATTTCGCCCAGACGCTGCCGATCGTCTGCATTCGCGTTTTCATCACGCCTTCCTGCAGCTCGGTTGTGATGCTGTTGATCTTCTGGGCGGCCAGAACCATGGCCGCATCGCTCGAGTTCGCCGTATTCTGAACGATCTGGTTTCGGGCCAGTACAAGCTCGCCCACGAGATTCATCAAGCGGTCGAGAAGTCCCAAATCGACGCGGATGGCGCTATCCGCCGCGGAACCCTGAACCGGGGTTGCGAGAGCCGCCTGCGAGGCGTCCTGCCCCGCCGGTTGCGGACCAGGCTTCGCGGCCTGCACAGGAGCAGGGGACGCAACAGCCGGAGCCTCAGGTTCAGCCGCGGCGGCTGGAACGGGGGGCGGCGCAGAAAGAGGAGGCTCGTCATCGAAGAGACCGTATCCCGCAGGCGCTTGGACGGGCGGAGGCGGAGCCTGAAGCCGTTGCAGTTCCGCGATCAGATCGCCAAATTCGCTGGAACCGTCGTTGCCGCTTGTCTCGATGCTGCGCAGCATCTCCCGAAGGCTGTCCGAGAGCTTCAGCAGAGTGGTGATAATCTCCGCCGTGACGGGGAGCTTCGCGTTGCGGATCGGGTCCAGGAGACTTTCCCCGGCGTGCGCCAGCCGCTGGATCTTTTTCAATCCCAGGCATCCGCTGGTGCCCTTCAGGGTATGGATGATGCGGAAGATCGCGTTGAGCGTGTCGGCCCCCCCCTGCCCTTTCTCCAGTGCTAGGAGCTCGCGATCGAAACGATCCAGCCCCTCGTAGCTTTCCACGAGCAGATCGTTGATGAATTGTTGCTGCTGTTCGCTGTTCATGAGGAGCGTGGAGTGGAAGACCCGAATGGCGGTGGCATGCCCTAGGTGGCGGGCGCGGCGAAGGGCAGGACCTTGGATACCACGGCGAGAAGCTGCTCCTGCTGGAACGGCTTCACTATCCAGCCGGTCGCGCCGGCGGCGCGCGCCTGGTTCTTTTTTTCGAGTTCCGACTCTGTCGTTAGGATGAGAATGGGCACGTGGCGGCCTTTGAGCGCGGTTCTCGCCTGACGTGTGAATTCGATGCCGTCCATCTTGGGCATGTTCACATCCGTGATGATAAGATCCACAATGTGCTGGCCCAGCATGGCGAGGGCGGCGATTCCGTCCCCTGCCTCCACCGTCTGATATCCGTTTCCGCGCAGGGTGAAGGACACCATTTTCCGCATGGTCATCGCGTCATCGACGATAAGGACTGTGTTATTCATCGTAAAAAAATATCTTGGGGGAAAGGCTTAGAAAAATTCCACATTATCGCCCATTGCGCGGTTTTTGGCCGGTTGGGGATGCTGTTGCGATGCCTCGGCTCGATCGGCGGGCACGCCCGGGCCGGTGTCGGCGCCGATCGAGGCGATGAGCGCTTTGTGCACCTTGCGTTCGGATTCCATCGTGTAGCGCCTGGCATGGGCGAAAAGATGCCTGGTATCGCGGGCATCGGCATCCAGCTCCGGCTCGATCGTCGAAAGCATCTCGATCGCGTGCCCGAAGCGGGCGCGCAAGCCGGGGAGGCTTTCAAGCGCCCCCCTTACGTCCTGCACGGAGGCAAGCGTCTGCTCGGCGCTGGTCCCGATCTCCTGGACGACCAGCAGGGCGCGATCGCGAAGGGCGTGAAGACGCTTCTCGGTATCGCCGCGCGATGCGCCGAGGAGGGCGTTCTGTTCCTTCCCTCGATTCAGGAATTGGGCGAAAGTGACGAGCATCTCGTCGATCCCGGCATGCAGGCTCGAAAGATCGTCCGACACCTGCTTGCTGATATCGTTAATCTCATCGGAGATCTCCGCGGTTCTTGCCGCCAACAGTTCAAGTCCCGTCCCCTGCCCTCCCTGCACGGAGCGCACCTGGGCGTTCAGCGCGATCAGGCGCATATTGATCGAGAGCTCGCTGATGGCCGTCGTAAGATTCCCGGCAATGCCGTTGGCGGGCTGAACCGCCGTGTTTCCCTGCTCCGCAAGATCGTGCACCATGCCGATGATCTCGTGCACGTCGCTCAGAGTATCCAGAAGCGACTGCACCATGCCATCCACCGCGGCGGTCATGCTCTGAAAACTTTCCAGGGAAACACTGCTCTCGTTAAGCCGGCTGGTAAAATCATTGATCCTATCGAGCTCATCCTCCATCGCTTTTATACCCTGGCCGAGATCGTTCTCCGCCATCTGCAACTGGCTTATCTGGAGGCGCACCTGATGTACTGGCACCGTTCCGGTCTCGGTCTTGAGCGCCTCCATCACATGATCGCATTTCTGGCCGATGATGTCTTGAAGCTGCACGCCTATCACAACCTTCCCCACTTCCTGGGATAGGGAGTCGCTGTAGGAATGCAGGAGGGAATCGCGTTCGCTGTTTTGGGCAACCTGCTCGTCAAGCATCAGCATGGAGGCGTCGATGCGCCGCCTCTTTTCGCCGATGATCGTCTCCTGCTTCCGAAAATCCTCCTCGAGACGGGAGCGCACCGATGACAGGGTGTCGTAGGCAGACTGCATCTGCCGGGCGTTCTGGGCGAAGGTCTCGTCAACCAGTTTATGCAGGCGCTCCACTTCCATGGTCACTGTGGTGAAGGTCTCGCGCATCTCCACCGGCAGGTAGGCCGATTCGATCTTGAATAGCACCGCCATGAAAGTCAGGGGCGCGATGGCATTAAGCATTCGCGAACCTATGTCCAGCAGGCCCTTGGTCTGGCCCTCGCATTGCCCGAGCAGGCGCAGAAGGCGTTCTTTCTCCTTTATGCAAAAATCGATGTACTCAAGCGGCGAGCGCAGGACGCCAATCGATTCTTTTAAGAGCACCGAACCCTCGTGGCTTCCGCTCGCCAGCTTGAGCAGATCGCCGCATTGACCCGTCAGGCGCGTGCTGCACTCGGCCATCTTCACCAGTTTTTCTCCGATCAAAAGAAAAGCATTCTCCATGCCGGACTTGGCATCTGCCAGACAGGAACTCGCCTCGCGGCAGATCTCGGGAACGCGGCTATGCGTCACCCTTCTCCGCCTGAAAGGATTTCCAGAAAAGTTTCCGAAAATGGAAACCTTCGGCAGCGACAGTTGAGGCGTGGATGTAATGCGATCCATGATCTGCAAATCCCAAATCAGGCGATGCAGATCGTCGTGAACGCATTCGCATTCCGGCATGCCCTGCGCACAAAAGGGCCGGGCCGAAATTGGGGAATATGCGTTTTGACGAACAACATGAGCGGGAAGGGTTAACGATTCCCCTCATCCTATGCCGCCCAAGTGGGTTTGTAACTAGGGTTTATCCTATTCAGTCTCAGGAATTCTCCTACCCGTCTGGCACGTTACCTTACCCCATGAATGCCCGTTCCGTGGAACGGATAATGGATGCCGCAAGCCCCCGGGCGCGCCAACCCCTCGTCCAGCAAGGGCTCAGACTCACAACATCCTCAATACCTAAGGCTATGCCTCAGCTCATCTTCACTTCGGCATGCTTGTCGATGCGGGTGAAGGTCAGTATCCGCTGAATGTTGGGATGGGCTATCAGTATCCTCACCGCGCCGCCACGGTCCTTCACCTGCTTTATCACCGAAACCAAAAGATTGAGGCCTACGGAATCCACCATGCGGGCACCCTTAAGATCGATCTCGACAAGGCTCAAACCAGGGCTGTCTTTCACCGTCTGCGCCAGCTTCTGGTCTACTTCGGCGCGAAAAGCCGGGACCGTCGTGCTCGTGAGGTCGCCTGGAACCTTGCATTGAATGGAAGGGGTATCTGGTGTGCCGGAAGTCATGTTTATTCAGGGGTTGATAAAGGGAAATCCATGGAAAGGCGGTTTCCGCGTGCCGAGAGATGCATGCGATCCGCAAGATTCTTCATAAGCACTAGACCTCGATGCTCAGGAATCAAGGATTCTGCAGCCACATTCTCGTGTTTGTCGAAATCAAAGAAATGTCCCTTGCCATCGTCAGCGATGCTCAAATGAAGCATGTTGGTCTTGATGTCGTGCGCCGCCTGCAGGAACGCATACCGATCCGGTTTGCGGCCGCAGCCGTGAATGAGCGCATTGAGCAGCGCCTCGCGGATGCATAGAAGCGAGTCGGCCAGCACTGCGTCATCCAGGGCGGGAAAAGCGACCTTCAGACTCTTGCCAAGAAATGCCTGAATCCGATCGATCTCGCCATGACTGGCACCGGGGATGATCTCCGCCAGCACAGGCAGGCGGGTAGTCAACGCCGCATCCTCGCGGACGCTCAAGTCGAGCCTCACCGCAACGATGTCATCCCTGGAAATCGTCGCCAGCAATTCCTCGCTGCCCGTGCTTCTCATCTGAAGCCTGTGTGCGAGACTCAGCGGAGCGACTCCCAGCCGGTCCGCGGCATCCTCCAGGCCGTCCGACCAGAAACTAAGGTGTCCGCCCGAAAGGGTCTTCTCGGCGCACGAGGGCATCTCATCGAACCAGCCGAGCGGATGGGCCTTGGTCTCCCCCAGGGGAGTCGCCCATCCATCCATGTCCGAGAGGTACGGCATCGGCAGGCCGCAATTCAGCGCTGTGAGAGTCTTCTTGTTCAGGTCGATGTCGGCCGCACAGGCGGAGAGGGAAAGCTCCACCGATCCGCCTTTGTTCCACTCGTCTAGAATCATCCGGTTGAGGCGGCCAAAGACATCCTGTATGGAAGCGCCCCGGTCGAGCATTCCACGGGCCACGCCCTGAAGATACGCGGAATAGTACGCCGCCGAGAGATCGTGCCCGGAAACGTCCGAGACCAGGACCACGAAGCGCTGTTCGCCGATCGCAAAAGCCGCCGCAAAGTCGCCGCCGGCTTGCGCGTGCGGCCGGGCAAAGAGGTGCAGCCGTCCGCTCAGGGCCGCCGTCTGCCGCCCTAGCAGAAGGCGCTGGGTGTCTCCGAGAGCCTTGGCCTCCTGTGCTGTCGCGCGAAGCGAACGCTGCTTCTGAGTGCTCTCGATCGCCTTGATGGCGGCTTCGCGAAGCACGGCGCCGCTCACCGGCTTGTCCAGAAAGTTGTGGGCTCCCTCTCGAAGCGACCGTGCGACATGATCCTTCTCACCCTCAGCCGTGATGATGATGACCGCCAGCGTGCGGTCCGCGTGCCTGATATACCGCAAAAGGTCGAACCCCGTTTCTCCCGGCATCCAGAAATCCGTGACCACAAGGCTGAAGCTTTCGGGCCCCTCGGATTCGATCACCGCTTTTGCGCTCGTGACATCCGGAGAGCAGACCACCTGATAGCCGGCCCTTACAAGATGCGTCTTGTAGATAAAGAGAGCCGAGTGGTCATCGTCGACAAGCAGCACCTTCGGACTTGAAGGGAGGTCAGGCATGGATGCGCTGAGGTGAAAAAGTTAAGATGAGGGTGTGAGACAAATTTCTTCCGTTAGGCGGCGGCCTTGAGCGGGAGGACGTCGTTAGTGGCGGTGAGAGCATTGAGTCGGAATCGCCAGAATTGGTCAAGGCGTCGGCTGCGGTTGATGCAGCGGAGGGCCAGGATGTTCTCGGCGCCGGCTTCGGACCAGAACATGCCGGACTGTTTGCAGCGTGCGCCGATGACGGTCTTGCATCCGGCTTCGACGACGCCTGAGCCGATGAAGTAGTGTGCTTTCCGGAAGGTGCCGTACTGCATTCGGCTTACGTTGTTCGCGAAGTAGTGCAGGGCTTGCTCGACAGCCGGGGTTTGGGGCTGGCCGGAGCAGTCCTGGCGGGTCTCGGCAATCAAGGCTTCGACTTTGTCCTTGAGCAGCCACTTGGCCCAATGGCGGAGCCGGGATTTGCGCTTGGGATGCCCCGGACCGAGGAGTGCATCGAGCACTCCTCCAGCGTGCTCCATGGCATGGTAAAAATCGACGATTTGAAGGCAGTCCTTGAAAGCGAGCCGGCCCATGTTTTCCAACCCGGCGGCGCCATCGATGAGCAACACGACTTTGGCGGCGGTGCCGTAACCCCGGCGGAGGGCCTCCTGGCGCAGGAACGGGCCAAACTCGTCGCTGGGCATGAAGCCGGAAACGTAGGGGGTCGACTCCCAGTCGCTCACAGGGTGACCCTCCGCATCGACCCGATGCTGGGTGAACACGCACCCCAGATAGGCCTGGCGGGTCTTGGCTTTGCCGTCGGCCTGCTTGCCTTTGCGTCCGGCCAGTTCCTCCGGCACCATCGGCACCCCCGTGCCGTCGGCGCTGACGTACATGATGGGCGCTGCCCCCGGTTCGCAGTCCGCCGGGCGGGCCGGTCGCTCCTGCCACTGTTGGGCGGCGCCACCGACGCGTTGCACCAAGCGCTGAATCTGGCGGGCCGACACCGTAATCCCGCCGGTCTGCTCCAAATGTCGTTCGGCTTGCAAGTAGGTGGAGGCATCCGACCCTTCCAGACACATGAGCCTGGCCAGCGCCGGGGTGTAACTGCCTTCCAGGCCCAACGTGGCGTCAGCGGGGTGGTGGCCCTGCTGCTGGCCGGCCTGGTAGTAATAATCGCGCTGCAACTCGAAGTGGCCAAATATACCCTGGACTGACAACGCCGCCCGCCCCTTGCAGACCTCGGTGGGCTTCGGCTGATACGCCGCGTCGATCCGATCGACGGTTTGCTGCAGCAGTTGCCCCACCAAGGCGTTGGCCGACTGGAAAACTGCGGTGCGCACCAGCCACTCCAGTTCGGCGACGGCCGTAGCGTGAGGCGCCTGCGCCTGATAGAGTGCGATCAGGTGTTGGACTTCCTGCTCTTGGGCGAGAAAACAGGGCGACGGCGGGGCTTTTTTTTGCGTCCGCGAGACTTTGCCGGGTCTCGGTAATT
>JBAZHQ010000057.1:3963-15939 GCA_041652235.1 Opitutaceae bacterium | reverse complement strand
GCCAGTACGGCACGTTCCTTTGCGCGGATCAGAACAGCCTCGACATCGCTGCCGGTGAGTGAACGCGCGCCGAAATGTTCGCGGATGTAGACAAGGATGGCGTCGGTCAGGGCGATCTTCTTTACCCGAGCGACCGTGGCGAAAAGCTCCACAACGTCGTCGGGGCCCTGCGCGGGGAAAAGCGGAATGCAAAGGCCGAAGCGACCCTGGCGTTTCATGTCGATCGCCAGCAGATCTGGACGCGAGGTCATGGCAACCCAGAGTTCGCGTCCGCGCAGTGTCGAGTCGCCAATGTGGGCGGCGAACGCCGCAAACACGCGGCCCGATACGCCGCTATCGCTGTCGCCCTCGCGGGTGCCGAAAACGGCGTCCGCTTCGTCGACTACTACAATCACCGGGCCGAGTGCCCGGACTGTCATCAGAATTCGCATTTGCTGGCGCTCGGTGTCGCCGACCCATTTCGAGCGAAACTCGCCGATTTCCATTACAGGCAGAGCACATTCGCTCGCGAAGCAATCGATGAGAAACGATTTGCCCACGCCCACGCGGCCCGGCACGAGGATGCCGCGCTCCAGTACGTCACCTTTGTTGTTTTTAATGAGCCAAGCCAGCTCGCGAAGCTTCTTCTTGGCTGCGGTGTGTGTGGCGACGCGGTCAAGATTGATGCCGGGCTTGGGGTCTTTGAAGCGCACCAATCCCTGGCAATACTCCTCGATCAGCCGCTTTTTACTGGCCGCTACGTGGTCGGCGGTAACTCGCGCTCCATTGCGGATCGCTTCCGCCATGAAATGCTGGATGCGAAGGAGATTCAATCCGGCCGCGCGTGCGGCGAGTTCCTCAGCGGTAAAGTCGCTCCACTCGGTCATCGACTTGCCGCCGGCCATGTCTTGAGCCCAGCCAGCCTGAAGGAAACGCAGGCGATCCTCGGCGTCGGGCAAGTCGATGCGCATTTGGGCGACATGCGGATTCTGCAGGAGGTCGGCGTGGAGCTTCGCAGCCGATTCGGTGACCAGGATGATCCCTACGTCTAGTCGCGCCATTTCGGGCGCAGCGGCCCATTTTAGAAAGGTCACCAGATTCATGCGCTCCTCAACGCTGGCACCGGCTTCCTCTGCAGCGGGGATAAGCTTCTCCGGAAAATCAACGATCAGAGTGACGCCTTTCCAAACCAGCGGATCTTCTGCGACCTTGAGAAAAAACCGGCGCAACAGCGGTGCCAGTCGGATGAATTCCCGCGGCGGGCCAGCTTGGTGGAAGTTCGTATTCTCGACGCGGTCGTAGATGTCGAGCCAGTCGAAAAAGCGCGCCTGCATCTCGGGCGACCCGAAAGTCAGACCATCCGCAATATCATAGAAAAGCAGGCATTCCCGATCCGCGAACAGGCGGCGGGTCAAAAATGTCTTCAGCGGCACAAAGCCGATCCCGTTCCCCTCCTGCACGGGGAAGAGATCGAAGATATTCCCGTGCAATACAAACAGCGAATAGGAGCCGCCGTTCCAGCGGCGCGCCAGTTCGAGCGACCAGCCACGCAGCGGCAGGCGGGACTTGCCACTGGTCGTGGCGGATGGCGAAGCATAGTCTGTCTTCATTGATTTTGCTTCTGTCCGAGGCTTTCACGTTTTCGCGGCTGGACCTGCGAAAGCAACGGTGGCGGCGTGGTTGCGCTATAGCCGACGCGGAGTTCCGTGGCCGGCATGTCGGCGACAAGGTCGCTGAATTCGTCCAGCTCGGAGAGCCACTTGTTGGTCTGATCGAGGTGTTCGACGGTGGCGTCGATGCGCGCGGTGAGTGCTTCGGCGTTCTTCGTGGCCACGGCGTCGGCGCGGATGAGTTTGATCTGCTGATCGAGCCGTTCCTGTTCGGCGACCACGAGGGAGAGATTATCCTGGGCCTGCTGAATGCGCTGCTGCCGCCTGTGCAACACTTCGAGCCGATCGAGACGCGAACCGAGGTAACGCTGCCTGTTCTCCAGTGCGGAGCTTGGGCCTTTGGACTTCAACGCATCGACTTCGCTGGTCAGACGAGTAGCTTCAGCCTCGGCGTCTTTTAGCAAAACGGGTAGATTCTCACGGCGTTCGGTTTCGAGGAATTTCTCCAGTGATTCCTCAATGCCCAGCAAGCGGAGATACGTCCACATCAGTTCATCGAGTTTTCGCAGGCGCGGATCGGTAGCCGGATTGGCGGAGGCGAGCAAATTGTCGGTGCTGGCAGTTTCGATATCACTGCAGACTTCGGAGAGGCTGGTGTAACGTTCGCGCAGCGTGGAAGAGAGCGAAGCGATCAGTGCGTCGCGGCGCTGGACGAACTCCGCTACCTTCTGCATTTCCGCAGCACGCCTTGCATCACTACAACGACGATCCACCCAGCGGCGGAAAAACGGCATGTCTGGCAGATACAACCAACCGAGCGCGTAAAGAGTTCCACCGGCGATGAGCGGCAGCAGTTGCGCGCTCAGAAAGCCCAGGCCGAGCGTAAGCAAACCGAAGACGACATGGTGCGGACTGCGCAGATACTCGTGGAGGTAATTGGGCGCGGGCTCATCCATGGGTTTTGACCGGCAGAATTTAGTGAATGATGACGACTCGCGACATTAAAAATTTCGGCCGGGCGTTAGGCTCCCGGAAACTTCGGGCGTTCCTGCTTGGGTTCTTCGCGCCGACGAGAAAGCATATAAATACCCCATTTCAGCAGTGCAAACACACCGACCGCCAGAGCGAATAGTCGCTCGATGGAGCCGCCGAAGAAAATCCAAATGTTTGTCTTTTGAATCGCCAATGCGACAGCGAAGCTACAGCCGATCATCACCATCAGGCCCGACAACCGGTCGAAGCCGGGCACGGCATCGAACGGGACGCTTTTGCGAATGAAGACCAGCGTAACGACCATCGAAACGATGGGCAGAAAGTAGACCAGTAAGTTTACGTTGAGGAGATTCTCGTGACCGAAGAAAAGCACATAGGCCGTCAGCACGCTGGCAAACATGCCTGGCACGCACGCCAGATAAACCAGAACGGCATAAACGTACTTCCACGGCGATAAGCCTCCCTGGCCAGATTGGTGCAGCCGACCCATCATCCAAGCAACCAATGGAACGGCCCCGAAAGTCCCGGCAAGTAGCAACGACTGCTGATCCGCTTGTCGAATGAGATCACCGATGGTCATGGGAGTAACTTGCTCTTAGGGTTTCGAGGCCTATCACCGCTACCGATGCCATTTCCCGATATCGGGAAGTTCACCAGATGCCGGCGCATCGGTTTCAAGCCGACGGAGGAGTTCTTGGTTGATTTCATTAAACCAAGGCCGTTTCCGCATCACATCAGGTGGTTCATCCGGACGGGGCAACTTGAGCTCCTCGACCAGCCGGCCCGGCTTGGCCGCCATGCGCAGAACCCGGTCGCCGAGGTAGACGGCCTCCTCCATCGAATGAGTGACGATGAACACCGTGCTCTGCTGTTCCTTCCACAATTGAATCAGCAATTCCTGCATTTGCATTCTGATCTTCGGATCGAGTGCGCCGAACGGTTCATCCATCAGCAGAATTTTCGGTTCCAGGATCAGGGTGGCGGCGATTGAAACCCGCTGTTGCATGCCACCCGAGAGCTCGAAGGGATACTTGTCTTCCGCGCCATCAAGACCGACTTTCCGCGCCCAATCGCGAGCGCGGTCCCGACGCTCATTAGCGGAAACACCGCGCAGCATCAGACCGAAAGCGATGTTATCCAACACCGTCAAATGCGGCATCAATGAATACTTCTGATCCACCATGCCGCGCTCGGCGGTCGGGCCGATCAACGGTTTGCCGAATGCTTTTACTTCGCCAGATGTAGGAGGGAAGTGCGGATGCAGACCGGCGAGCAACCGCAGAATCGTCGATTTGCCGCAACCTGAAGGACCCACTATGGCGACAAGCTCTCCCATGTTGGGCAAGTCGTGTACGACGAACGACACATCTTGAATGGCCACGCGCGCCGCCGCGCCTTCGCCAAAGCGCTTCGTGACTTTATCGAAGCGTACCAGTTCCGGGGACGTGTTGGATAGAGGCTCCAAGCGAGTGCCGACCGAGGGTATGAATTCTTCCGGCATGATTACTGGCGGTATTTGTAGGGGAACAGAAATCGGCCGCCCATGCGCCACGCCTGGTCACAAACGACAGCGATCAGCACGATGATGATCACAACGGCGAAATAGCGATCCATGTGGCTCCTCCGATAGGAAATCTCCAATAGATAGCCCAGCCCATGCTCGGCGTTTGCCCACGCTTCGGCCAGGATGATCCATGTCCAGCCCACACCATAGGCACCGCGAAGGTGGTCCCAGATGTCGGCCTTGGCGACGGGAAACAGGACGTGCCGCACCAATTGCCACTGCGACGCGCCTTTGGTGACGGCAACGTCGAGGTATGCATCAGGCACATCGCTGATCGCTTTGATCACCAATGGTAGCACGGCGATGAAATAAACGACCGACAGAAACCAGATTTTCTGATTCTCGGTCGCGCCAAACCAGCCGATGCTCAGCGGGAGAAAAACCACCGTGGGGACATAGGTGCCGACCAGCGTGACGGGATGGAAAAACGCAGCGATCGTCCGAAACGTCCCCATATACGTCCCGAGTGGCACCGCGACTGCCACCGCAAGCAGGAATGCGATCGTGATGCGCTCCACCGAAGTCAGAGCGTTGCGTACGAGTGCCTGCTCGAAATGCAACGGTCCAAACGCTTTTATGACTTCGAGGGGGCTGGGCAGAATCGTGCTGTTGACGATGCGCTGATTATAGTCGCCGCGCGTGATCAACCACCAAACGCACAGAACGAAGCCGATAAAGCCGATCATCAACGCCAGCGCTTGCTGGTGGCCTATCTCTTTGCGGACTCGGAGACCCGCAAAACGCACTATTCCCGTCAGCAGTGCGACGAAGGCTAGCGCAGTTAAGAAAAACCCGGTCACTATTCTTTCTCCAGCGGGAAAACTTTTACCTCAACGCGGCGGTTCTTTTTGTTGTGCTCTGGATTACTGGCATCAGTGCAGCCAGATGCGGGATTTTCCCAGCCATTGCCGACCACCTTGAACTTGTTCGGATCGAACTTGTACTTGCCGAGGATCGCCTTGCGCACCGAGTCGGCACGATCATATGAGAGCTGGCGAACAAGATCTGCCGGCACCACGCCCTTGCGGCTGGCATCGGTGTTGCCCTCGATCACGATGTAGGCGTTGCCAAACGTGCCGGCCAGTTTGCCGATTTCCTCCATCACTGCCGGAATATTGGCGTCGTAATCGAGATTGAGCACGGTCTTGTTCGGTTCGAACGAGATGATGACCGACTTGGTGAGGATTTCGTTCGAGTCAGCTTCGGCGGTCTTAAACAACGCGCCGGGCTTAAATGACGGCTGAGAAAGATCTCTTACCTCGCGATATTCCTCCGATATCTTCGCGAGGATGGCCGCCGCTTTGACTTTGGCCGATGGCACCGACGCATCGATGACACCGAGCGACTTGTAGATCGTTGAAGCGCGGTTCCAGACAGTTTCGAAGTTCGATGGGTTCATCGGATCGAGGAAGAAATTCACGTTTTCACGATAGTTTGTGAGATGCGCGTCGCCTTCGGCGACTCCGCCGTCTTTGCCGATCATCCCCTGGCAGTCTTCGACCGGAATGTTGTAGGCATTGGAAAGAGCTTGGGCCGCGCTCGGGATATTTTTCCGCACCATGTCCATGCCATCGAAGATGCCGCGCACGAGGTTGGCGACGATGTCGGGATGATCGCGGTAGAAGTCGTTACGCACGGCCCACACGTCGGCGAGGAGGTGGTTCGCGCTGCCGGTCGTCACGACCAGCCGAGTGCCGGGGACTTTGTCCGTCACCGTGTAGATATCCGGCGACCAGCCGACGAAGGCGTCGAAACTCTGGTCCTGAACGAAGATTTTTGCCGCGGCTGGGGCGTCGGCGGCCCACTTGAAATCGACCTGGGCGGGGTCGATGCCGGCGTCGATCAGCAACGTCATGATGAGGTAATGGCTCGGGGAGTTCTGCGCGAGAACCACCTTGCGGCGCATGCCATCGTGCATCCGAAGATCGTTGATGTTGCGGATATCGCCGCGCGCCACGACCCCGTCGCCGCCACCCGACCAATCGACCTGCTGGCAAATCACCGGAACTGTGCGCGAATCCTTGACCAGCTCCGGCGCGAATAGCGCTATCATATCGAGGGTTCCCCAAAGGACGTGGCTATGGCCGCTGGCGAACAGGTCACGTGCCTTAACCGGATCGTCGACGATAGAGAGTTTCACATAGAATCCGTATTTTTGGAAAAAGACGCTACCTTCGTTTGGCTCGAGTCCGTTGTTGGCGACGATGATCGGAGCCCAACCGGGCCAAACGTTGATCGGGAATTGCACGATCAGTTTGCCGTCCTTCATCGGTTTGTCGTAGTCGCTGACGCCGGTGACAGGAGGGATTGCTGAGCCGTCCACGAGCGAGACGGCTTTGTCGCCAGCCAGAAGTTTGTTCGCGATCGCTGCAGCCGCTTTAGTAGCGTCAAGAGTCTTATTAATCTCCTGAGGATTAATCGACACTTGTTGGGCATTGCCCGCAGGCGCAATTTTATCCCACCAGCGATAAACGCCGATGCCGACCACGGCCAGGAGGAGGATAGTTAGAATAATTTTACCTCGTGTTGTCATAGGGATCTTGGGTTGAAATTCAGGTTAGACGTTAGAGCGAGAGGCAGATGGAAGTGGCTCGCGGTTCAGTTCTCTGCGATTTTCTGGCGTTCAGCTTTTTCCGGCACGGCTGAATTCTTGTTCGCTGCTTCTGGCTGCACCATGCCCATCTTCTTCTTGTATTCTTGAAAGAGCATCGCACCTCTGGCCTTGCGCATCTCCTGTTGGCGGGCGATGCCGGAGCCCATCTCTTTGGCGAGGTCGAGGGTGGCGCGCATCTGACCTTCGCCAGAGGCGGCAGTTTGGCGGAGTTGCTGCATGGACTGGCTCAATTCGCCGCCCATCATACCTTGCAGCTCGGTGATGGAGCCCTTCATCATGCCGGCGAGATTTTCCAAGGAACGACCGATAGCGACTCTGGCTTTAGTTGCCTCAAACTCGCGCTGGAACTTCTGAATCTCACGCAGGCTCTGTGCGATGATCTCAGTATTCTGTTGGTAGAGCTGCTCGAGGCTATCGCGCTGGGCCTGGTTATCCTTCAGGTCTTGTTCGATCGCGGCCAGCTCTTCGGCGTAATGAGCGCCGTTAGCTTCGTCATTGGCAGCGGCAGCGGCCTGCAGCATGCCTTGTAGGTCTTCCCGCTGGCGTTCCTGCCGTTTGATCTGATCCTTCAGCAGGGCGATCTGGCCCGCCAGTTGGCCGTTGGCGAAATGCGCCTTTTCGGCCTTGGCCTTGGCGTCGCGGATGCCACGCTCGACGACCGCTTCGTTGATCGCGTCAGTTTCGGTGGCTTGCTCGGCCATGAGACCGAGCCAGATGAAGATTCGTTTGAAGGCGCGAAACATAATAGACTCCGGGGTTATTTGGTTTTCGATGGCTGGGCTGGCTCTTCGTCTTCGAGCAAAATCTTCTTTTCCAAAATCAGGCCGAGTTGGATGTTGAGCTGGGATTCATCCGCTGCGCCCACCACCGTGGCACCGAGTTTTCTGAGCGGATTAAATAGCTTTGCGTCTACGTCGAATGCCACGAAATGCACCGACAGACCGGCTTGCTGCTTGGCCGCCTGATCCTTCAAGCCCGGCAAGACCTTGGCGGGGTCGGGGCCGACGGTGTTCACGCCGTCGGTGATGATGAGCACATGCTTGCGGGACAAGCCGGACTTAAGCACCATCTGGCTGGCGGTTATGAGCGCGTTGCCGAGCGGTGTGCCGCCGTTGGGATGGGGAAGAGAACAGATAAACGCGTCCATTTTCCCCGGATCGAAGGGGCCGAATTTAACGATTTCTTTCGCACCGTCTTCGCTGAAGCAGTAGAGTCCGACTTTCATCCGCCGCGGTGCGCCTGCGCTGGTGGGACTAAGCGCGAAAGCCTGTAGCCGTTTGACGACTGCCGCGAGCGCTCGCTCGGCGATTACGTGCTTGGGAGCTGACTTCCCGGTAATGTCGGCGACCGGCTCTGTCATGCTGCCGGACGAGTCGTAGACAATTGCCACCGCTACGCCGTCTTCTTCAGCAGCGATGGCACGGCCAACGAACAGTCCTTGGACCAATAGGGCGGCCAGAAATGCCACCAAATGATATCTTTTCATTTTCGATTTGAGAGCCTGACCTGGTATTTGCTAAAGGCAGTGCCGAAGCGCTGCTGGTGTGTGCGTGGAACTTAAGCTTCCCTTGACTTTGTGGTCGGCGCAATTGAATAATTCGGAGAAGTTTGATGTGTTGTATTCTGCTAAAGGCGGCAGACCTGAGTCTTGTGTGATAATAATGCGAATAAAAGGGAGCCACAGGACCACTCGATTTGCCTATCAGCAAATCTGTGGAATTGGCTATTTCTTTTTGGGGGCAGCCGACGGTTTGGTTGCTTCATGGATCGTCTCGCGGGCTGACTCAGTCGCGTTGCGGATGACCTTCTGCGCAACTTGCAGGGCCTTGTTGCTCGTGTTGACGACTTTGGCCCCGATTGTAGCCACATCTGTCATTCTTCGAGCGGCAGGGCTGTTGGGTGTGATCTCGATCCCGATGTCAGCGAGTCTATTTTTCATCTTACTTTCGAGTTTCGCAGTTTTCATGATCTGAGGGTTGTTTCGATAATGGTTTCAGGAAAAAGCAGATCTAGCAGGGGCTTGATTGGCCTCGTGGAGAGAGGGACATCGAGTGAGTCATTGTCTGCTAAGAGCGCTTTTTTGGAAATTAGAAAATCCGTGTATTATTCCACAATCAAAGCGTTGGGGAAAAAGAAGCCTGAGCGCTCTGTCAGCACGAGCGCCTTTATCCACCCCTCCCCGTGGACACTTAATTCAGATATTCGACTGCATTCGAGATTCAACGCGGGACCCCCATTCTCGATTCTCGCTCATATATTCTTTGATTGCGGCTCCGCCTCTTCAGGACTCATCCGGATTAACTCTCCCGGCTATTAACAGAGCTGTTTGCCTCATGTCGCACACGCTATGCCGCACGGCGGGCTCGTGCTGAACGTTGACAGGCGGAGGAGCGCGAACCGAAGATGAAAGCATGTATCTTCCCGTGCTCTCTCCACTCTCGGTCGTCGGCCAGCCCCTCTTTGGCAGTCAGTGGCTGGCGCTGCTCGCCATTCTTGCATGCATCGCCGTGTTCCTGCTCGTCGTAGCGCTTGCAGGCCGCTGGCTCGCAGCAACCCATCCGGCAACCCCCGTTGCGGCTAAGAACCAAGTCCCCGTCCAGGAGGAAATCCCCTTGGCCATTCAGATGCCGACTCCCGAGCTGATGGCGGTGATCTCCGCCGCGGTTTCCGCCACGTTTGGCAAGAAGGCGCAGATCGTGGGCGTTTCCACGCTCAATCCCCCGACCGTCGAGTCCCTGATGGTTCAATGGTCCTTCGAAGGCCGCCGCCAGATCTATTCCTCTCACAAAGTTCGCTAATCCAGGCCCCGTCACGGGAATTCCCCTATGAAAAAACTCCGTATCACCGTCGAAGGCCGTGCCTATGATGTCACGGTCGAGGTCCTTGAAGAAGGCCGGCAATCCGAACCGGTTTTCGTTCCAGTCGCTTCCGCAAGCGTGTCAGCTCCGGTATCCGGTGCGAAGCTTGGTTCCGCGCCGGCGGCAAGCGCCGGGGATGTGCTCAGCCCTCTCTCGGGGAAGCTCGTCTCCATCGAGGTCAAGCTGGGCCAGCAGGTGACCGATGGCCAGCAGGTCGCAACCATCGAGGCGATGAAGATGAACACCTACATCTACGCCTCTCGCTCCGGCAAGGTCGAGGCCATCGCCGGGCAGCCCGGAGACGCAATCCAGGAAGGCGCCATCATCCTGCGCATAGCATAGCAACGTTCACCTTCCTCCCCGATTCAGATTTTATAAAACCCGTTCGCACGGGTGCACCAGACCCATGAAAACCGCAATCACACAGGCAATCATCATGTACGCCATCGCCTTCGCGATATCGCTGTTGGTGGCATTCATGATCAAGGGACTCTTCTCGGTCGTCCGCCGCTTCTCCGGCAAATAAGGCGTCCAACCCGCCCCATCCTCTTCCATGCAACTCTCCCACTTTATCGATCTGTTCCAAGGCATCACCACGATGATGGCGTCAAAGCCTGAAATCGTCGCCGCCCGAATCGGCCTCATGATTCTGGGCATGGTGCTCGTGTACCTGGGCAAGAAGGGCGTGCTCGAGCCGCTGCTGATGATCCCGATGGGTCTCGGCATGGCCGCCGTCAACGCGGGAGTCCTGTTCATGGATCCCACCACCGCCTCCGCCGTGACCGAGACCACGGTGGCCGAGGCCGCCCGCGTGCCCGGCACCCTTTTCATGGCGCCCCTCGTGGCGAAGACCGATAATCTCATGTACGTTCTGCAGGTCGATTTCCTGCAGCCGATCTACACCTTTGCCTTCAGCAACGGTCTCATCGCCTGCCTCGTGTTCATGGGCATCGGCGTGCTGCTCGATGTGGGCTTCCTGCTCGCCCGTCCCTTCATGAGCATGTTCCTGGCGATGTGCGCCGAGCTGGGCACGGTACTCACCTTTCCCATCGCCGTCGCCATGGGCCTGAATTACAGGGAGGCCGCGTCCATCGCCATGGTCGGCGGCGCCGACGGCCCGATGGTGCTCTTCACTTCGCTCACACTGGCCAAAGAGCTGTTCGTTCCCATCACGGTCGTGGCCTACCTGTATCTGGGCCTCACCTACGGCGGTTATCCCTACCTGATCCGCCTGCTGGTGCCCGCAAAGCTCCGCGGGTTGAAGATGCCCGTCCGCCCCATCGTGAAAATCTCCTCCGACGAGAAGCTCGCCTTCGCGGTAGTAGGCTGCACCGTGTTGTGCCTCCTTTTCCCCTCCGCCGCGCCGCTTTTCCTTTCGCTGTTCGTCGGCGTGGCGGTGCGCGAATCGGGCCTGGATTACTTCGAGAAGGTCATCAACGGCCCGATCCTCTACGGCTCCACGATGTTCCTCGGTCTCCTGCTGGGTGTGCTCTGCGAAGCCTCGACGATCCTGAATCCGAAGGTGCTCATTCTGCTCGTGCTGGGCATCATCGCCCTCCTTCTCTCCGGAGTGGGCGGCATCATCGGCGGCTACATCGTGTACTACTTCAGCGGTCGCAAGATCAACCCCGTGATCGGCATCGCGGCCGTGAGCTGCGTGCCCAGCACGGCGAAGGTCGCGCAGAAGGAAGTGTCGAAAGTGACCCCGGACGCCATCATTCTCCCCGAAGCCCTGGGAGCCAACATCAGCGGCGTGATCACAACCGCCATCCTCACCGGCATCTTCGTGACGCTGGTGCCGCTGATGAAGTAGGCGGCAAAGCCGCAACCAAAGAAGCCAGAGACCAGAAGCCGGAGGCCAGTAGGAAGTCCCAGTTCGGAATACCCAATATGCCGTCTGTTTTGAGGACTGACGTGCATTCGTCCACTTACTCCACTTACGCTCTTATCCCTCTTACGCTCCAAATCTGGCCTCTGGCCTCTTCGCGGCGTCTTCGCCGCGTCTTCCAATGAAACCCTTCGCGCGCATCATCAACCGCACTTGGATTTACGGCATTCTCACCGCCGCCCTCGGTATAGTCCTCTCGCGTCTCGTGGCTCCGCGCTTCGTGCCCGGCGTGAGGGAATGGGCCGATGTCGCCGGCCAGATCACCGCCTTCACCGGTCTCTTTATCATCGCCTACGGCATCAAGCGCAGGCGGGATTCAGAGATGGGGGACGGCGGAGACGAATCCTAGATTCCTTGATCGCCGATAGTTTTCGGAAATCAAAGTCCAAAACCCCTGTGATGAACTGCGAAGAAGCGAAGAACCCAAGAACAAGCCGGAATGATTGAGAGAGGTGGTCCAATTTCTCATC
>JBAZHQ010000057.1:0-3953 GCA_041652235.1 Opitutaceae bacterium | reverse complement strand
ACGTCGAACCATCAAACGGGCTTCAAATTTTACATATGAACCATGAGGCTGTCTGCATGAGTCCGGTTAAGCATTCTCTCATCTCATTCGCGGCGGCTTTCAACGACCGCCGCTTCGTATCGGACTAGATTCCTTGATCGCCGATAGTTTGACTACCGAAAAGTCCAAAACCCCTGTGATGAACTGCGAAGAAGCGAAGAAGCGAAGAACCCAAGAACAAGCCGGAATGATTGAGAGAGGTGGTCCAATTTCTCATCAATCCGATCTTCGATTCTTTGCCTGTCCTGAGCGTGTCGAATGGGCTTCTTTGCAGTTCAACATGTCTCGTTGGGCTGGGGCGAGGCTCCGTTCGGCATAGGTTCCGATTCCCTTGCGGTTTCTTGACTCCAAAACCCCGGCGAACAGGTTTACCTCGCTTGCTCAAACCTGCTTAACCCACCCCTTGGCGCACCCCCTATGACAATCGTTCCGCCTCTCTCAAGACAGCCCCAGGCTGGATTCAAACTTAAGCCCTTCGCGTTCCTTTGTCTTATTTGCGCGGTATTGGCCAACCTTCACACGTTTGCCGCGGACCCCGACCCGGTGGCGGCTGTGACCGGTGGATCGATCCGCGGCCGGTTGTTGCCGGAAGGTCGCGGCAGCGTATTCAGGGGTATTCCTTTCGCGCAGGCTCCCGTCGGGGATCTTCGCTGGCACGAACCCATGCCAGTGATCCCCTGGACAGGCATACGCGACGCAGGTGAAGCCGGCCCTCCGCCCGCACAGATTGCATACGGGTGGAACAACAAATTCGCGTCAGCCGCCAGTGAAGATTGCCTGTACTTGGACGTCTGGACGCCTGCCAAGCCCTCATTCCAAACCCGCTATCCGGTCATGGTCTGGATTCACGGCGGAGGCAATACGTCGGGAGCAGGAGGCTCGGACCCTGCCTTCGATGGAACCGCCCTCATCAGCCACTGCGTCATATTGGTGGTCATTGAATACCGGGTCGGCATCTTCGCTTTCTTCGCGCACCCGGAACTATCCCGGGAATCGCCCCACCGCGCTTGCGGGAATTATGGCATTCTTGACCAGATCGCGGCACTGCAGTGGGTCCGCGACAATATCGCGAAGTTCGGCGGCGATCCGGAAAACGTCACTCTTTTCGGCCAGTCGGCGGGCGCCGTTGACGTTCTGGCTCAAATGACTTCGCCCTTATCTCAAGGCCTGTTCCACCGGGCCATTGCGGAGAGCGGCGAACCGACGGCAGCAATGACTCAGCCGCTGGATGAGGCCGAACAAGCCGGGATGCGCGCCGTTGAAAAGCTGCATGTTCCCGCCCAAAACGCCCTGGCTTATCTGCGATCCCTGCCAACCGCCGAAATATTGAAGATCGAACCGGGCAAGATTTCCTTCGTGGCTGACGGCTGGGTGTTCCCAACCGCGTCGGCGGAGGTTTTGGCCGCGGGAAGAGCGCGCGCCATGCCGCTGATCATCGGCAATAATGCTTTCGAATCTCCGTTCATGGGTTCGGTCGATGACATTCGAAACTCGATGCGCAAGACCTTCAAGGATCAGGCGCCAAAGGCGCTTGCCCTTTACGGCCTCGCCGACGACACCCCCGGGGCGATCGATGATCCTCTCTTTGGAAACCTGGCGGAGCAATGGGGCACCGACCTCCTGCGCTGCCCCGCCGTGGTTCAAGGGGAACGCCACAACGCCTCCGGAAATTCCGTCTGGGAATATGAATTCGACCGGGCTCTTCCACCGCATCCAAGAGTCGGGCATTCCGGCGAATTACCCTATGTGTTCGGCAATTTCAGGGCAAAAGACGGAAATGGCGCCGCCATCCAGGACGCCGACCGGAGACTCTCGGCAACCATTCAAGGTTATTGGACGAATTTCGCCAAAACGGGCAATCCGAACGGCCCGGGCCTTCCCTTCTGGCCAACCTATGACGGCAAGGCCCGGAAATATCTTACGTTCACGACCACGGCAGACGTAACCGTGAAAGATAACCAGCGCGGTCCGTTCTGCGATCTCTTCCGCGAAGCGATGGCCAAGCCCGCCGCTCAGGTTCACTGATCCTGAAGTTCGCAAACCCACCCGGCGAGGAGCGTGGCTCCTGGACCTGTGGATGCTGGCGCATCCCTTTTGCGCGGCGTCGATGCCGCCGGGCCGCAAGACCCTGAACTCGCTTCCGAACTCGCCGAGGAAAAGGCGGAGCTTGCGGAGAGCGAGGCCCCGGGCTAATCAATGAGCATGAAGTTTACCGTGACCATCGACCGAGACGAGGATGGGGCCTGGGTTGCCGAATGCCCGGCGATCCCCGGCTGCGTGAGCCAGGGCGAGACCAAGCAGGCCCTGCTCAAAAACATCCGCGAAGCCATCGAGCTGTGCCTTGAGGTGAGGGCCGAGCGCGGCCTGCCGCTGACTGTGGAAACCAAGCAGGTGGAGGTCGCGGTCTGATGCCCGGCCTGCCCAACTTGAGCGGACGCCAGGCGGCCAGGGCCTTCCAGCGGGACGGCTGGGAACTAGCACGCCAGAGGGGCAGCCACATGATTTTGGTCAAAGAGAACAGCATCGCGACCCTGTCGGTGCCCGATCACAAGGAAGTGGCCAAGGGCACGCTTCGCGCCCTGATCCGGGCAAGCGGCCTGAGCGTGGACGAGTTTATCGTCCTGACGAAGAAGTAAGTGTTTCCGTCCGAATTGACGTCGTATGATGACCCGCAACTGACGTCGTCCTCCTTCGCTGAAGCTACGGCGGACACAGTAGAAAAAACGGGCTGATTTCCACACTGGCGTCCAAAAAGTTGGCCCGTGAGATCGTAGCGTGAAAGGCCAGAGGGCAACGGTCGGACGGTGGTACTCTGCTGGCCAGCAGAGCACACAGTGGCAGCAGAGCCGCCTCGGTCGGACGGTCGGACGGAACGGGGCTGTCGGCGATGGGCTTTCGGCTATCGGGGAAGCCCACAGGGGCAATCTTGTCGCTCGTCATGGAAATCCTCTCAGGCTGTGACGACTTGAGAATATTGTAGCACAAAAAAGCGCCCCCATTGCAGAGGGCGCTTTGTGCGCGCTTAAGGTGGAGCCCAGGATCAGATGGCCGCCTCGCCGCGTTCCTCGGTGCGAATGCGCACGACCTCCTCGATGGGGACCACGAAGATCTTCCCGTCTCCGATCTTCCCGGTCTTGGCCGCCTTGACGATGATATCGACGGTTCTCGCGACGAGTTCGTCGGCTACGGCGATTTCCAGTTTCACCTTTGGAAGGAAGTCCACCGTGTACTCGCTGCCGCGGTAAATTTCCGTATGTCCCTTCTGCCGTCCGTAGCCCTTGACCTCGGTTACGGTCATGCCCTCGATGCCGGAGGCGGACAGAGCCTCCTTCACTTCCTCGAGCTTGAAGGGTTTGATGATGGATATGATCAGTTTCATGAGAATGTCGGTTGGATTTGAGTGAACTTAGTCGATGTAGCCTTCTTCCCCGTGCTCGTTGATATCGAGACCCTGGCGTTCCACCTCGATAACCGGGCGGAGGCCGATGAGCGCCTTGATTACGTAGGCGATGATGACCGTGGCCACGACGGAGAGGACAAGGGTGATCCCGATGGCCTTGAGCTGTTCGAGCCACAGGCCGCCGTTGGCGATGAGCTTCGCGAGGCCGTTCTTGGCCGCAGCGCCGCCGGCAAGGTTGGAATTGACCTCGCTGGTGGCCAGCAAGCCCGTGAGAAACGCCCCCAGGGTGCCGCCCACGGCGTGCACGCCAAACGTGTCGAGGGCATCGTCATAGTTGAGCCAGGTCTTCAGTTTGGTCACGGCGATGTAGGGCACGACCGCGGCGAGAATGCCGATGATGACCGCGCCCGAGGAGTTAACAAAGCCGGCCGCGGGGGTGATGACTACGAGGCCGGCGACGATGCCCGAGCAGAAGCCCAGGATCGAGGCGTGGCCGCGAAAGAGAAGTTCGATA
>JBAZHQ010000056.1:0-15977 GCA_041652235.1 Opitutaceae bacterium | reverse complement strand
TCACAACCTCTGATTTTATCTCACACATGTCTGCCAATCATGACCAACACGCCATCCGAGCCCTTACCTCGAAACACTTTCCTTCGTGAATAGGCAGTGGTAGGAGTAATCTGAACTTCAATCGGCTCTCGCTCTTCGTAGCTACGATGGTAAGCTGCGTTCACAAGTGCCTCTTCAATTGCTGCGTAGGGCACATTGTCGTAACGCTCTGCTTCTGCTTGGTCCGGTATTTTACGGACGTAGTGCGTAATCACATTGTTTCTCAAATAACCGAGTGCCTCTTGGAGCATTATGCTCAGGGGACCTTTGAAAACTTTCTCGATTAGCTGATTGCCTCCACGCCCTTGAGGAAGTTGCACAATGTCAATCTGAGTTTGTGGGAACCATCGCGTAGGATCAGCAGTAAAAAACAGTAACCCAACGTTCAGTGGTCGAGGTGCCTCCGAAGGGCCTCGAACAATCTGCATCCGACGACCCAAATCCTCTATGGAGAGATGAGGAACATCGGCCAAAAGCGCACTCTTTACCTCTCCCAGAAAATTCTGAATTAAGTTCGGCTGAAGCTCCGATACTTGTGCTTCTCCATTCTGGCGGTCGTCAAAGGGAATACGGTTAGCGAGACCGTAAAGTTCCTGTTCAAGCTGACCTTTGGCCTCGATCGTGTTGGCATGAACTCGAATATATGGAGCCCATTGCTTGTTATCTTTCGCCAATGATACGGGTGCTTTGTAGGGCCGCATTTCTCCAGCTGGCACCCACACAACAAGAATGAGTCGGCTGTCTATAACAGCTACTTCAGTAATAGGATGGTAGGGAGGACGGAGCTGATGACCCAGTTCAAGCAATTTTCGCTGCCAAGCATCAGCCTGTTCGGGCTGGAGACCGGCAGGCGGTAAAACGGGGCGGCCGTCCAAAGTTTTGACGCCCAAAACAAGGTATCCTCCTCCCCAGTTATGGAAGTCATTCGCAAAGGCACATACCGCCTGAATCACCTCTTCCGGATTCCAGCCTTCCTTGAATTCAATGCGCTCCCACTCGACTGCTAAGCCGTGGAGCAAGGACTCGATGTTGATGGGAATGGCCATTACGGAAAATCTAAAATGATGAATGATGGATTGACGCGCGATAGCGAAGTTTGTGCCGGTTGGCTCAAATCACAGGTCGTTCCTTAGAAGTAGATCGGCAGATTCTGAATCGCATTCCGTTTGGTCTCATCGTCCACGTGTGTGTACTGGCGACTGACGAGTTCGGATTCGTGGCCGATGATATCGCGTACGACGGACTCGGGGACTCCGGCCATCTTGAGCCAGGATGTAGTGTTGTGGCGGAGACTGTGGAAGGATAACTCGCTGACAGTTCGTTTGACTGAATGCCCCTTACCACTGTTCTTGTCTTTAGGTCGCGCATCTGTGAGTCCCGCTTTGACCAGCAGGTCGTGAAACTGAGCGGACAGGCGACGAGACTCACCATCGGCCTCACCTTTCTCTGCCATCGCTTTCGGAAAAACCGCCGCGTCCGGCTCTTTGGATTTATGTTTCTTGAGGTAGTCCAGGAACGGCTTGGCAATTGGAAGAACCATGTCTCGTCCCGTTTTCTGCGAGCGGAAGGTCAGAATCTCATGTTCGAAATCGCTTCTGCGACCTGTGAGTGATGCGAGGTCGCCCAGGCGTTGACCTGTGTACAGGCCTCCAAGAACGAGACCTTTCCATTCACCCTTAGCTACCGTGAGGAGTTTCTTGAGTTCCGCTTCGGAGAAGGGACGACGCTCAGGGGCGTTGGCGTCCTTGCGCTCTTCGAGGGTTTTGATTGCAGAGCCGGGATTATCGAGGCGAAGACCATCAACGACAGCTTGGCGGAATGCTACTCGAAGAATCTTGAGGTCGGTATTGGCGGTGGAGACGGAAAGATCCGTCGCAGTTTTGTCGCGAAGAGCGGCGATGTCGCGTTTGTGGACGTAGGCAATATCGCGCTCGGCGCGGTCACCCAGGAATTCGAGGAGCTTGTCCACGGCGTTCTGATAGCGCTTGTGTGTGCCAGGACTGGTTTCCTTTTTCTTACTGAGCAACCAATCCTCAAAAAACTTCTTGGTGCTGGAGTGGTAGAGCTGTTCGCCATGGATCTCCTGGTAGATATCGGAGATGACTTTCCGAGCCTGTGCTTCAGTTAGTTTACTCCGATAGATGGCCTCGTAACGTTGAGCGACGCCCATGGCCTTATTTCGATCGGTCAGCTTGGTGGAGCGCTTGCGCTGGCGTCCGGTTTCGTCAGTGTAGCAGGCAGTCCAATACTTGCTTTTCGGGTGCTTCCAGAGAGAGGCCATGGGTAAGAATATAGGTAAGAATGACGCGGACGATTTAGAGTGACGTCAAATACATAACTCATTTATTACAAACATAAGTAATTACTCTATAATGACATCAGTGGAGACCGGGGTTCGACGACTGGAGCCCGCAACGCGGGCGCAAGGAGATGGGGCGGCCAGCAGGCCGAGGGTAAGACCCCGCAGGCGCAACGCGCCGAAGCCAATCCCCGCCTGTCCGGCGCAGCTCGAAGAGCGTAGTCGGGTGGGGACGCCACCTTTTCGAATCGAAAAGGTGCCACGCCGTGGTCCCAACGGGCGAAGGCGGGCGGCTTGGCAAGCCAGCAAAACGTTACCACCCCCTTAATTTTGACTTTCCCAAGCGAAGGCTGCCACGCCGTAGCTTTCGCGAAGGAGGGAGGGGTTCGACGACTGGAGCCCGCAACGCGGGCGCAAGGAGATGGGTCGGCCAGCAGGCCGAGGGCAAGACCCCGCAGGCGCAGCGCGCCGAAGCCGATCCCCGCCAGCCCGGCGTAGCTCGAAGAGCGTAGTCGGGTGGGGACGATCGAAAAGGTGCCGCCCCTCCTTCTCACAAGGTTACGGCCGACAAGCCGTAGCCCCAACGGACGAAGGCGGGCAAATGCACGACCACCTCGGCATTGGCCTACGGACAACGGAGCAGAATCAGCCATCAGCGGCCCGTCTCCTTAGATCGACTTCGCCATTCTTGGCCTCACTTGATCCTTGAAAACGGCGGCCAAGTCGCCATTTTGCGCCTCTGAATGGCATTTGTACTGCGAATTTTCACCCCTGGCCGTGATCACTTCTTCCTGCTGGGTCCTCGTGGCACAGGCAAGACGCTTTGGTCCACCCATCATTATCCTCAGGCCTTGCGGATTGATCTCTTGGACCCGGAAACGCTTCGTCAATTGTCCGCCCGACCGGAGCGGTTGATTGAACTGGTTGAAGGAAACGCCGATAAGCCCCAGGTCATCATTGATGAGGTTCAGAAACTCCCGGCTCTGTTAGAGGTCGTGCATCTGTTGATTGAACGGAAGACCGGGCAGCAGTTTATTCTAACCGGTTCCAGTGCCCGTAAACTACGACGTCAGGGCGTTAATCTACTGGGCGGTCGAGCTGCCCAAAAGCATCTGCACCCTTACGTGGCATTTGAATTGGGCAAACGGTTTTCACTTGGTAAGGCACTTCGCCAGGGCATGTTGCCCTTGATCTGGGCGGCTGATGACCCAGACGCTATTCTCAAGGCCTACAACGGCCTCTATCTTCGCGAGGAAGTGCAGATGGAAGGCCTGGTCCGCAATGTCGGCTCCTTCGCGCGTTTTTTGGAGTCCATGAGTTATTCCCACGCCGGTGTGCTCAACCTCAGCAACGTATCACGCGAATGCCAGGTGAGCCGAAAGACGGTTGAGGGGTATCTGGAAATCCTGGAGGACTTGCTGCTCGGATTTCGTCTGCAAGTTTTCACCAAGAAGGGAAAGCGAGAGCTCGCCACGCATCCTAAGTTTTACTTTTTTGACGCCGGGGTATTTCGGGCCAATAGGCCCAGTGGCCCGCTTGATGCCCCACAGGAGATTGATGGGCTGGCGTTGGAAGGATTGGTAGCTCAGCACCTGCGGGCCTGGTGCGATTATTCGGCGGGCAACCACAGCTTGCATTACTGGCAGACGCGATCCCAGGTGGAGGTCGATTTCGTCGTTTACGGCGAATCTGGGATCTACGCCTTGGAGGTCAAAAACTCGATGCAAGTGCGCCCGGAGGATCTCAGAGGACTGAAGAATTTCGCGGAAGACTATCCGCAGAGTCGGCGGATTCTCCTCTATCGGGGGAAGGAACGATTCAAGAGGGATGAGATTCTTTGTGTTCCCTGTGAGGAGTTCCTCCTTTCCCTGCGTCCCGATCACTTTGGGCCTTGATCAGGTTGGGAACGATCGAAAAGGTGCCGCCCCCTTGGCATTGGCCCACGGACAACGGGGCAAAATCAACAATCAGCGTCCCGACCCCGCAGGTTGACCCTCGGGTATCGGAGGTACGATCTGGACATAGGTAGAGACGGCAATGCCGTTGCGCTCACATAGCGGGTTCTCAGACTTTCGTGTATGACCCTGGTAATAACGAGACTCGCAGGCGCGGGCATTGCGATGGTGGCTGACTCGATGATTGCTTATCCCAATCTCATCACGGGGGACCTTGGCACCCATCGAGATTATCAACAAAAGCTCTTTAAAATATCCCGCATCGTAGCTGGAGCGTCGTATTGGGGGTCGATTGGACACGTCATCCGGGATACTACGTTCAAAACTTTCGCGGAGTGGTTTCGGGCATATATTTCGGTTTCGAATCCGCGGAACCTAAAGCAGTTTGCCGAAGACTTGGCGGATAATTTGAACTCGGAGTGCAAACAACAACCCCTCCCGCAGAACGCCTCTATGGGTGTCCACGTGGCGGGTTATCAGCAATGGAATGACGGGATATTGCGACCGACGTTATATCACGTGCACAATGGGCCCCTTCATACGGAGTGGACCAATCCTGAAGTGCCGAATTTGATGGGCAGAGATCCGACTGGTCGCTGCATCTTGGGCGACGTGGCATCTGCTGGTGCTGATGAGACTACACGTCGAAGGCTTCTTGATGGACGAATTTTGGGTCGCGTTAAAATAGGACCGCGCGGCCTTTTAGAGGCGCACCTCGATTTTCCTCGTGAGCAACAAACAATCGCAGAAAACGAAGCTGTCCTCACGCGCGGCTACGTAACCACAAACGGTGATTATTTTCGCTTTTCGGTACGCGCCCAGCGCGACGAAATATCCAAACTCCGCATCGAAGATTTGCCGGAAATTGAGGAGCCGCCGGATGCTAATCGCTCAACCGACAGCCTCCTTCAAGTAATACACACCCAAGCCAAGACCTTGATAGATAAAATGAGATTTGAAAAGCCCCCGGCGACGTTCGGAGGCCGTCTTTGGACGCTCGGGATCAATGCTAATGGCTACACAGGTTGCGACAAGCGACTTTAGGTCCAGAGAATGGATGCGACGACGATCCCGTTCAAAGGAAAGTCATTGGACTTCTACATCTGCGCGTCCGAAAGATACCAGGTCATTTGGTCGGCGCCTTCAACCGGGTGTTGAGGACCTTGATGTCGATTTCAGCGGTGGTGACGGTAGCGCGGGCTTTGGCGAGGCGGACCTCCGCCTTCATGAGTTCGCACTTCAAGGTTTCGAGTTCGTCGGCGCTGGCTGACGGACGGGGGTTGCGGACGGCGGTGGCGGGGCGATCGGTCGATGAAAGGTCAGAGCTTCCATTGTTCATGATGATGGGTGCCGGTCGGGCTGGCTTTGGGATGGGTTCGGGATGATGCCGACTGACCTGACGCCAGCCGGCATCAGCGATTCAACCGGACATCTGGAGAATGGCAGCGGCGTGCACCTACCGAAAATACGGCAGCACGACTCCCGAAGCGGAGGAGATGAACGCGCCCCAACGAGGGCCCCCATGGTGAATCATCCGAGCCAGACCTTGAAATCGGCCGCCCCGGGGATAGTGGCTGATCAGCACCGTCGCGCAAGGTGGAGCGCAGCGTAGCGAGAAGACCTTGAGGCGCGGACGGGTGAAGGCGCTCGCGCCGCCGCCCGCTAGCCGACGCAGGTGCTACAATCGTCAGCCCACAGGGATAGGCTCCGCTATCAGTCGAAGTATTTCTCGATCTGCCGCAGTTTGCAGTCTTTAAGATATTGAGGGATCAGAACAACACGTCCTTCCGTCCATAGCTGCTGCATCCAAATCGGTTTGCGAACAAGATAGGTGCGAGCTGGCTCCGGCGTGAGAATAACGAGTGTGTTCTTGCCAGACAGGTTTCTAGTCCACTGCTCCAAGCGGAGGTTTACCCCGGGATCACCGAAACCATACCCGCAGCAAATCAAATGTGTGTGGTGGGTCAGGTATTCCTGGAATGCCGAGAACAGTTCGCTCCAGAAACCATAGCCATAGCGCTGCTCCTTGACGATGGTTCCCGACAAGAACGCCGCCTTCCAGTCGGCGGGCCGCACATCCCGTCCTCGATTGTCTCTGACATGGTAAGGATCGCCATCAGGGATCGCGTATTGCCGAAAAGGACGAGGACTTTCAGGAATCTCGTATAGATACCAATTAAGAGAGCCGTGCAGCTTGAAAAGCCGGGTGGTTGTCGCCCGAGGCTTGCGCGGATCCGCCCATCCGGGTTGATAAACTGAAAAGTTACCACGTGAGCGATCTCCAAAGCCCATTTCGCAATTCAAACCCGAGCCTTTGAATTGCTCCTCGACGAACGTGTCATGGTTGAGGGTGAAAATGTCCAGCTCCTTGACGCTGCGCGCCGCTTGCACGATGAGGGACAGACCAGCCCGCTTTCTTGACCGGCAGCGGAGGACATGGTCAACTACCCAATGGAGGTAGTCGCACGAGAGCTGCGCAAGTGTAACAAAAGAATCACTGCCGACGACCGGATTCTTGAACTTAGTATAAATTGACCGAGTGTCTTTTCTCAATCTGCGCAGGAAGGCGACCACGGCCAAATTTGGCACATAGGTGCTCTCTGGCTGAGAGGCTTGTTCCGAGAGACTAAATAGATCCTCGTAGTGGGCCTTGCGTGGCTTTGGCGACTTGTCGAGATACGCGATATATTCGTCGGCACACGCCCGCACCTTTTGGAGAAATGCCACGACCGCCGGAGTGACATCATCCGGTATATACGGGCTTGGCGGTTTCCCGTGTCCAAACGTCTTGCAAGTTGTAAAATGCCAATCCTCGTTAAAGGCGGCGCCGGTGATCCCATCCACTGATGCGACATCTTTGTCGAAGGATGGATACGAAATGCCGGAGCCAAAAAAGAAGGCCGCCTTTTTAGTGGACATGGACTAGAAAAACACGCCCTTCTATCGGCGGGCAACCGCGTAATTTCTCCGAGACTCGAATGCAACAGGCCGGGAGTAGAGGAAGGAGTCGGCGCCGGCGGGAGCGCGGTAAGGCCGGCGGTGTCGCGACCGGAAAGCCTGCGACCGGGAGCGTCCTGGCGAATGGTCGTGCTCGGACGACGAATCGCCAGAGGCGACCGTGTACGCGGAGCCAAGCCGTCTCCGCCCGCAACGAGTGGCCGGAGCCGTAGTCGGAGCGGAGCACCACTGCGGCAGTCGGTCCCGCTCGTGCTAGCTGCCGAGTTTTAGCCGACGCGAACTGATACGGCACGTTTCCTGAGGTGCATCCCCAACGTCAGGCACTCATGGCCGAAACCAAACGTCTCGAACGCGAATTCATGCTCCTCGCCGTTGTCGTCGGTGAGAATCGCAGTGCTCTCTCCCAGCGGACCGCCCCGCCGCGGCGCGCAATACCCGGCAAGCAAGGCGTAGATGTCATGTTCGCTAACTTGTGCGAATTGGCGGAGGAAAGCGTCGGACTGAATAAAGTGTCGGCACGGATTGGCGGGATCAAATTTTGAGGATGTGAAACGCGGATGCGGATGATAGTGGATCACGCCGACCAATGGCCGATCTTGACCCGCCGTTTCGACGACTCGCCACAAAGTGCTGGCGTGGGTGTTGCCGAACGTCTGGGCCAATTGTCGCACCAATGCGACCGACACGGCGGAGCCGTCCACCTCGGCGGCAAGGCGCTTGCGCAGGAATAGAAGCTGCCCAGCGCCGTAGTTGGCTTCGGCCTCGATCTTGTCGCGGCATGACTGTTTCACCGTGATCTCGTTATCGCCGTAGTTGGCTGCCTCGTGCCACTCCAAGAGATCATGGACGATCTCGTGGGTCTCGAGCCAGCGGTGCTTCAATTTCGGCACCGTCTGGTCGATTACGATACGTTTCCGGTCCAGCGAGTAAAGAGCGCTGACGCTGCATTTGCGCAATGCCTCGCCCAGCAGGGTCGGCCGGGCGAGAATCTGCTTCCCCGCCATCGTCAGGCGGTGAATGGTTTCTTTCACCAAGTCTGGATCGTCACTGCGATAAAACCGCAAATCCAACCGCATCAACGCGCGCACCTCCTCCAGTCGCAGTGGCGGCTCCGGGTGACCAAGATCGCGAAGCAGCCGATCCACCCTTTCGTCGATCTTTCGCCGAACATGCGGCTGCAAGACCAAGTTTTTCATCGACGGTCCGTTCGTTCCAAAACGGATTTCAGATAGGCCTGAAGGACAGTTTCTTCATCGGCGGTCAGAGGCGCAGTGAGGCTGGCACTGGCGGCATACCGCAACTGAAGCTCAGGCGAGATGGGCTGCCGGTCGGCCGCGAGCTGGGCGATCTTCATCAGCGCTTTTACCGGGAGACCGAAATGCTTGGCGAGCCCGTGAATCGTGCTCAGTTCGGCCTCGTAATTGGCGTCAGATTCGATCGTGCGAAGCTCCGTGGCGTCGAGATCGGCGGCGCGGGCGAGTCCGTCGATGGTGTAGCCGTGCTTCCGCCGCATAAGGGCGAGGAAGTGGCCGAAGCTGTTCGCGGCGGAAGCGTGGGCCGACTGGGGAAATGGAACGACGGGTTTGTCCTCCCGCAGGAACCGCAGGAACTGGTTCACGTCCGGTGTTGGAATGCGGGCTTCGTCCACGCTGGCTTCCAGCCGGTCAACGTCGTCCACGGTCTCCGGGAAGCGGAGCCCATCTCGAACCATCATTTCATGCAGCGCCCGCTTCGTGTCGGCGAGCGTCAGGGCTTTCTTTTGATTCCGGTTTTTCATGTTGTCCTCCGTGCTGGGGGTGAGACAGCCGGGGTAAAATTGTTATTCGTTTTGCAGGATGTATTGATGCAGACGCTTCAATAGGCGGAAGCGCTGGGTGCGGAGCGTGCTCTCGCTCATGGCGAATTCCTTGAGCAGCGCCGCGTGGATGTTCTCGGGCATCGACGTCTCGCCGGTGCTCGGGTCATAGAATTGCTGGGTGTTGTAGAGAATCGCCTGATCACGGTCGTTCAGGCCACGCGCGAAAGCCCGAACCAGTTCGACGCGTCGCGGCGTCGGGGCTTCGCCCGGTTCGCCGACGGGATCGTAAACCACGACGGCCACGCGCTCCAAATCGGCCTCGCCCCGTTGCTCGCGCTCAAGCGTCTCGGCCCGCCGGGCGTCGATGCAGGTCCGTTTGAGAATGCGATAGAGCCAGAGCTTGACGTGCCGCGTCGTGGCTTGGGCGGTGTCGCCTGACTGGAAATCGCGCGCTTTCTTGGCGGCACCGCGCAACGCCTTTTGAAACGTGCGCTGCACCAGCTCTTCGTGATTTTGCCGGTAGAGGAGAAAGCTGCCGGCGCAGAATCCGATCATCTTCCGCGCGTGGCGGCGATAGAGTTCGCCGACGGCTCGCTCCGCGAGCACAGGCTGCTCGGTCATATTTCCCATCAGGATGACGAGGGACACGTCCGACTCCTTTTCGAGCGGGAGGACGCTGGCCGTGGAGTCAGACGGGGCGCGCTGCGCTTCTGTGGCTAGACCTTTCATCATTTCCTTAACGAGTCCGCGTTACACCACAGTTCCTGCGCTGACCGTGTAACGGGCCAACGTTGTGAAAGTGGAGCGACACCTCGTCTCTCCCAGAAATCGCAACAAAAGGCAACCTTATGTCTGACAAGCATGAACAGAAGCCCGCCACAGAAGAGGCGGCCGAGATCGTAGATCTCGAACAGGTCGCGAAAACCGGTGGCAAGCCGTCGAAGGCAAAAAGCTACCGCATTCGGATCGACGACAAGTATTACATCGTCACCCAATCCTCGATGACTGGCGCGGAGCTGTTGAAGCTCGCTGGCAAGAACCCGCCCGAGAATTATATCCTCACGGAGAAGCTTCACGGCGGGGTGATCAAGACCATCGGCCTGACCGATGTGGTCGATTTCACCACGCCGGGTATAGAACGCTTCAACACCCTGCCGCGGCAAGTGCAGGAGGGGTAAGCGATGCGCCGCCAGTTCCTGCTGCCGGAGGAGGACCAAGAAAGCCTCAATGCGCTCGGCTTGCCGTGGGAAACGATTCGTGACGGGGGTAGCCAGTGGTTGCTTCTGCACGAGATGCCATTTCGCGAGGGCTTCAACCATCGCAACGGTTCGGTCGCGGTGCAAATTCCGCCGAGCTACCCCACGTCGGGCCTCGACATGGCCTACTTCTTTCCCCACCTCGCGCGCCTTGACGGCAAACCGATCGGGCAAACGCAATGCCGTCAGCCGATCGACGGCAAGCCTTGGCAGCGGTGGTCGCGCCACTACCCGTGGGTTCCCGGCGTGCATAGCGTGTCCACGCACATCGTCCTTATCAACCGCTGGCTGGAAGCCGCCATTGCAAACTGATGAGCACACCTCCCGAGTTGGTTCTTCGCCTCACTGCGGCGCAGCAGAAGGAGCTTCACCGTCACCTTTTTCCCGGCGACGGTGCCGAATCGGTAGCTCTGGCCTTGTGCGGCACGCATCACACCCAGCGGCGAATTTCGCTTTCCGTCCACCAAATCAAATTGATTCCTGACGCTACCTGCACGACGCGGAGTGCGGTGACGGTGGTATGGCCAACGGAACCCTTTGTGCCGTTCTTCGTTGAGGCCGGGCGTAAGCAGATGGTAGTGCTGAAAATCCACAGCCATCCGCAAGGATACCCCCGCTTCTCGGCGCTCGATGACAAGGCCGACCGCACACTGCTTGGGAGCTTGTGCTGCCTTGCACCGAGTCCGATCGGTCACGCGAGTGCGTTCATGCTGCCCGACGGAACGATCCGGGGGCGTTTGCTCAGCACAGAGCAAACCATGAAGCCTATCAATCAAGTGACGGTGGTGGGGGACGAAGTCGTCACCTATTGTGCCGCCAAGAGTCGCCCCCGCGGTGACGAGGCTCTCCTGCGCACAGAGCAGGCCTTTGGGCCAGGCACAGTCGGGAGGTTAGCGCAAATGAGAGTTGGCGTGGTCGGCTGCTCCGGCACCGGCAGTTGGGTGGTGGAGATGCTCTCACGCCTCGGCGTCGGAGAACTGATTCTAGTCGATCCTGATCGGGTGGAACGCAAAAACCTGAACCGGGTCGTGAACAGCACCGCCAAGGACGCAGCGGTTAAACGGCCCAAGGTGCAAGTTTTCGCCCGAGCCATTCGAAACTTGGGCCTGAACACAAAAGCCGATGGCCACCGCACAGACATAAGTCAGCGCAAGACGATTGTCGCGCTGGCCGACTGCGATTTCCTCTTTGGCTGCGTCGATTCTGCGGATGGACGGGACATCCTGAACCGCGTGGCCACGTTCTACTCCATTCCATATATTGATGTCGGCGTGCACCTGCAAGCCGATGGACGGGGCGGTGTGCAACAGGTTTGTGTAGCGATTCACTACCTGATCCCAGACGGATCTAGTCTTCTCAGCCGACGGGTCATCACGCCGGAGCAAGTCCGAGCGGAGTCGCTGCGTCGTCGTGCGCCCGAACAATACAAGGCTCTGCGTAAAGAAGGATATATCCAAGGGGTAAACGTGGATAGCCCGGCGGTCATCAGTATCAACGGCTTTGCGGCGAGCCATGCCGTCAACGAAATGTTGGCGCGCATTCACCCGTTTCGCCGCGATCCCAATCGTGAATTCCGGCACCAGACTTTTTCCCTAGCCGATGGCGCGTGGCTAAGGGTCGATGATGGTCCCCCTTGCCCCTTCCTGGCCAAACGGGCTGGGCGTGGCGACTGCCGCCCGCTGCTCGATAACGCCGAATTGTCATGACTTGGAAATTTCTTCGCTGGCTCGAACGCTTCTTCCGCAAGACGAAAGATAGCGCCGAGCAATTTCGATGGGAGCGGGTCGAGAGCCTACCCGATGTTTTGCAGGAAAAAAGACTCTATCTGATCGGAGACGACGACTGCATGTGGGCGGCGGCGATGGTGTGCCCGTGCGGCTGCCGATCCACTATCCATCTCAGCCTAGCGCCCGATTGCCGTCCTTCGTGGCGAGTGCGACAGCATCGCAACGGGACCGTTAGTTTGCTACCGTCGGTGTGGAGAACAGTCGGCTGCCGAAGCCATTTCGTTCTCTACAAGGGACGCATCGTTTGGTGCTACGATATGCCATTCACTTAGGAGCCAATGGCCACCCGTTTTTCTCGCCTGTCAGGGCCCATATTGGCCCAGGAAAAATATCGTTGCTCGCGTCACCTTTCACATAACTGACAGCACCGAGAGCGGTGCTGCCACACTCGGTCTCCCAGTTGCGGGATACCTGTGCTGGATTCTCGCCTGATCTGAGCCTGTCGAATGGGCTCCTCGATTCTATCTTCTTTGATAGCGGCTCCGTCGCTTTACGTGCCTGAGGTTTTTAGAAATCAAACAGATATCTCTTCTTTAAATATGTTGTCAGATCTTCAAGTAGCTTGTTACTTGTTATTAACGATATTTAGATCTCATCGTTTATCGTTTCACTACGATGCCTCGCTGTCCCTGATACTGACGGAAGAACTGAGCGCGGATCTTGGCTGGCTGGGGTCGATCCGACGGGATCTGGCCGCTGAACGTTGATTTTGACACGCACTGCCGGTAAAAGCGGCAGCGAGTCGTAACCTCACGCGTTCTAAAACTCGATTCGTGCGCCGTCCGTGGTTTTTGGCGTGTGCTTTCCTACCGAGGAGAATTTCAGCTCCAAGGGACGTCCGCCGGTTTCGACGTAACGGACAATCGCGGAGAAGTGCTTTCATCCAGGCCACCCCAGGGGTGCTCATCTGGGCAAGGCGGAATATCCAGAAGGCAACGTCGTAACGGTAAGGAAAATAGTCGGTGCCATGCTGGATCTAATTGGGCAGGTCTAGAAAAGAGGGGCTTTTAGAGTTTCCGCCATCCATCTCAATTTTGTACCCCATTTGTCGGTAACCTGCTGAACGACGTTGGAACATGGCTCGGGTCAGGGGACTATTATCGTCCAGATAGTCGTAAATCCGCACAGGAGCCTTGCCGTCATGACTTCGATGTAGTCGACCAGCATACTGGATGAGCCTTCCTTTGAAGGACAGGGGCATGGCCAAGATTAGGGTGTCGAGTTGTGGCAGATCGAATCCTTCCCCAACAAGTGCGGTCGATCCGACGGGGTCAGGCCGCTGAACGTTGATTTCTGACACGTACTGCCGACAAAAGCGACTGCGAGTCGCAACCTCACGCGTTCTAAAACTCGATTCGTGCGCCGTCCGTGGTTTTTGGCGTGCGCTTTTCTACCGGTGAGAATTTCAGCTCCAAGCGCCTCGATATTTTACCTGGGCGATTTATTCGCCCATTGTCTAGCACCGCCACGCGTCCAGCGGGGCATGAGGTACTCTATCCATAGTTGCCACTGATCTCATCGTTCAGGCAAGATCGACGATCAAGGTATGCTGAAAAAAACCCTCAGGCTTGCAGCCTCCTTAGCATTTGTGTTGGCGGTTGGTGAGTTGTTTTCGGCTGAGCAGGTTGGACCCAACCCTGAAAGCGCACGATTGCGCGCGCTGGAGGAATCCCTTGATCGAGGAGTGCCTGGCGCTGAACGGGCTTTTTGGGACGAAGTAGGCGCGAGGGGATCTCCTCTTATCGAAGCGATCGAAGGCCAGCCAGGATACACCCGAGTGAGCTTTCTTTGGAAGGGAGTCTCCACCAAAACCCGCAGCGTTCGGTTATTTAGCGGGCCTCAAATCGCGGGCCATTATAAGAATCTGGACTTCGTTCACCTTCCCGAGAGCGATGTCTGGTTCCTGACTTTGGATATGCCAACCGGCTGGCGAGTAGGTTACATGGTGGCCGAGAACGCAGACCCGAACACCGCCCGAAGCGATCCTCTCAACCCCCGCCATTCGGAGCAGGATCCTTTGGCCCCTGTGCCCGTCACTCCGCTATTTTCGATTTTTGAAACTCCGGGCGCGCCACCGGAGCCCTGGTTGCGACGCCATGAGGGGCTCCCCGCGGGAACAGTCGAGATTCGCAAGGTACGCAGCCGGGTGCTTGGCAGCGAGAGAACCATCGAAGTCTATGTGCCTCATGGCCTCGGCTCTTTCGAAGAGCCCACAGGCAGCCTCTACCTCTTCGATGGCGAGGAATATTTGCGTGATATGCGCATTGCCGACGTCCTCGACAATCTGATCGGCGAGCGCCGGATCGGTCCGTTGATCGCCATAATGATCCACAATCTGCCCGGCGATGATCGTGAGCGCGAACTTTCGTGCGATCTCAATTTCACGGAATTCTTGGCGACCGAGCTGGTCCCCTGGGTTCGCAGCAATTTCCGAGTGAGCGAAGATCCCCGGCGAACGATCATCGGCGGCGTAAGCCTGGGCGGATTAGAAGCCGCCTTTGCCGCCTGTAAGCACCCGGAACTGTTTGGCGCCGTCCTTGCTCAGTCGGGATCGTTCTGGTGGCGGCCGAATCCCACCTCAAAGGCAAACGTCGAGCCGTGGATGGGCGAACAATATACGCAAGGACCCAGATTGCCGGTGCGCTTTTTCTTGAGCGTCGGGCGGGACGAAATCGACCCCCCTTCAGGCGCCAACAGTATATTATGCCTCCGCCAGATGCGGGACGCGCTCATCGGCCACGGCTATGACGTCAAGTACGAGGAAATCGAGGGGCAGCACGACCCGATCAACTGGCGTCTCACTTTGCCAGACGGTTTGATGATTCTGGATCCCGTGCCGGCGCACTAACCCGGATGCATCCTACTGCGGCAGCCGCAACCAAAGAGGCCAGAGGCTGAAGGCCAACGGTCGGACGGTGGCGCTGTTGCACACAGTGGCGGCGGAGCCGCCTCGGTCGGACAGCCGGACGGTCGGAAGTCGGTACAAACCCGCACCCCTTCGTCGAAGAGCTCGTGCCATAGGGGAATCGTCGCAAACATGCACGATTCGTAGAGACAGTCACACACTCACTCGTGTGATGCATCCGGGCTAACCCTAAGGCCACACTTCGGCCCGGGTGGCTGCGCCAACTGGAAGGAGGAAAAAAGGAGCGGAGCAAATGGTGACAGGCAGAACTGATAAATCTTCCAGGGCATGCCCTGAAGTGTAACCTATGTCCCTAGACGTTCTGTCACCCATGTCCCCGGATCGTACCCTTCTGAAGCCCGTCAGAATCCTGCATCGATCATCCCGCTTTCTTTAAATGCCTGCTTTGCTAATCAGGCACTTGCATCCTCTAGCCTCCATCTGTGGAATGGCTGTGAAACCGGAATCATGGGTTAAGCTCTCCCCAGTTTATTGCCGCTAGAGCAGCGCAGCTGCAACCACGCCCGTGATGCTTGTGGTAATCCGCAACGGTTTTTGCCGCCGTGTAGTTTCGATGGAGTGCTTCAATCATATAGCCATAAGCAGGCGACGACTCGAAAACGAGTTTCGACGTGGCGATTTGCTGCGCGAAGCCATGCATCTCGAAACACTTGTGCCTCAAGTAGATGTGGCGTTTAGCATTTCGACCGTGTACTGATAAGGCAGCTTTTCCTGTTCCAGTCGTAAGCCTCTGACGCGAAGCTCGGTGCACGCGGAGCGTTCCTCCGCGTTCAATAGGTCGGTTTCGTCGAGCGAAGGTGCGCTGCACTTGATTGCCCAGTGTTCGTGACGAGCCAAGGTGGCGGGGTTCATCATCACGCTGCGCACCTGGGGGAAACGCCGACGCAGCCGGTTCAACAGATGAAATCCCATGACGTCTAAATCCCCCCAGTAGAGGATTTCGCGCGAACTCAGCCAAT
>JBAZHQ010000055.1:0-16005 GCA_041652235.1 Opitutaceae bacterium | reverse complement strand
TGCGCAGAGTGGTCTGCGAATTGGAATCGCCATCACCGGCAAGACCCACGATCAGGCCATAGCCAACGAGCTGGTTGTCGCGACCGCCCTCGATGAGGGTGACATCCTTGATGCGTGATGCAAAGGCGGGGGTGCAAAGGCAGATTGCCAGCAATCCAAAAACCGATGCGCGGACCCGTCCGGCCAGCAGGCGAGAAAGGCAATTGGCGACACATGTGTTCATGATGATGGATGGCTCAGATTCGGCGCGTTTAGAACGGTCTCAGCATCTCGTAGAGCCTATTGATCCAGCCCTTCTTGCCTGCGTTGCTCAGATCCCCTTCCGAGACGAACTCGAGGCGGGCTCCGGCGATGCTGCTCGATGCAACCGTATTGGAAGATGAGATGTCGTCGGGACGCACGATGCCGTGAAGCACGATGTGTTGTGTCTCGCCCGAGAAAGTGACACGGCGCACGCCCTCGATCACGAGGTTGCCGTTGGGGAGCACCTCGGTGACGACCACGGCGGCCGTCGCGCTGATGCTCTGCGAGTTGGTCACAGCGCCGCTTCCTGTGAAGTCATTCTTGCCGCCGAACTTCACGCCCGGCAACGCACCGTTGTGAGTGCCCAGCTTGCTCGCGCTGGTGGGAAACAGAAACTGGGAGATGGACGCATCCACGGAGCTGTCGTTGGAAGTCTTTTTCTCCTGCGACGAGGTCTGGTTGGCGCTCTCGGAAATAACGACGGTGATGATATCGCCCACACTGCTGGCCTTGCGATCGGCGAACAGACAACGCTCCGTTGATCCTGAACTGGTCCACAATGAGGATGCCGATACGGTGCCCATAATCAAAAACCAGGCTCCGCCTGCAAGCAGCCAGGGGAACGGAGGGCTGAACCGTGACGAAGAAGGACGGGAGATAAATGTGCGTTTCATGGTTAGAAGCGAACCTGGACGCGATTCTCGGCGATCACCTGAGCGGAGATGTCTTTCTTGGATTGCAGATTACGGACTGAAATTGTCTCTCCGGAAGCGCCGTTCTGCAGGGCGACCGCCTTCATCGTGATGGAAATCATCCCTTCCGCCGCGGCCACCTCGACGATGTCGCCCTTGCGGACGAGCGCGCGGCGGGAAATATCGCGCCAGTTCAGCAGACGACCGGAGGAAATGCCACGCGTGAACGAGTAGTTATGGTCGCCGACATTGGCGGGGAGAATATCCCGCTCCCTGAGCGCATCGACGCGGCGCACATCCAGCGCTGCGGGATCGAAGATCTCATCGCGCTTTACGGGCTCCCGCGTGACCCAGGCATCGCGCCAAATCTGGGCGTGGAGGGAAAGCGTGGCATCGCAAACGGTGCCGCCCGCAGATTCCGCCTTGATGCGCAGTAGCATGGAGGAGGACAATTGGGCGGGAAACTCCGCTATGGTGACGGAAATGGGTGCGCGTGCCGGAGCAGGAGCGACCCAGGGGCGGAGAAGCTCGATCTGAAAGTCTCCCTCCAAATTGAAGTGTGCGGCGACCAGGTCGCGCACCTGGGCGATCACCTGTTCCTGGTTGAGCGTGAAGACAGCCTCGGTCGCTGTGATCGCCGGCGCCGGCGCCTCCGCATTGGCGAGGGTATCGCCCGCCCATGCCCTGCCGCATGCCGCCAGCGAAGCGATCAACGCCAGGGAGACAATAAAAGGACTGAGTGAACGGGAGTTCATTAGCGTTTCATCTGAGCGACATTCTGGAGCATCTCATCGGAGGTCTGGATGGACTTGCTATTGATCTCATAGGCGCGCTGGGCGACGATGAGATTCACCATCTCCTCGACGATGTTCACGTTGGAGCTTTCGATGTAGCCCTGCATGACGCCGCCGTAGCCGAGCTCGGACGGGTTGCCGGTCTCCGGCGTACCGCTGGCCGGGGTCTCCTCATAGAGGTTTCCGCCAAGACTGCGAAGACCCGCGGGATTTGCGAACCGCGCGAGTTGGAGCCGGAAAGTCTGATTGCCGGTGGCGCTCTGGACCGTCACCTCGCCTGTCTCCGAGACGTTGATACCGGTTGTGCCGATGGGAATGGGCTGAAACCCGCTTAAAACGGGCAGACCGTCGGCAGTCACCACCTGGCCGTTTGCGTTCATCTTGAATGAGCCGTCGCGCGTGTAGGCGATCGTGCCATCGGGACGCTGCACCTCGAAGAAACCGTCGCCGTTGATGGCGAGATCGAGCTTTTCTCCGGTGCTGGAAAGCTGCCCCTGTGTGAAAACCTTTGCCGTCGCCCCGACGCGGGAGCCATTGCCCACTTCGATGCCGGTGGGAATCATGTTACCGCCGCCGGACTCGACGCCCACGCTGCGCGGCTTCTGATAAAGCAGATCCTGGAACTCGATTTTGCTGCGCTTAAACCCGGGGGTATTCACGTTCGCGAGATTATTGGCGATCGTGTTGAGGTTGAGCTGCTGGGCTTCCATGCCCGTGGCTGCGGAGTAAAGGGAGAGATTCATGGCGTTCCTGTTTTAATCTGGGTGGGATGGCGCGTTAGAGGGTTTCGATGTCCCGAAGCTTGGCTTAACCGAGTTTTTCAAGAGCTTTCCCGAATAGATCGTCGCGACTCTGGATGAGCTTCTGATTCGCCTCGTAGGCGCGGGAGATGGTCACGAGATCCACCATTTCGCGCAGAGGCGTGATGTTGCTGCCTTCAAGGTAGCCTTGGATAACTTCAGGTTTCTCAACCGGGATCGGATCCATCCCGTTCGCGACAAAGCCTCCGCTTCCCCTGGGCCGCAGACGGGAATTGTCCTCGAACTTCACAACCTGAAGCTTTCCCAGCAAGACATCCCTCTGGTAGACCGAACCATCCTTGTTGATGACAATGGGGCCGCCCTGGGGCGTGGCCATAATCGGGTTTCCGCCATCCGACAGGACTTCGGCGCCGGAAGCATTGATGAGAGTGCGATCGTTGCGCATCGTGAACTCGCCGGCCCGCGTGTAGATTTTTGAGCCATCGGAAGTCTGGATGGCGAAGAACCCCTCGCCCTGAATGGCAACGTCGAGATCGCGGCGTGTCGGTTCCACTTCTCCCGCCTGGTAGCTGATTCCGTAACTGGCCCGCGGAAAATAGGCAGGCATGCCATCTCCGACGCGCGTATTCTTGTCGGCCGCATGCTCGCCCATCAACTGAGCGGAGATGTCCACCGTGCGTTTTTTATATCCGGATACCTGGCTTGACGTAATATTCTGGGATACGGCATCTTGCCAGCGTTCCAGAGCGGAAAGGGATGCAGCGCTTTGGTAGAGTCCGATATTCATTGGCTCCTGCTAATTAGCGTGAGCCGTGCCGCGTTTACTAGGACTGTCTTTTCATACTGCCTTTCAATATCTTACCATAATTTAATTTCTTCCGATTTGGCATCAGAAATCTTTGCCCCATCCTCCCGTTCCGATGGCGGCAAGCTTTGCCGGGCGGCAGCACAGTCATAAAAACTGCAAAGAAGCGAAGAAACAAAGATTCGATCCCTTCGTTTCTTTGCAGCTAACTAAATTCGGATAGCTCAGCCGCCGGCGGGGTAAAGGCACTCGATCTCGATGCGTTCGCCACAGGTGCAAGTGACAACCATGCGCACCACCTTGTCCCCCTCCTTGATGCATTCCACGGTAGGCCCGCTTTCAGAGGAGTGCCCGGCGACATGCGCCTTGCCCGAGAACTCGGGGGCTTGGCCGGAGAGGGAATGGAGCAGACTGCCCTTCTGGACAGGGCGACCATGCAGGAAAGATTTCATTGTGAGATGGCAGGTTTGACGGTGTTCGCGGCTTCATTCTGGCGCTTGCCAACCGTAAGACTGAGCGTGACCCGCTGGTTGGACTCCGAATCGGCGGGCTCGCCGGGCACGGGCCGGGTATCCGCATAGCCGACGACTCGCTCGATCAGCTTGGGATCGACGGCGTAATAGGTCAGCGCACGCCGGGAGGCATTGGCTCGGTCGGAGGAAAGCTCCCAGGCCGAATAATTCTTGTTATCAAAAGCAAGTCCGCTGCGCGTATGCCCCTCGATGACAACTCTGAATTTATGACGGTCAACGAGCCAGGCCATGCTCTGCATCATGTAATTGCCCCATTCAGTGAACTCGGCAGAATTTTCCTTGAAGAGCGGTTTTCGAGCGCGGTCGAAAAGAGAGATCTTCATGCCATCGCTCGTGACCTGAATGTCTATAGGCTTGGAGTTAAGGTCCTCCTCAAGGCTGAGGAGCCGGTAGAAATCCTTCGCGACCGAGTTAAGGAATTGAAGATCGATCTCCTTGGCATCGGACACGCTTGGGGAATCGGGACTTTTGCCCTCCTCGTTTCCACTGCCCTTGTTCGGAGTGCTGGCGTTAAACTCCATGATGCCAGAGCTCTTTTCCAAGGGCGAATTGAAGGGGTTTTGAAAGTAGCGCGCCGTGGCAATGACGATTTTTTGGTCCTGGGCGCAAATCCATAGGACCATGAAAAGAGCCATCATCGCCGTCATGAAATCAGCGAAGGCTACTTTCCATGCACCACCGTGGTGTTCGGGCTTTTTTTTACGCGCCATGGTGCAAAATTCGGATCGACCTTACTTAGCGGTGGTGTTCATCGACTTGAGCTTTGTTTCAAGCTCGTCGGCGGTAGGCTGGACACCGCTGTCCAAGGAACGCCGGGCAACCTCGACGGCGGTTAGAGGCGCGAGGCCCTTCGCGAAACCGGCGACGGCGGCCAAAATGCATCGCAGATACTGCATATTGCTCGCATTATTGAACTTGAGCCGGTTGGCCATAGGATTCACGAAGCCGTAGGCGAAAAACACACCGAGAAAGGTTCCGGTGAGCGCAGCAGCCACTTTCACACCCACCGCCTCAGGACCATCGGCAATGGATGCCATCGTATTGATGATGCCAAGCACGGCGGCCACGATACCGATGCCGGGGAGAGAGTCGCCCACGAGGTTCATGATGTGGACGGGATGATCCGCTTCATCCGATTTTGCATCGAGTTCCGCAGTCATCAGATTCTCAAGTTGATCCGGCTTGATCTTTCCATCGATGACAGGCCTCAAGCCGTTTAACAGGAATTCGACGCGAACGTCGCTCGCCATGAATGCGGGGTATTTCTTGAAAATGCTGCTATCCTTGGGATTCATGACATGCTCCTCGAGGGCGATCAGTCCGTTGCGCCGGCCAACCATGAAGATTTCGTACAGCATCCGGAGCAGGTCGAAGTACTCCTGCCGGCTGGCCGATTTTCCGAAACAGGACGCCTTGAGCTGGTGCACGAGTTCCTTGATCACATGCGCCGGGCTGGCGATGACGAGCACACCTAATGAAATGCCCAGAATCACTATGAACTCCGAAATATGCAGGAGCAAAATCGGGTTGCCGCCGGCGACCATGAACCCGCCTAGCATTGAGAAGATGACAATTCCGGCTCCGATCAGGATAAGCATAAATTTGTCCGGGACAGGGGGGTGCTATAGTGGGTGCTTAACGACTGCGAACACGTTGGATGTAGGCCCGCAGGTTGAGCACAGTCTGCGCGTGAATCTGGCATATGCGGGATTCGGTGAGACCGAACACGGCCGCAATTTCAGCCAAACGCATATTCTCGAAATAATACATCGCGAGAATTTTCTTCGGCATGTCCGGCAGCTCCTCTATGCGCCGGGCGATGATCTGCATGAGTTCTTCCTTCTCCATTTTTTCCCGCACGGGGACATCGCTCTCATCGGCGATAAGCTCATGCAGGGAGGCTCCATCGGATTCCTCATGCTCGGCCGAGGAATCGATGTTCACAAAACATATCGGTTTCGATTCCTCGAGCCATTTCGAGTATTCCTTCTGCGAAAGTCCAAGATGCTCGCGCACCTCATCCTCGGTGGCCGCGCGTCCCAGGCGTTGCTCCACCTCATTGATGGCTTCCTTGAGCTTGCGAGCCTTGGCACGGGCCCGACGCGGGCACCAGTCCATGCGGCGCAGTTCATCCAGGATCGCGCCGCGGATGCGGGTGGTGGCGTAGGCGGCAAAGGTGTTCCCCTGCTCCGGGTCGAATTTCTTGACCGCCGCGATGAGACCGGTGATGCCGACGCTGTAAAGGTCGTCGGCGTCCACATGAGGCGGGAGGTTGAGCTTGATGCGGTCGACCACGTTGCGAACGAGAGGCAGGTAGCGCTCGATGAGCTCCTTCTCGTCTATGGGGCCGGCTGCTCCCTGGTACACGCGCCAGGCGTTTGCTGCGGGAGGGGTTTCTGGGGCAGCGACGATCGTGGCTTTTTTCATGGGTACTTAGAGTTGAAATTTGAACGATGGGATTAACCGGCCAGATTTACTTGGCCTTCGATTGCGCTGCGGCAGCTTCGGCGGCGGCGACGGCAGCGCGCTTGGCGGTGACGGCCTCGGTCAAGGCCCTGACGAGCACCATCCAGAACCAACGGAAGAGAAAGGCGCAGGCGATGCAGGCGATGGCAGAATCGCGGAGCACGAGATCCGGCTCGCGGCCGGCGATTATGCCCGTGATCGAGGCGATGGAGAATCCGGCGAATCCGCCGGCTAAAAAGATTGATTTCATGGGATGATCAGGCTCCTGGAATGGTTTTATGCAGAACGGCGCCGAAGCAGTCTTCAACGCAATCGCCGGAAAGGCTTGGACCGGTCGCCAGGAACAGAGGGCTTAAATCTCCATCCATCAGAATGTCCATGAGTTTGCCCCAATGGACAAGCTCGTCGCAATGGGTAAAAACAAGGTGCGTCGCACCTAGTTCCCGCCCAGCGGCGTAGGCTGCGCGAAGAGTGGACTGGTCGTAGAGGGCGTTGAGAACGAGCACGCGGCCCTCGAATTTCGAGGTGTTGAGAAAGTTGGCGAGTTGGTGGTTGGCCCTCGGACGCCGGGACTCGAAGCCCGGCAAGTCGGCATAGAGGAACTCCCCTGCGTTCACCGAAAGATCTGTGTCGCGCGAATAGTGCTCAAGGCCGAGGCCGAGGGCCTCGCAGTATATCGCAAGATTCTCAGCGGGGTTCGGCACATCGAACTCCACTTTGAGCACGCGTCCGTTGCGACCGCGCGCGAAAACCTCGGCGGCGAGCCACTTGCACAGGGCCGTGGTGCGCCCGACCCCCATCGTGCCGATGAACGCAGTGCGCGCAGGCAGGGGGCGAGGACGGCGGTTCGCGAACATTTTGCGAAGATCGCTTCCCAGATCGACGAGAGTGACGTGAAGAGGCTTGGACTCCTGACTGCTCCATGACGGCATCCCGCGCAGCCTTGCGAGGAAGGTTTCGGAGAACCCGGAGCGACGAAGAAGATCGGGCAGATCCACGTTCGACAGCGTCTCCGGTCTTGAGCGCCTGATCTCAAGGGACGGCGCACTCTCCTCAATCCGCGCAATTCCGGCAGTTGCTCCCTCCCCTGCGGCGGGGCCGCCGGCATCGGAGCCGGTGGCGCCAAAGAGAGTTCCGGGGGGAAGGATGGGCTCAGGCCTTGTAGCGGAAGGGGCCGGCGCCTGCGACCCCACAAACGAGGCAGGCAGGTTTCCTTCAAGCGGTCCCACCTGCACGACAACCTCAAGCTTGGGACGCATGAACAGGCTCACGATCCCCTGCCCGTCCACCTGCTTCACAGAAAGCACCTTGGCGTCGCTGCCGAAGCGGTCGCGAATCGTCTGCACAGCCTCCTCCGCCGAACGCACCACGAGGCGGTAAACGGCGCTGGACTCGGAAGCAGTTTGAGTGTCGTTGCTCATGGTTTATCAAGCGGCCTTGAGCTCTGCGGGACGCGCAAGGTGCGAGGGGAGAGTGACGAGACCCACGTTTTCGATTTCCGTCGCCGAAGGCAGCTCCTGGAAGGCAAGGACCGTGAGGCGCGGCATCGACGGTTCGATGAACCGCTTGAGCGGGAGGCGTATCTCGGCTCCCACGACGACCACGGCGGGGATGCCATTCTGCACCAGCCCCGACGTGCGCTGGTTGAGCTCGCTGAGGAGGTGGTGCGCGGTCGCCGGGTCGAGCGCAAGGCCCACTTCGCTGAGCGAACGATGCACCTTGGTTGCGAAGAACTGCTCGAGCCGCGGATCCAGGGTGGCCGCCTTGATGACGCCCGGGCGATGCTCCAGTTCCGGCACAAAATACATGCCCAGGCGGCGGCGCACGAGTTCGCTAAGATCGTCGGGATTCTTGGACATTTGGGCAAAGTCGCCGATTCCCTCGAGGACGAGCGGGAGGTTGAGAATCGAAATGTTCTCGCGGAGGAGATTCTGAAGCACCCTCTGGATGATGCCCAGGTTGACGAGATCCGGCAGCAATTCGGCCACGAGGGCGGGATGGGTGTCCTTGAGATGGTCGATGAGCGTTTGCACATCCTGTCGCCCCAGGAGGAGATGCGCGATCGACTTGAGCGTCTCGGAAAGATGAGTGATGAGAACCGAGCAGGGATCGACGACGGTATAGCCGTTGAGTTCGGCGACTTTCTTGTCGTCCTCGACGATCCAGACGGCCTCGAGATTGAAAACGGGCTCGCGGGTGGGAATGCCGCGCATCAGCACCTTGCTGCCCGAGACATTCATGGCCATGAAGCGGCCCGGCATCACGATCCCCTTCGCCACGGTCCTGCCACGGAGGAGAAAACGGTACTCGTTGGCCTCAAGCTCCAGATTGTCGCGCACGGAGACAGGCGGCACCAAAATGCCCTTCTCGCGGGCCAGCGCCTTGCGCACACCCGTGACGCGCAGGAGGAGATCGCCGCCGAGCTTCGCATCTGCGAGACCGAGCAGGCCGTGCCCGATCTCGATGGCGAACACATCGAGGTCGATGAGCTTCTTGAAATCGTCGGGAAGCACCCGCGGAGCGGCATGAGCCTGGGCCTGGGCATTCGCACCCTCCTTGCCCCCTTGGGCGGCTCCGGCCTTGCCGTTTTTTCCACCATGGGCGGCGGAACTGACCTCGTGGACGAGCTCGGTGTTCAGGGCCTCCTGCTTTCTGAGCAGGCGGGCGATAAAACCCGTGGCTCCCGCCAAGACAAGAAAGGGCATGATCGGCATCCCGGGCATGAGGCCGAATACCGCCAGCATGCCGGACACGATCGTGAGCGCACGCGGGTACTTAAACATCTGGTTGCCGATCTGCGTGCCGAGATTCGCGTTCTCCGAGGCCCGGGTGACGAGGATACCGGCGGCCACCGAAACGATGAGCGCGGGAATCTGGGAGACCAGGCCGTCACCGATTGAGAGCAGCGTGAACTTCGTGATCGATTCGCCGAGCGTGAGGTCCATCTGGAAGACGCCGATGGCAAAACCGCCCAGAACGTTCACCAGGGTGATGAGAATGCCCGCAATCGCGTCGCCGCGCACGAACTTCGACGCGCCGTCCATCGCGCCGTAGAAATCCGCCTCCTTCTGCACCTTCAGGCGGCGATGCGTGGCGGTGATCTCGTCGATGATGCCGGCGTTGAGCTCGGCATCGATGGCCATCTGCTTTCCGGGAAGGGCGTCGAGGGTGAAACGCGCGCTCACTTCGGCAATGCGCCCGGCGCCCTTGGTGATCACGACGAAGTTGATCACGACCAGGATGAGGAACACCACGAAGCCGACGATGTAATTGCCCTGGATGACGAAGTGCCCGAAAGACTCGATGACATGCCCCGCGTAACCCTGCGTGAGGATGAGACGCGTCGTGCAGATGTTCAGCGCGAGCCTGTAGAGCGTGAATGCGAGCAGAATCGTCGGGAATGCGGAGAACTCGGGAGGGTCCTTGACGTAAACGATGGTCAGCAGGACGAGGAATGAGATTCCGAGGGAGGCGGCCAGGAAACCGTCCAGTAGAAAAGGCGGCACCGGAACAATCAGGAGCAACACCGTTGTGAACAGGGCGCCCGAGAAAAGAAGGTCCGCCCGGCGCAGCAGGTACTGGGGCGTAAAGAATCCCCCCTCCGAAGGAGCGGGGGCCATCAGAGCGGCGGGGGTTGCAGTTGCAGTGGCCATGGGGTTTGAAAATCAGTGTGCTGGAAAATGTGATACAACTCGCGGAGCCTAGGCGGTCTGGCCGCTGACATCGTCCTCGGCGTCGAGCCCGGGCAACGATTGGCCTTGCTGCGACCGGACTTCGGAGCGGCGGGATTTCAGGCGGAAGAAGTAGTAGCGATGGGTGCGATAAACGAATGCCAGGATCTCGGCCACGACCTTGTACAATTCGATCGGGATGGGCTGTCCGACCTTGCCCATGGCGTACAAAGCCCGTGCGACAGGTTTGTTCTCGATCGTGGGAACGCCGTTTTCAGCGGCGATGGCCTTGATGCGCTGGGCAAAACTGTTCTCCCCCTTGGCCAGCACAACGGGGGCCTTGTCCACTCCGCGCTCGTACTTGAGAGCCACGGCATAGTGGGTCGGGTTGGTGACCACCACATCGGCCGTCGGAATCGAGCCGATCATCTGGCGCTGGAGGAGACGGCGCGCCATGCGGCGCATGGCCATCTTGGCCTGTACGCTGCCTTCCATCTGCTTGTGCTCATCCTTGACTTCCTCACGGGTCATCTTGAGGTCCTGGCCAGTCTTATATTTTTCGTAGGCGTAACTCACCGCGGCGATACAACTGAGCGCAAGCAGCAGGCGGCTCAGAAAAGCGTAGGAGGCACGTTCAATATACTCGCCCAGGTAGGCAGCCTCCACAGGAGCGGTGAACATGGGGTCCTTGACCAGGTTCTTGGCAACCGTCCACAACACCAGAGAGATCGCGACCAGCTTGAGAAGGTCGATGCCCCCGTGAATCCAGTTATTCTTCGAAAACAGCCTCTGGAGGCCCGGAATCGGATTGAGTTTCTCAGGCTTGAAATTCGAGGCCTTGGGCGAAAGTTGGAAGCCGCTCTGTATGCCGCCGCTCAGAATCGCCCCCAAAATGCAGGCTCCCAGCACCGGAGCAAGCAGGCGACCCACCATGATGATGATGTCGAACAGCAGGCTCGGAGCCGTATCGAGCTGCATACGCACATGGCCAAGCTGGGAAAACACGTTCACGGCAAGTTCGCCGACATCGTGAGCCATCGCACGCCCCGTCAGGCTGAGCGCAATAAAAGCACCCGTGACAACAAAGACCGTCTGCATCTCCTCCGACCGTGCAAAGTTGCCCTCTTCGGCTGCCTCGTTGAGACGTTTACCGGTCGGCTCCTCAGTTTTTTGGTCTTGGTCTTGTTCAGCCATGAGAAATCCCGACCTAGATTGCAGCGCATGTGCCAAGCAGAACCGGCGCTCCGTTTACCACTGTCCGTTAGGATGTTATAGAATTATGATTCCCTGGACAACCGCCGGCCAAAAAAATTGAACTTCAAGAGGCATCTCCCCCGGCAATTTCTGCCGCCCATGATCGAAGCAAAAGCTTGCAGAATCATAGCGACGCAAAGCAGCGAATGGAAGCACTCGGATATCTGGACCTCAAATCCGGCAATCTGTCTCTTTGAAATTCGCTTTGTCACGTAATACGTGACAAACGCAATTCAGCAGAATGCGGATTTCCTTTCTTCGCTTCTTTGCAGTTAAAATCCTCCCCTACTTCAACGGCAACAGGTCCAGCATTCGTCCGGGGAGGTTGTCGAATTCCACCCACAGGTAACGTGCGAGCAGCATTCCCGAAGTGGCCAGGAGCGACAATCCCACTAAAATCCGGATGGTAAAACTCGTGATGAACACATTCATCCTCGGCACAGCGCGCCCAAGCACGGAGAACGCCAGATTGATCAGGAAATTCATGGCTATAAACGGCGCTGCGATGCGAAATCCCAGTTCGATGATATTGCCCGTCGCGACGATCAGAGTCTCGGCGGAAATCGCTCCGAATGCGGGCTGCCCTGCAGGCGCGAAATCGAAACTTTTGGCGAAGGCGGCCAGGCATCCCAGGTGGGCTCCGCTTAGGAAGAAAAGCAATCCTGCGAACATCGAGAGAAAGGCCGCGAGCGGCTCTTCGGCGGGCCGCGGCGTGTCGATGCCGGGAAAACCTCCCAGGCCTATTTCCTGATTGATCATGCGACCGGCGGCTTCGACCGTGGCGAATACCATCCGCCCGACAAAGCCCATGGCCAGGCCAAGAAGAAGCTCTCCGCCTGCCGCCGTCATCATTTTCAAAAGATCCGAAGGCAGTTCCGGCACATGGGGCACGATGGCGTACATCACCGACGCCAGAACCATGCTCAGGGCGACGCGTATGACTGCGGGGAGCTGCTGCGAGCCGAGCGTGGGAAATAGGAGGACGATTCCCAGGCCGCGCAGGCTGACCATCAGCCAACTATGGACCAGTACCAGTTGCATGCCAGGGCGCGTCAGTGCCCCAGCTCACCCATCTTGCTGATGATCTGGATGGTAAACTCCGTCATCGAGCGCAAGAGCCAGGGGCCAAGGGCGACCATAACGATGCTGATGCCTATCAGTTTTGGGGCGAAGGTAAGCGTCTGTTCCTGCAAGCTCGTCACCGACTGGAGAAGGCTGGTCACAAGGCCGATCACCAGGGCCGCCCCGAGAAAGGGAGACACCATGTAGAGGGAAAACAGAACGGTGTTCTTGAAAAGATCGATAGCGACTTCGGGATTCATAAGCGTGAAACGGGAAACATGGCCGCAGTTACCATGCTATCGGAAGCTTTCGACGATGCTCTTCACAACCAAGTGCCAGCCGTCGACGAGCACAAAGAGCAGCAGTTTGAAGGGAAGGGAAACGACCGAGGGCGGCATCATCATCATGCCAAGCGACATAAGCACGGACGAAACGATGAAATCGATGACCAGGAACGGCAGGAACAGGAGAAATCCCATCTGGAACGCAGTTTGGAGCTCGCTGATCACGAAGGACGGGATCACGACGCGCATGGGCAGTTCCTGAAGCTTGGTCGGCGGGAAACGCCCCAATTGCAGGAAGAACTCAAGGTCGCGAGTGCGAGTCTGCTTCAGCATGAAATCCTTCAAGGGCATCGATGCCTTGTCGAGGGCCGCCATGGAAGTGATCTGGCCGTCGAGATAGGGTTTGAGCGACTCGTCATGGATGCGCTCGATCGTCGGCCCCATCAGGAAAAAGGTGAGGAAGAGAGACAGCCCGATGATGATCTGGTTGGAAGGCGCGCTCTGAATGCCGATGGCCGTGCGCACAAAACCGAGGACGATGACGATGCGCGTAAAACTCGTCATCAGCATGACCATCGCCGGCGCGAAGCTCAGCAGGGTCATCAGGACGACGATCTGGATGGCCACGCTCACATCTCCGGGCTTGTTGCCGCCCTCAAGTCCGATGTTAAGCCTCCAGGGTTCGGTGGCGCCTGCGGCAGCCGCGGCGCCCGGGGCAGTCGCGGGCGAATTGATGTCGGCTCCGGCCGGTGCGCGGCTTGCCGCGGCTTTTGCGGGCGCCGCGATCGCCGGCCCGGGAGCCTGGGCGGTCGCGATGCCGTTGAAAAACAGGATGGCCGCGAGCGAGAAGAACAGGCGGCAGACGGAGAGGCTCCGCGCGGGAAGGCGGATGCGGGAGTTCATGCGCATCACTCCTGTTCTCCCTCGCCGGGGAGTGTCGAGAGCATCTGGATACGCTCGGTCGTGACGCCCAGGAGAAACTTCCTGCCCTCGTAGGAGGCCACGATGAGATACTGGCGGTTGCCGAGATTCCGGGTTTCCTGGATCATGAGCTTCTGGCCGCCCTTGCCTCCGAAGCGGCCGCCACCCGAGCGCCTGCGCCAGAGAACCCAGGCGCCAGCGCCGGCGAAAGCGGCTATGACGAGGATATAGACGCTGCTCCCGGCTCCCATGTCGGTGCGCAGCACCGGCATGTCGGCCGGCTTCTCGGCCGATCCCTTGGGATAGATGACCGTGTCGGGCGCCCGCTGGGGATCGTTGGCGGCGGTACCCGCGAAAAGACTCATCGGCTGCGCCGCGGCTAAGACGACGCAGCCGATTACCACTAGCAGCCGACGCAGGACGTCGGTAAAGGATTTGTTATGGAGCATGGCATGGTCGTCAGCTCGAAGCATTAGGCTTTGTGCCGACTAACTCGGTTATCTTGATGCCAAAACTGTCCTCCACAACGACAACTTCGCCGTAGGCGATTAATTTTTCGTTTACAAAAAGACCCACCGGGTCGCTGGCGTGCTGGTTGAGCTGAATTACCGTGCCGGCGGCGAGTTCCAAGACATCGCGCATGGGAAGCTGGCAGGAGCCAAGCTGCACGGTAACCTTCACTTTGACGTCCATGACGACGTCGAGGGTCTTTTCAGTATCGAGATTTGGCATGGGCGAGCTCCTCCTCGGAGTATTTGCTGGTAACTTTGACTGCAACACGGTCGCTGTCCAAGCCGACGGATCCCATGAATTTGGGGGCTCCGTTCAGGCGGATGCGGGTTCTATCAAGAATACCTGCGGGCATTTCAATGACGTCGCCGGGACGCAAGGAGACGATTTCGCGCAGGGAAAGCTCGAAGGCGTCCCACTCGGCGCGGACCGGGATGGAGACCTTCTCGTAAACGGGCTGCCACTCGGCCTTCTTGTTGGTGGCTTCCGATGCGATCGTGGCGTCTTTTGCGCGCCGGGCCTGCATGGATTTTACCAACGGCTCGATGGTGTAGTACGGAACGCCGATTTGCATCTGTTCGGCGCAGTCGCCGAAGTCGGCCTCCAGAGTGAGCGCCAGCATGATCGCATCCTTGGGCGAAGTCTGGAGGAAACGTCCGTTGGTCTCATGGCTGAGAATCTGGGGATGCAATTCCTGCTCCAGTTTCCACTGGGCGCACCATTCCTCGAGGATGATCATGATGATGTCCTCAATGAGCCCCACTTCGATCTCGGTGAGAAAACGCTCCGCCTTAACGGAGTGCCCGCGGCCTCCCAGCATGCGGTCGGCGATGGTGAGGGCGAGACGGGGGTTGACGTCCAGGATGCCGACGCCGAAGAGAGGCTCGCTTTTGAAGAGCACCAGGTGCGTAGGGCTGGGAAGGGCTTCGGTAAATTTCAGATAGCTCAGCGTGGTGAGCTTCGACATCTTCAGCGTAAACTCCATGCGGAGAAACAGCGAGAGCCGGGCGGAGAGGTAGCGGATAAAATCCTCGTGCAGGATGCGCAGCCGGCGCAGCTCGACTTCCGTCAGGAACACCGGGTTCCGGAAATCGTAGATCTCGATCTTCGGAGCCTTAAGCGGGTCCGCCAGGGTGCCGTCGCTGAGAAAAACCGACTGCTTTTGCTGGACCTCGGCCGACGCGAGCAGCTTGTCGATCTCTGATTGATCGAGAATGTCGGAAACCGAACGCAGGGGATCGTCAGCCATGTTATTGGACTACGAAGTCGGAAAAGTAGATCTGCTCGACGATTTTCTTGCCGAGAGCCTGATTATAGGCGTTGACCAATTTCTCGCGAATGATGTTTTTCGCGCCAGCCTCCTCAAGATCCGCAAGCGAGAGGGAGGAAAGCACATTGAGGGTCACGTCGACCATCTTGGCCTTTTCCTTGTTGAAGGTATCGCGGATATTGCGGTCCTTGCCCGTGACCAGAAAAGTGGCCTTGAGATAGCGGGTGCCCATGGTGCCCGCGAGATTCACGACGACATTGCTGAATTCGTAACTATTGGAGGGGCTTGAGGCTTCTCCCTTTTTGGGGGCTGCGCCATGCCCCCCGCCATGCGCTGAAGATTCCTCAGCGGGCGCGGCTTCCTCGGCAGGGGCCTCGGCTGTCGTGACGCCGGCCTTGCCTACGGCTGCCGTGAGGCGCTGTTCCATCTTGGGAATGATCACAAACTGAGCCACTGCCCAGGAAACCACGGGAGCGAGCACAACCACGAGAATCACCGGGATCAGGGCGGAAAATTTGGAGCCTGAGGACGCGGCAGGCGCAACGGCGGGCGCTGGAGCAGGAGTTGCAGGAGCGGGCGCGGGCGCTGGCGTGGATTCGGGTTTCGGAGGCATGATATCTTTGGCCTTAAGCTATCCGTTGGTATCTGTGAGAATGAAATTCTTGCGGAACCGGGCGCATACCGGAGCTTCTCGGAGTTTTGCGGCGCCTGCTATGGCGGCAGGCGCCGCATTTAAAAA
>JBAZHQ010000054.1:0-16073 GCA_041652235.1 Opitutaceae bacterium | reverse complement strand
CTGCGACCAGCCCCTTCTTCGAGGGGGGAAACCACTTCATGGCGGGCGGGGGCGTCGCGGAATATCCCAGCCCGATGCCGATGCCGCCGATGACGCCGAAGGTAAGCATCATGGTCATCGGCGTGGAGGCAAAAGCCGATGCGATGAGACCCGAGCCGAAGACAAGTCCGCCGAGAGCGGCCACCACCTTGGGACCGATCTTGTCCTGCATCCGTCCCGCAAATACCATCGTCAGGGCGAAGGCCGCGGTCGAGATCGCAAAGGGCAGCGCGGCATCGTACTTGGACCAATGCCATTGCACGACGAGGGCCTTGCCCATGACGCCCCAGGCGTAGAGAGCTCCCAGAATAAGGTTAATGCCGAGGCCGGCGACTACGACGATCCGGCCTTTGTTGATGGGTTGTTCAGTAGCTGTCATTTGGGGGTATTTTTATATGCTGTTTTGAGTTGGGCTGCAGGTGCCTATGCATGGGCATCGACAAGCAAGGATTCCAAGACGAAGGGGAACGTGGGGCTATTCGTACTGGAGCCCAGTCAGATAGTCAGAGCTCGAACGATTAGCTAGCCTAAATTCCTGCGAAGGGGCGCTCTGGCATCAGGCTTGTTTTCGGCGAAGCACCGCCACCGACTGGCCGAGATTCCCCATGCCTTCCATCACGCGACCGTCTTCAAACGCAATCGGCGAGGAGAGCGGGATGTGCGGCATGTCGCCGTTTACGACCTGGACGATTTCCAAATCCAAATGTTCGGCCCATGCCTCGATTGCATCGCGGCTCATGAACTGGTCCAAATGGGCGCTTTTGCTGATAGCCTCGAGTGATCTTTCGAAGATCGCCCAGTGGCAGGGTAACCGAAACTCAAGAAAGGTGAAGAGGATCAGGCCACCCGGCTTTAGGACGCGTTTCGCCTCCTGCAAGTACCGGTATGTCTCCTGATGCAAGAGGTGTGTGAACACCGAGAAGAAGCAGACGTAGCCGGCTTCATTGTCTGCGACCGGGATCGAACATCCGTTTGTCGGAATGAACCTCCAATCTGGCCGTTCACAGAGCCGCTGCGCGAATGATAGGAGATCGGGCATGATGTCCGTCCCTACATATCTGACATTCGGACTCGCGGCTAATTGTGCAGCCAAACGACCGCTCCCGCATCCTACATCCACGATGAAAGCCGGTTCGTCGCCGAGCTCGTATTGCTTGAGAAGGGCGAGTTCTAGCCTGCCGACCGCCTCGAATTCGCCACCGACGGCGGCGCGCATGGCGTCATCAAGCTGGAGCTTGGTTCTTAGTCGGGCCAGATGTTCCGAATAGTCCCTTACGAAATGCTGTTGCGGCGTCGATGGCTTTTCAACCGGCTCTGGACAGCCAAAGCCGAGTCTGCGAAGGGGCTCCATATCCGACATGACAATTGAGATGGCGATTTCCACACCTTGCGACTGCTCAAATCTCATCCACCGCCGTGCGCCAAAGTGCATATCCATATCGGACACTCCCAGGATTATGCTCCGAATTTGAGCTGGAATATGAATTCCTGCTCTTGGCTCCGGTAATTAGTCGTGCCCTCGATCGGGTTAATAATGACAATCCGCGACGCCAAGCCACATGAGTCGCGCAACAAATACCGCCGCAGTTGAGAAATCAGGCCTGCATCCGAGGAACCTGCATCGGCATGGCTACGATTTTGTGCAACTGGTGCAGGCGAGCCCCGAGCTGGCTGCTTTCGTAAAGCAAAACCCAGTCGGCAGGGATTCAATCGACTTCGCGAATCCCAAAGCCGTGCAGTTTCTCAATCGAGCACTGCTGCTGCACCACTATGGGATCAGGTTCTGGGAACTGCCCGCGGGGTACCTCTGTCCTCCGATCCCCGGGCGAGCGGATTACCTGCACCACATGGCGGATCTGCTGGGAGAAAAGGAGGCGGCGGGGATTCCGCGGGGCGAGAAGGTACGCGTCCTGGACGTGGGCGTCGGTGCCAGTTGCGTGTATCCGATTCTGGGGCGGCACGAATACGGCTGGTCCTTTGTTGGCACCGACATCGATGCCGAGGCCCTTCACTCGGCGCGGAAGATCGTCGCGGCAAATCCGCTTCTCGCAGGCTTCGTGGAGTGCCGCCTGCAACGCTCCCCGCAAAAGATCTTCCAAGGTATCGTGAAACCGGGAGAGCATTTTGCCGTCTCACTCTGCAATCCGCCCTTTCACAGCTCCTCCAAATCCGCTGCGAAAGGAACGCTGCGAAAACTGCGCGCCCTGGCCGGACGAACGCTCCCGCGCGACACTAAGGCCATGCTGAACTTCGGCGGGATAAGCACCGAGCTGGTTTGCCAGGGCGGCGAATTGGGCTTCGTGAAACGCATGATCGCCGAGAGTGCCGAGTTCCCGTCTTTGTGCGGCTGGTTCTCCTGCCTCATCTCAAAAAGCGAGAACCTGCCGGGAGTCCTTGATGCTTTAAAAAGCGCAAAGGCGGCGGAGTTCCGCACGATTCCCATGGCACAGGGGCAGAAGAAAAGCCGCATCGTCGCCTGGAAATTCTGAACGCGACATCTGAAAGATCCGAATGCATCATCCTGCAGAACTGATGAAAGCCATGCCACAAATCCGCCACTGCGTTCTGCTAGCCTGCCTTCTAAGCCCGCTTTTCGCGGCAATTAATCCCGGCCGCATCCTTGACTATGCAGCGCCCAGCCCCGGTCCGAATTACGCCCTGGCCAGTTACCGCATCTGGTGCCCGCCGATGTTAGGCAAACTGAGCGCGGTGCTCGTGATGGTGCCCGGCTCGAACTCGGATGGTCGCACCCAGGTTGACGATCCCGAGTGGCGTCGTTTTGCGGAGGAGCACCATCTCGTGCTGCTTGCCTGTTTCTTCAAGGACAAGGAACCCTTGCTGGACGAGGCGTACGCACAGGCGGCAAAAGGCAGCGGCCAGACCCTGCTCGACGCGCTCTCCAGCTTCGCAAAGTCCCTCGAGATGCCTGAGATTGCCGAGGCACCCCTGCTCCTGTGGGGGGTTTCCGCAGGCGGCCAGTTCAATTACGAATTCGCCACCTGGCAGCCGCAGCGGGTCCTGGCCTTCGTGGTGAACAAGGGCGGCTTTTACCACACGGTGCCCGCGCCCGAGGCAACGCTTCGCGTTCCGGCCATCATGTTCATCGGCGAGCGCGATCTGCAGCGCCGCATCGATGCCATCAACAGGGTTTTCTCCTCGGGTCGGAGCCGGGGCGCGCTGTGGGCTCTCGCAATCGAGCCGGGGGTCGGGCACGAAAGCCAAGGCACCGTCCCTCTCGCCAGAGTGTTCTTTCATTCCGTGCTCGCGGCCCGCAAAAGTGGAACAGCCTGCTGCGCGCCGGCCAAAGCGTCCGTCCTCGTGTTTCCGGAGCCCTGGCTCGCTTCAAAGGATGGCAAGGAGCTCCGCCCGGCATCCCAAAGCACTGCTCTTGATGAGACAACGAACTGGCTTCCCGATCGCGCCACCGCCGAGGCTTGGCGCGATTTCGTGACCCGGGCTCCGTAAGGCCATCCGCAAATTCCCAGCTTTCAAGAACCGGACCTTGCGCCGATCAGGTGCAGGAGCACCGCGGCGGCCTGCTTCATCTCCTCGGCCTTGGCTCTCAGCATATCGGCAGTATCGGCGACATTGCGGCTGGATTCCGCGTTGCTCTGCGTGACCTGGTCGATGTCATGGACTGCGCTGGCGATGGCAGCGAGGCCGCGGGCCTGTTCGTTGGAGGCCGTGGCGATCTGGCCCGCCTGGGAATCCGTTTCGGCAATCTTGGCGCCGATGGCTTCAAATTGAGCTGCCACGCGGGCTGCATCCTCGCGGATCTTGACCAAGCCCTCAACCACGCCCCTTTGGCTGCCCGCCTCAGAGGATCCGCCGCCCGCGAGCAGCTCGGTGGTTTCCTTGGCGGCCGCGGCGGAGCGCTGGGCGAGAGTGCGCACCTCTTCGGCAACGACGGCGAAGCCCGCGCCGGCTTCTCCTGCGCGAGCTGCCTCAATGGCGGCGTTTAGGGCTAGGATGTTCGTCTGAAAGGCGATCTCGTCGATGGTCTTGAGGATGCCCGTGATGGCGCTGCCCGATTTCTCGACATCGGCGACAGTCGTGCTGAGCACCGCGATGAAGCCCTTGCCTTCTTTGGCGGTCTTGGTCGCGGCGTTTGAAGACTCCACCGCCGAGGCGGCGGTGCTGGCGTTGGTCTTTGTCGTGGCCGTGAGCTCTTCGATCGAGGCGCTCGTCTCCTCAAGCGATGCCGCCTGCTGGCTCGCGCCATCGGAGAGGGATGCGGACGCCGAGGCCATTTTCTCCGCCTCATCGGCGAAGGTTGCCGCGCCCTCGGCCAGCTTGTCGGCAATTTCGTTGAGAGGCTTGGCAATGCCTCGCGCCATGCGTTGGGAAAGCAGGAAAAAGCCGATAAAGCCCGCGAGAATAAGACCGGCGTTGATGTTGCGCTGCCGGGTCGCCGAGATGCGAACCTCCGCGCAAGTGCTGGAGAGATCTTCACGCAACCAGGCAATGCACTTCCCCGCTTCGATATCCCAGAATGTGTAGTAGGGCAACCACGCGGCTTCGGTTACCATCGGGGGGGGTGGTATCCGGGTCATGAGGCAGTCCGCGAACTTCTTGGTGGTGTCGACACCCTCGCGCCACAGCGGATTCCGATAGACCGCCAGAATTCTCGCCCTTGCCTCCCCCTCGGATAGCGCAGGCAGTTCGGCAAAGGACGCATCGGCCGTCACTACGCCCTGCATCAAATCCAGGGAGCGATTCTGGGGCACGAGCGTCTTGGATGCCACATAGATCTGGATTGTCCAAATAACAATTCCCGCCGAGGAGAGCGCACTTTTCCGGGCATCGGTCGCCTTGGACAGAACGATGAGTTTTCGCGCGACGGCGAGGTTTGATGTCTGGTCAACCAGAAGAGGAAGCGTCGCAGTGAACGAATTGCGCATCTCATCATACCCTCTCGTCAGGGCGATGTTTTGCTCCTCATGGTTGTTGTACATCAGATCCCGCAGGCCGGGAAGCTTGGCGCGCTGGTTCTTGATCTGATCCAAGGCCTCTTGGAGCAGGCCGCTCAGTGAACTCGTGTCGATGCCGCCCAAAACCTGGTCGTAAGCTGCGAGAGCCGCATCGGTTTTTGACCGGGCGACTTCCTCTTTGGCTTTGCTCTGCTCCTTAACTTCCGGCACGTCATTCACATGTTCGGGCCCGAAGAGAAACCAAGGCAGTTGCTCCGCCTCGAGAGCTTTCTCCACATCGGCCATTTTCCATACCAGTGCGGAAAGCGTGTCGAGCTGCTCCATCTCCCGCACGGTGTTATTGGCGCGGACCAGCAATATGCCTGCGGGAATAAGCGCGAGACCCAACGGAATTAGCACAAGGAGGAGCAGTTTCTTTTCGAGAGTCATGGGGAGGGAGGGACTGGGGTATCAAATCAGTGACGAGCGATGTGTATCACAGGTCTCTTTTAAAAGGCAATTGGGCGTTCTGGCAGCATGGCAGACCACCTGGGGAGAAGCCTTTGATTGGACGAGAACACGTTAATCATGCTGGCCTTTATGGGCGATCATTAGCGCCAATTCTCCGGAAAATGTAAAGCTAGCCCGGATGCATCCTACCGCGGCAGCCGCAACCAAAGAGGCCAGACGCCAGAAGCCGGAGGCCAGAAAGGAAATCGGAAGTCGGCGGTCGGAAGTCGGTACGAACCCACATGACTGAGTCGAAGAGCTCGTGCCATAGGGAAATCGTCGCAAACATGCACGATCCGAAGAGACAGTAGAACTAAATGCGCCAACGTCCTCACCTGGCGAACGCGTGCCAACAGATCGTCATCCCAAATCCGCTTTGTCACGTAATACCTGGATTCCGAAGTTGAGGTTAGACGGAGGGCAAAGGCATGGCTCGCTCTTAGATTCTATTTTCCATCTCAGCCCGTCAGCCCTGCGCGGATCAGGAGTGCCTGGGGATCGGGCTCGCGGCCCATGAAGCGGCGGAACAAGACGGCGGGGTCCTCCGCGTTTCCCCTGCTCAGGATGTGCTCCACAAACTCGGCGCCTGTCTTCCGATTGAAAAGACCTTCCTTCTTGAAACGCGTGAAAGCATCCGCATCGAGCACTTCCGCCCACTTGTAGGAATAATAGCCGGCGGCATAGCCGACCGCATCGCCGAAAATGTGCGTGAACCGGCGCATCATGGTTCGCGCCGGAGGATCGGACGGCGTCATGGTGTCGGCGATGGCCGCCCGCATCTTCGACTCGATGTCTCCCGAGCCGAATTCCGCCGTGCGCAGATGCAGAAGCAAATCCATCGTGGCGAGCTGCACCTGATGCATGGCGGCCGAGCCCGATCGGAAATTCCGCGCCGCAACGAGTTTCGCGTACAGATCCTCGGGAATGGCCGCGCCTGTCTCGTGATGTCGGGCGAACAGATCCAGGCTCTCGCGCTCCCAGCACCAGTTTTCCATGAATTGGGAGGGCAATTCCACGAAGTCCCAGGCGACATTCACGCCGTTGAGGGACTTGATCTCCACCTCGCCGAGAAGATGGTGCAACAAATGCCCGAACTCATGGAAGATCGTCTCCACTTCGCGATGAGTGAGGAGCGCGGGATGCCCGTCGACGGACGGAGTCAGGTTGCCGCAGATCAGGCCCAGATGCGGGGCGCGCGATCCATCGGATTTCGGTCCGCCTGTGATCAGGTAATTCATCCAGGCTCCGCTCCTCTTCGATTCGCGCGGATGCCAATCGGCGTAGAAGGAGCCCACATGACGTCCCGCCTCGTCGAGCATGTCGTAGAATCTCACCTCGGGATGCCACACCTCGACTGAACCGCCGGGACGCTCGGTCACGGTCAGGCCGTAAACGCGCCTGGCAATCTCGAACATGCCGCTGACAACCCGGTCCATCGGGAAATAGGGACGCAGTTCCTCCTCGTCGAAGGCGAAGTTTTGCTTGCGCAGGCGTTCAGCCCAGAAACGGAGTTCCCAGGCTTTGAGCACCGCAGGTGCCGTGCCCGTCTGTTCCGCCTGAAATGTTTCCAACGCGGCAATCTCTTTGTGGAAATATGGCTGAGCCCGCCTCTTCAGATCCTCGATGAATTCCAGGGCGTGCGCGCCGTTCTTGGCCATGCGGCGCGCCAATACCTGGTCGGCAAAATGAGAAAACCCGAGGAGCGCGGCCTTCTCGGCGCGAAGGGCAAGGATTTTTGGGATGAGTTCCGAGTTATCGAAGGGAGCGATGCTGCCGACGTTGGTTGCGGCATTCCAAACGATGCGGCGCAACTCGCCATCCTCCGCGTAGTTCATCACCGGCTCCATCGAGGGAGCCTGAAGGGTGAAGCGCCAGGCGGGACGGGCGGCATCGCAATAGCTCTTCTGTTCCGCACTGTGTCGGGCGGCTGTCTTGGCGCGTTCGGGAATGCCTTTCAGGCGAGCCTCGTCGTCCAAAATCAACTGCCAGGAGCTGGTGGAATCGAGGACGTTCTCCGAATATTTCTGGGTGATCTGTGCAAGCTCCGTCTGCAATTCCTCGAGACGCTTGCGCTTGTCGGCGGGCAGGTCGGCGCCCGCCTGCTTGAAGTCGGCCACCGTCTCCTCAATGAAGCGCTTTCGCACGCCGGTGATTTCCGCGGCTATGGGCGTGTCGGCAAAGGCGCGCAAACGCTTCCATAGCTCGGCATTGAGGGGAATGCCCGCAAAGAAAGCGGATACCTCCGGCAACACGGCATTGTGGGCTTCGCGCAAAGCCGGCGAGTCGACAACAGACTGTAGGTGGGAGACCTTGGCCCAGGCCAGGCTCAGCTCCTCCGTGGAATTTTCGAGCGCCAGGAACGTGTTCTCGAACGCGACCGCTCCCAAGTCGAGGGCCGCAATGCGGTCGATCGCGCTCTGTGCCCGTGAAATGGCCTCCCGGATTGCGGGCTCCACAAGCTCAGGCTTGAGCTGCGACCAGCGAATTTCAAAGGTGCGATCGAGGAACGGATTTCCGGACATACTTGAAGGAAGTGATCAACCGACGCGCACGGCGTCAACCCCGGCCGACTGTTGGACAGTCGGCCGGTGGCGCTGCTGCGCCTCGGTGGTGCGCACTGCGTACACGGTTGCGGCACAGCCGCCTCGGTCGGACTGACCGTCGGTAGGACGATAGAGCCCCATGAGGCTTTGGGATTTGCCAAGCAGGCTACAGCTTCTCGATAAAACTTCCCGTGCAAAACGAACAATCCACAATGGCACCGGAGAATCCCGCATGAATTCATTGAAAATATCCCGGCGGCAGTTCCGCCCCCTGTTTCTGATCGGTCTCTTCACATTGTCGCTATTCCCCCTTGTCGCACGCGCCGGTGATGGATCGCAAACCGCCTCATCCGAACCTGCGCTCGCCCGCAATCTCTTGCGGGAGCTTGTCAGCATCAACACCACGCCGTCCGTCGGCTCCACCAAGGCCGCCGAGGCGATGGCCGCGCGCCTGCGTGCCGCCGGGTTTGCCGATGCCGACGTCCTTGTCATGGGTCCCCGTCACGATCGGATGAACCTCGTCGCCCGCCTGCGCGGCAAGGGACAGGCCAAGCCCATTCTGCTGATTGCTCATCTCGACACGGTCGACGCCCCTCGCGATGGCTGGAACTCCGATCCGTTCCAACTGACCGAGCGCGACGGATTCTTCTACGGACGCGGCGTCAACGACATCAAGGATGCCGATGCGATCCTCGTCGCCAACCTGATCCGCCTGCGTGCAGAGGGCTTCGTTCCCGATCGGGACATCATCGTCGCCCTCACGGCGGACGAGGAGACCGGCACTGCCAACGGCATCGACTGGCTGCTCAAGGAGCACCGCGATCTCATGGATATCGCCTATTGCCTGAACCTGGATGCCGGCGGCGGGCTGCTGGAACACGGCAAACACGTCAGCCTGAGCGTGCAGACAGGCGAGAAAGCCCACAGCAGCTTCCAACTCGAAATAACCAATCGGGGTGGGCATAGTTCCCTGCCGTCCAAGGACAATGCGATCTACAGGCTGGCGGAGGGGCTCGTCCGGCTGTCCCACTATGAATCCCGTTCCGCTTCAACGAGACGACGCGCGCCTATTTCGACCGCCTGTCCAAGACTGAAAAGAGCCCGCTCGCCGACGACATGAAGGCGGTTGCGAAAGATCCCTCCGACCTCGCGGCCGCGCAGCGCCTGGCCGCCGCTTCGACCTACTACAACGCCATCATGCGCACCACCTGCGTCGCGACCCTCCTGCAGGCGGGACATGCCGATAACGCGCTGCCGCAGGTGGCCCGCGCGACCGTCAACTGCAGGATATTCTCGGGCGACTCGCTGGAGTATGTTCAGCGCACCCTTGCGGAAGTCCTGGCCGATCCGGGCATCAAGCTAACGCAAACGCGTTTCGGCCTGGAGAGCCCGGTTTCGCCGCTCCTTCCGGAAGTGATGGGAGCGATCGAAAGACTCAGCGCTGAAATGTGGCCCGGGATCGCAGTTTACCCCGTGATGGATCCCTGGGCGTCCGATTCCGTCTATTTGCGCAGAGCGGGAATACCCTCCTATGGAGTCTCAGCCGCTTTTGGCGATGGCAACGGCAACACTCATGCCGCGAACGAATGCCTGTTGGTCCAATCCTTTATCGAAAGCGACGCATTCCTCTACCGCCTCGTGAAGTCGCTGACCTCTGGCGTTCCAGCCGACCGATAAGAGCCAGAGACTAGTCGGTCGGACGGCGGGTCAGCCGGACAGCGAGACGTTACGACTGTCGGACAGACGGCCAGTCGCACAGAAGATTCTCTGCTATCGGGGATACGCTATGAAGCGACGCTTTCAGCACTGGCAACTGTTCAACCCGCTTCGTCACGTATTACGTGACAAATGCGCCGATCCTCCAGAGTCTGAGCTTCTTAGCAACCTAACTTATCCGAGAATCCGTCTCTGCTCGATCCGCTCTTGGGCTTCGGAAAGGCCAGATTATCTTGTCACGTAATACGTGACAAACTGGGATTGGTCAGTTGCCGGAAATCGGAAGCCGGCATCGAATAAATCCGAAGAGCTACAAGCTACGGTCCGACAGAGGCGGCTATACCGCCACAGAGGCCGCTTTGCGGCCGCCGAGGCGCAGCAGCAGCGCCGCTGTGGCGCGCACCGCGCGCTACCGGCCTCCGAGGAGGCGGTCCAGGATAGCCTCGCCGGCTTTGGCGAGGGCCACTTTCTTGAGGATGGCCTTGAACTCGCTCGTGTCCGGATTCGCCAGCGTGCCCCCGATGTGAAGGGGTTTCGCGAGGCCCACATAGCCCAGGGTGTCCGGCTGTTTATCCAACAGGTTTGCTTTGCCAAGGTAATCCGCCATCTTGCCTCGGGCTCCCATCTGGAAACGCATATCCAGAGGCCCGTTTGCCAGGGCGGTGCCCGCGACATGGCGCACGTCGCCGGAGCCGCTGAGGCGTATCATGGGGGAAATCATGGAGAAATCCCGGAGATGCAGATTGAGCTGGCTGTCGCGCAGCACGACGATGCTCATCTGGTCAAAAGGGATGCCCGCGCAATACTCGGCGATATCGGACGCCATGCGCATGTATTCATCCAGCTTGGACGAGCTCTTCCCGTCCCCCGAGTCGCCCTTGCCGCCGAGGAGGGAGCTTAGTCCGGCGGTCACAAGATTGCCCAGCGACGAGGACTTCTGTTGGAAAAGATCGCTAATATCCGTGCGAAGCAGGCGGAAGGTGCCGCCTTTGCTGATCAGGTCGAACCTGCCCGTCGTGTTTTCCGCAAGATCTGCGGGAGTCCTGCCCGCCGCCTCCAGTCTGCACGTCATGTTGAATTTGGCCTCGACCGTGGGGGAGACCACGCCGCCGGAGGCTCCATACAAGCCTTTGCTGTCGAAATCCACCACGGCCATCTCGGCCTTGAATGCGTAGGGATCTTTCGCCGCGAGAAAGGATAGTGCGGCGTTGCATGAAAGAGATCCGCCCGCGCTCAGCCCCGCCTTGAAACCGTCCACGTGGAGCGAGTCGGGGGAAATCTTCACAGACCCGCTGATATCGTTAACGAAGAACGCGTCGTTGAGGATCACCTTTTTCGATGCGATCGTCACCTGGCCTTCGATCCCCGACCAGAAGGGAGCAATGTCTGCTACGGTGTCGGATGAAGCCTCCCCCGGGCGAGGCGTGAGAGAGGGCTTCCCCGCGGGCTTCGGAGCATCAGGCTCCTGGATCGCGAGAGGAGCCGCCAGGATCTGCACGTCCTCAAGCGCCATCAACTGGCTGCTCAGACGCACATCGATAACGACAGCCTTCGGTCCCGGCTTGATGGTTCCGGAAAGCGTGAGATCCGAAGAGCGCTGCTTCTCGGCGTTCGCGATGGTAAGCGGGGCCTTCACGGTCACGGTGCCCTCCGAAGACACATCCGCCCGCACGTCGGCGGTCACTTCCGGCAGCATCCCCTTTCTGAGAGAGGGAGCGAAAAGATCGCGCAATTCCAGACGCGCCTGCACTGCGCTCTGCGCGGCGGCAAGATTCGCCGTGAACTCGCCTTGGGCTCTGCCTTTCGTGAGCTTGCCTGAAAAATCCGCAAAGGCGGGCAGGGAAAGAATCGCCGGCAAATCCGCCTTCCACTGGCCTTGCGCCAGGACTGCCTTGCCCGCTCCCGCAAGCTGGCCCGCCCGGGCACTTACGTTGAGGAGTGTCACTCCGTTCCGCTTGAAGCTCAATCCGGACATCTCCGTCTGCCATCCCTGCGGGGTATAGTCGGCCCCAAGCGTCAACGAGAGATCCAGGCCCGTGACCAGCGGCTTGCCGGTTTGTGTCACTGAGATTCCGGTGGCCGCTATGGGTCGGGTCGCATGCAGGGCAAACCCGCCGGCGTGAGCCCGCAGAACAAAGGAACCGGTCACATCGCTTCCCTCGAGCGCCAGATCCTTCAAATAGGGCTGCACCCAGGCGAGCGGGAGGCCGAAGATATCGATCTTCATGAGATCCTTCCCGGTATCCGCGACCTTCAGCTCCCGGGTTCTGGTATCGAATTCGAAACCCTGCAAAGCGGAGATCGAAACAACGGGTCTCATGCCCGAAATTTCAGCCTGCAAAAGCGTGGCTCGGATAGCGTCTCCGCGGCGCGTCAGATCGAAATTTGTCGAGAAGCGCACGGCCCCCATGGCGCCGAGTTCCTTGCGAAAGGCTTCCAGGTTTTCGGCGCTGATGACGAACTGGCCGTCCAGCCGTTGATCGTCGCCTGCCACATCGCTCGAGAAACGGCCTTTGCCGTTGGCGCGGAAGATCGGGATGGGCCGTCCCAAGGCGAACGGAGCCAGATCGGTGTCGCTCGCATTCAAAGTCCAGGAACCGCTGACTTGCCCCAAGCCTTCGGGAAGTTCCGCCTGGAGGTTGACAAGCGTCTTGTCGGGACTGTCCACCTGCAGAGAATATATCTCGCCCGAGGCGCTGCGATCGGCCCGCGCCGACAGCGTCAGCCTTGCGCCTTGCGGCGCCTGCGTTCCCCTGGCTTCCGCTTCTAGACGGGTGCTCATCCGGGTAAAACTGTGTGAGGTGTCCATGGTCAGGAAGACCGCCCCACCCAACCGCAAGGTTTGAATGGGAGCATCGGCCGCCATGGCGGTGCCGATGAGAACATCGAACTTGCCCTCCTGCCCGGCCTTTAAATGACCGCCCGTGATGTTGATCGATATGCGGGTCGGCGGCTGCCCTTTATGGGACGGCACTACCAGCTCGCCTGCAAGGTCGGCGGCGGCGATCGAGAGTTCCACCGGCAGTTGGGAGATCTTAAAGATCCCCGTGAACGCCGTCTGAGCGGCTGGCGAGGCTTCGCCAGCCCGGCTTGTCGAGATCAGAGAGAAGTCCCCCCGGGGCAATACGGTCCCCGCCGTCGCTTTCGCCGGTGATGGCGCAATATCATACCGAGTCAGATCGACCGTCCATCCCTTCGCCACAATGCTCTTCACCTGCACCTTCTTGAACACCGCGTCATAGAGGGAAAGCTCGGCCTCCAGGGAGGGGATCGCCAGTCTGATGCCATCCAGGTCCGCTCGAACATCCTGAAGCGCGATACTGCCCAGCGACACGCTTACCCTCCCCACCGTCGCCTTCAACTCGGGGCGCGACGCGAGAGCCTTGCGGACCGCCCAGGTTTGAAACCCGGATGTATAAGAAACGCCAAGGGCAATGAGGAAAAGGGCCGCCAGAACAGAAGCCCCAATGACTAGAAACCGGACGAATTTCATGAATCAACCAGAACATGCGGCTTGGGGCCAAGTTTCGATGAAAAAGAATAGCACAACAAGCTCACGGGACTTCTCGCCAGCCCGACGAGGTGCAGAAAGGGAAAACAGAAGGGGAACATGCGGAGAAATACACCTATCAGGGTTCTCGCACGAAGACGCCAAGGCACGAAGGAAAGGCATTTTCTAACCGCGAATTGAGCTAATAAAGCGAACTAACGATAATTCAGAATTCGCGCAGATTCGCACAATTCGTGGTTCCAAAATGGATTAACCGATCGGTTTTTAACACGGAGCCCGGAGAACACAGAAAGGCATCGTCGTTGCCTTCGTTGTCTTCTGTTCAATCTGAATTGACTGGTTGTGTTCGGTTGCGGCTTCGCCACTCCATGAACTCTTTGAGATGTATTCCATCCAACTGGCACTCTTCTGATTGTCCCCCGACTATCCGTCATCCGAAGCGTTTCTGCTGGCTCCGGCGCAAAAAATCGCCTTTCTCGCGCCAATGAATTTCTCGCGATTCCTTTTCGCAATCCTCTGCCCGATTATCGCGCTTTCCATCCCTGCCGACGCCTCGGCGGCGACCAGAAAGAAAGTCGCCAAGGAGGCGGTCGCCCATGACTTCAAGGGCGCCATCGTCATGGACGCCGCCAGCGGCGCAGTGCTTTTCGAGGAGAATCCAGACATCAAAAACCCTCCGGCAAGCATGACGAAGCTCATGACTTTTGCCGTGCTTTGCGACCGGCTCCGCGCGGGAAACATCACGCTGGAAACTCCGGTGACCATCACGGCGGCGGATTCCAAAATCGGCGGGACGCAGGTGTGGCTGAAGGAGGGCGAGGTCTTTCCCGTCGAGGAACTCATCTACGCGATGATGATCCAGTCGGCGAACGACGCCGCGTATGCTCTGGCGCGCGCCACCGCCGGTTCGTCCGCAGCCTTTGTCGATCTGATGAATGCCAAAGCCCGCGAATTAGGCATGACAAATACCAGTTTCAACACGCCTCATGGCCTGCCCTCCCGGAGCAGGGAGGCGTCCGAGGGCGACCTTAGCTCCCCCCGCGATTTCGCCATTCTAAGCCGGTACCTTCTGCTGAATACGGATATTCTCAAGTACACTTCTGTGCGCAGTCGTCCCTTTGGCTCTCCTCAGCGGGTGATCCCGGTTGCGATGGTGAACCATAACCATCTTTTGACCAAGGTCGCGGGTGTCGATGGGCTTAAGACCGGCTTCACGAACGGGGCGGGCTTCTGCCTGACCGCAACCGCGGAGCGGAACCACCGGCGCATCATTGTCGTCATGATGGGTTGCCCCGATAAGAAGATTCGCGATCTCAACGTTGCCGAACTTCTTGAGCGCGGCTTCGCCAACCTACCCGTCGGCGGCCCCGCGTTTGTTGCAGGAGGCTCGCCGAAAACGATCAACGAGACCTCGCCTCTGTCGCGAGCCCCGCTTTCTCCCGCCGAGCAGGAACAGGCGGCAAGCGCTCCCGGCGCGGCCGGCGAAGCACCCATGATCAAGCTCAACATCCCCCCCGCGCGGAAAGGTTCCAAGTAATGCAAGGGGCTAAGCCCTCTGGTGAATTAACTGCAAAGAAACAAAGAATCAAAGATCCGAACCTTCGTTTCTTTGATTCTTTGTAGTTCAATTCCACTCCGCCTGCGCTCTATCCCAACGCCTCGCGCGAGAGCTGGAGGGCTTTCTTCAGATCCGCGGGACGGATGGGCTTGGGCAGGTAGTCGTCCATGCCGGCCTGCAGGCAGATTTCCCGGTCTCCCTGCATGACATTCGCGGTCATTGCGATAATGCGCACACGGCGCCGGCCTCCCCATGCCTTGGCGGCTTCGGAAGCGCGGATGCGCCGAGTGGCCTCGATGCCATCCATCTCCGGCATCTGGCTGTCCATGAAAATGATGTCGTAAGCCTTGGAATTCAGGGCGGCAAGCGCCTCGACGCCGTTCTCGGCAAGATCGGCAATGCAATTGTGGCGCGCCAGCATGGCCAGGGCCACTTTCTGGTTTACCGCATTGTCCTCCGCCAGGAGAACGGTGAAGGGTGCGACCGGGGGAATATTAACGGCGCTCGCAGGCCCCTGCTGGCTCTCGCTCTCGGCGGGCAGCATGCATGACCTCAGGGCCGACTCGAGATTCTTCATGCGCACAGGCTTGATCAGGCATGCGTTCAACCCGCAGGACCTCTGGGTCTCGACAGGCAGCCGGTTGCCCAGGGTCGTGAGCATGATCAGCGGAAGCTTCTGGTAGCGGGTGTCGGATCTGATCTGGCGGGCAAGCGTGAGACCGCCGATGCCGCGCAGTTCCATGCTCAGGATGGTCGCGTCGAAGTCGCGATCCTCCAAGAGTTCCTTGTCCAGCATATCAAGCGCCGTGGCGGCATCTCCCACCGAAACATACTTCATCCCCCACATGCTCAGTTGCTGCTCCAAAAGCCTGCGATGGTTGACGCTGTCGTCCACGATGAGCGCGCGGCGCCCCGCTATCTCCACGCGCGGCGCCTGCCGGGCCGGTGTCGCGGTCTTTTTTCGGAGGGGAACCTCAAACCAGAAGGTAGATCCTGCGCCGGGCTGGCTCACGACCCCGATCCGCCCCCCCATTTGTTCCACCAAATGCCGTGAGATGGCCAAGCCGAGTCCCGTGCCTCCGAAACGGCGCGTGGTGGAGGATTCGGCCTGGACAAAAGGCGCAAACAGCCGGGCCTGCGAATCGGAATCGATGCCGATGCCGGTATCCTTGACTTCGATACGGTATCGGCTGGCCTCGGCGGTTTCCTCCACGGGCGAGAGGCGCAGGGAGATCTCCCCCCTTTCGGTGAACTTGATGGCGTTGCCGATCAGGTTCGTCACGATC
>JBAZHQ010000053.1:0-16088 GCA_041652235.1 Opitutaceae bacterium | reverse complement strand
AACCCGCGACCAGCAGCGACTCGACGACCCAGACGGGGATGCCGTAGGCAAGAATTTTCCCCAGGGATTTTTGGGAGATGACAAAGCGCGCGCTCGCACCGCAGAGGAGCGCGCTTACGGCGGCGGAAAGGCCGTTGGCAACAATGCGCGCCCAAACGGCGACGCCTCCCTTGATCCACCGGGCGGCGCCCGCAAAAGTCAGCAGCCTGTTTTCCCGCGCCGCGAGAGCTCCGCCGAGCATGCCCACCACGAGCACAAGGTGCTGCACCACGGGCACCGAGGCCGGGATGCGCGAGTGAAAGAGCGAGCGCAACAGCACCTCCCCCGCTGGGATCAAAATCATGAGGATCATCGCGAGTCCGACGATGTGATCCTCGAGGAGATGCAGGGGCGCCATCCACCTCGGCGCAGGGGCGGCGGAATATGTCGGTAGAACGGGACTGCTCACGGATTTCCTCGGGAGCGGTATTCCTTAAGACTGGCCATGGCTTTGTCGAACACATCGACAGGGATCATACCGCCGCGAATCTTCGGATATTGAGCCTCGGCCATCTTGCGCCACTCATCGACGACTTCCGGCGAGGGCTGGGTGATCTTGAGCCCGCGTTTGACCATGGCAGCCTCAGCTTCGACGCTTTCACGGCGCCCCGCCGCCTTGATCTCGCGTCCCGCGAGCCGGGCAGCAGCCAAGACAGCCGGACGCATCTCCGCGGGAATCGCCTGCCAGGTTGTCTTGTTGATCACGCACGCGCCAACCAGGGGAGCGTAGTTCAGGGCGAGCATATAGGGGGCGCGGCGATCCACCTGGCCCGCCATCGCATAAAACGAGGGCACCGGCACGGCATCGATGAGCCCCGTCTGCAGGCTCGGGACAATGTCGGCGGTTTCGATCGGCACCAGGTTGAATCCGGCTGATTTCACGATTTCCAATTGCTCGGTATCCCCGGCCCAGGTGAAGAGCCTCAACTTCCTCAGATCGTCGGGCACCACCACCGGTTTGTTCGAGTAGAAACGCACCCAGCCGACATCGCTCCAGAAAAGTACCACAAAACCTTTCCGATCGAGAAGCTGCTCGAGAAGCGGCTGAAGCTTCTCCCCGACATAATCCACTTCATCGAGATTGTGAAAAGCCATGGGGAGGGATTGCAGCACCTTCGAGGAGGGGTCGATCTCGGCAAGGCCCACTGCCGTCAGCAGGGAGGCCTGAAGACTGTCAGCCATCATAAGGCCCACCATCTCCGCTTCGCCGCCAGCCTTGCCGCCTGCATAGAGTCTTAACTCGAGAGCACCCTTGGTCTCACGCTTCCAGGTCTCCCCCATGGTCATGAGAATTTTCTGGAATGAGGAACCCACGGGCGCCAGCGTCCCCATTTTGACGGTGGTGGCCGCGGAGAGCGGCGACACCAGGGAGGTCCACCATAGGACAAGCGCGATGCAGATTCGAAGAGAGATGGCAGACGGCATGGAGATTGGTTAATCCTTAATTCCGCATACAATTGCCACAAAGAGGCACAAAAAACTCAGTGATGACTACGAAATTTTAGATGCGCCTATAGGCGCGCTTTGGTTCCCTTCGAAGCCACAACCGATTTTCGTGCTACAGTATTTACAATTCATCTCAGGCTGAGAGGAAATCCGAGACGGACAGAACCGATCCCCAACCATCCAATCCATTCTCGCGCAGTGACGCAGTGGCGCAGAGTGACGCCGACCTCCGATCTCCGACCTCCGACTTCCCTGCTGACTCTGGCTTCCGGCTTCTGGCATCTGTCCTCTTTGGTTGCGGCTCTGCCGCGCTATGCCTTTTTGTGGCCATTCAGCTGCGTTTTCTAGGTTTAAAATGGTTTTCAGCGGGCGATTGGTTTTCCAGGTGTAAGGAACAAGTCGTCCTTCTTTGCAAGCAGCCAGCGTGCGCGGCGCTGCATCACGAGATTCTCAAGGCGGTGCTCGGGCTTCAGATTGGGATCGATGGCGAGCGCCTGTTGAAGGAGTTTCTCGAATTGGACGGCGTCACGGCGTTCGACACAAACCGCCTCGGCAAAGTTGACGTAAGGCCCCGCCAGCCGGCCTCCGGAAAGTTCAACGGCACGATCGAAATGCTTTCGGGAGCGGAGCGCCGCATCCCCCGGAATCCCCTGGCGGCTCATTTCATAGGTGATGAGGAACGAGTGGATGACTCCCCCGCCCCAAGCCTCGTCGAGTTCCAGGGCGCGATCTATCAGGCTTTCCAATTGCGGGATTTCCGCGACCAGGGAGGGATCATCCTTGCCCAGGGAAATAGCGCCGCCCCAGGAAGCGGCGGTCCAATACAGCAAAGGTAGCTCAGCTCGGCCGGCCTTGGCCGCGGTGGCCTTGGGATCCCTGGCCAGATCGGAGCTGAAACCGGGATGTGCGAGCTCCAGCCCCCGCAAGCCATAGCCGCGAGCCCGCAGGAAAAGCTTCTTCGCCCGGGTTTTCATCTCCTCAGCGGCAGCAAAATCGCGGGACTCGAGTTCGTCCGCCTCCTGTAGAACGAAGGCATAGGCATATTGCGTGAAGCCGCTGGAACAGGCCCGCAACAGGCCTTCATGCCGGGGCGACTGCTCTATCATGCCCTCCATCAACTTCAGGCTGAAAGGCGTCGCCTGCTTCACCAGTTCAGGATCGTCGTCGGAGGCATAGCTCGAGCCCCCCTCGGCCAGCACATCCGCGACCTGGCTGACGGCAGCGTGTTTCACAGAGCTGCAGCCCGAAAACAGGCCGGCCGCAAGCAGCAGCGCAGCGGACGGAATGCCGAACGGTTTCTTGAGAACTTCCATGACTACAAGGGATACATCAATGATCGGCGGGGACGAAAAGAGCAAAGTCCCGGTAACTGTCGACCGGTTTTCCGACACACGTAAGGCGCTGTTCCCGGGCCGTTCTATGCAACGCACAACAATCCACAGAGAATGGCCACGAAAAGGCATAGCGCGGCGGAGCCGCAACCAAAGAGGACAGATGCCAGAAGCCGGAAGCCAGAGTCAGCAGGGAAGTCGGAGGTCGGAGGTCGGCGTCACTCTGCGCCACTGCGTCACTGCGCGAGAATGGATTGGATGGTTGGGGATCGGTTCTGTCCGTCTCGGATTTCCTCTCAGCCTGAGATGAACTGTAAATACTGTAGTACGAAAATGGGTTGTTGCTTCGAACTGGACCAAAGCGCGCTTATAGGCGCATCTAAAATTTGGTAGTCATCACTGAGTTTTTTCTACTACCTATGCGAATCATCTCTGGCCGCGAGGAATCTGCACGGCTTCCTTCTCCGTTTCTCCGCAGTAAAAATGTCTTTGGATTGGATGATCGGAACCCCAACCCATTTTTTACTGCGGAGAAGCGGAGAAGAAGAAAGGAATTCAAAGGAAGGGAACTCTCGCTAAACAGACCTCTTTGGTTGCGGCTCCGCCGCGCTATGTTCAACATGCCTCACTGGGCTTGAGCAATGCCCCATCAAATTATGAAAAAATACCTGCTGAGCGCCCTTGCGCTCCTCTTCCTAGCCGTCTCCCAGACGGTATCCAAGCCCGCCACGCCGGTTGAGACCGGAACCGCGGCGTCCAAAAATGTCAGCGCCGATCCTTTCTGGCCCGCTGACGGCGTCTTCCCCGTTCCGGGGCGGACATCTTCATGGACGGGTTTCCGGGCTCACAACATCGAGCGCCGAACCCAGTTCGCCGAGCGCCGGGCGATCGATCAGCAGGCGATCGTTTTTGTGGGCGATTCCATCACCGCAGGCTGGAAGACGCTGGAGAAGGATTTCGCCGGGCTTGGTGTGAAGGTGGCGAATCGCGGCATCGGCGGCGACACAACGCCCCACCTTATCTATCGCCTGCAGGAGGACGTGCTCTCGCTGCATCCGCGGGCATTGGTGATCCTGATCGGCACCAACGATCTTGGGGAACACACGTCGCCGGAGCAAATCACCGCAAATCTGCGCGTGCTGCATGCGCTGATACGAGCCTCCTATCCGGAGATTCCGATCGCTTGGTGCCTCGTGATGCCGCGCACCGGCGACGACACCTATCCGGAGCGCATCCGCGATCTCAACGCACGCATCGCAAAGCTCGTGGAATCCGACCATCGCGCCACGCTGTGCGACACCTTCACTCCGCTGGCACAACCCGACGGAACGTCGATACCCGAGTGTTATTCCCCGGACCGGCTGCACCTGAATGAGACCGGCTATGTGAGATGGCGCTCCGTTTTGCATCCGGTTCTCTCCAGCTGGAATCTTCAGGCAAAATAGGGCGAAACGGCCATTCATCCCAACCAGCCATAAGTCCCTTCCCAGCGATGTCGGCAACCCTGCCATGCGGGCGGAGGTCAAATTCCGCGATCTCTCGGACTTTGCGAGCCCTGTTCCTTAGCCTTGGCGTCATGCATCTTGCCGCTGCGAATCCCCAGCCGCGCCTGATCGTCACGACGGCCTCTTCGCCGCTGCAGCCCGCACAACTGGTCTCAACGTCCGATACCGGCATCTCATCGGGTTTCCTCATCGAGATCGATCCCGCAGCCATCCGGCAGAGCGTTGCCGGTTTCGGCGGCTGTTTCAACGAGAAGGGATGGGAAACCCTCGGCCTCCTTTCCGAGACGGATCGCACGGCCGTGCTGTGCGCCTTGTTCGATCCCCAGTCCGGCTGCCGTTTCAATCTTGGCCGGATGCCCATGGGGGCAAACGACTATTCACTCGCGTGGTACAGTTTTGACGAGACCGCAGCGGACTATTCCCTCGAGCACTTCAACATCGAGCGCGACCGGCAGTATTTGATACCCTACCTGCGCGCCGCGTTGCGGCTCAACCCCGCCCTGCGCGTCTGGGCGTCGCCTTGGTGTCCGCCGAGCTGGATGAAAACGAATGGGCACTACGCCGGTCTTCCGGCGCCGGTCAACGACCTGCGTCCGGATCAGGCGGGCGCGGAGATGGTCACTCAATTCCGCATGGAGCCGCGAGTGCTCGATGCCTACGCGCGGTACTTTGGCCGGTTTCTCGACGCCTATCGCGAAGAAGGCATCGAGGTCTCCGCCGTCCATGTGCAGAACGAGCCCAACTCCTGCCAGAATTTCCCGAGCTGCGTGTGGCGGCCGGAGGACTTGGCGACCTTTATCGGCAAGTATCTTGGGCCGCTATTTCGCAAGCAGGGCCGCTCCACTGAAATCTGGCTTGGCACGATAGAGCGTCCGCAACTGGAGCGGGTTTCGGCCGTGCTCGATAGTCCGTCGGGGCAATTCATCACCGGCGTCGGATTCCAGTGGGCCGGCAAGAATGCGATTCCAGAAGTCGCCCGCCGCTATCCTTCCATGCGCTTGATGCAGACGGAAACCGAATGCGGCAACGGATCGAACGACTGGGCCGCCGCCGAGCACACGTGGACGCTGTTGCACCATTATTTCAGGTATGGCGCTGAGGCGTACATGTATTGGAACATGGTCCTCGACGAAACGGGCAATAGCCGCTGGGGCTGGCGGCAGAACGCCATGATCACAGTAGATCGTGGCTCCCGCTCAGTGCGGTATAATCCCGAATTCTACTTGATGTACCATTTCAGCCACTTCGTCACCCCGGGTGCGAAGCGGTTGCAGCTCGCAGGCGACGAGACGCCTGCGGTGGCATTCCTGAATCCCGACGGATCGATTGTGGTCGTGGCGGCAAATCTGGGGGATCAGGCGCGCAGGTTCGGCGTGAAAGTGCGCGCCGCAACCTTCAGCGCGCAAATGCCCGCCCGATCGTTTGCCACTGCGATCATCCCGCCAATGCAAACAGTCCGTTAAGCGTGGCTCCAAACCAGCTCGCTCTCAATGAAGTCACACAAAACCTTCAGTATGGCTCTTTCTTGGCGCCCAAGTGGTCATCCATCCACTTCAAGGTCTTCGCCCACATTGGCGGAGTATAAATATGCGCCTGGCCGGGGTAGATGAGATTCTGGAATTCGCTCTCCCTGCCATAGAGCTTATACACCGGACGCACCGCCGCCTCAATGTCACGGATGCCGTCCACCGGCGAGCCGCCGTCCCGATCGCCGGTCTGGAACAGCATCGGCCGCGGGGCGCTCATCGCGATGACCGCCTCGGAATCGAAATGGCGCAGCATATTCGGCACGAAGTAGCCGATGTCGAACGCACCGAGGGCTTCGTGTTTAAGCACGCTCTGGTAGCGCGTCATGCAGGCGATCGCCACTCCCGTCTTGAGCCGTTCATCCAGCGCCATCAGCCACCAGGTGCGGGTCGAGCCCATGCTCATGCCCGTCACTCCGATCCGGTCGGCATCCACTTCAGGCCGCGACGCCAGATAATCCAGCGCCATCAGATCGTCGCGCAGGAGCATTCCCCAGAACGTGCGCCCAACCCAGAGGTTGAACTTGGTGGTAGCCTCCTCGGCCTTATAGTCCCTCTCGTTCGGCCCGTCGATGCCGCGGCCGTTTCTCTCGCCGAAACCGCTCGCGTCGATGCCCAGAACCACATAGCCGCGCCTCGCCAAGGCCGGACCGGGCTCTTCCGGAGTGTGCCTGGCCTGAAACAACTCCTCCTTGCCGATATCATACTCCCCCGCATGCCAGTGGCAGTAGAGGATGGCGGGCATCTTGGCGGCAGCCTTCTTGGGCAGGAGCAGGTATCCCGGCACTATCGAACCTGCGCCGTTATCGAACTGAAATTTTTCCACGATGTAATCGCCGCGGTCTTCCCTCGAAAGGGTTTGGACGGCGGGCGTCTTCGGGCGGGCGGGCAGATTGCCCAGCAGTTTCCAAAGCGTCGCGCGCACTTCCTGTCGCTGGACTTCCCATATTTCCTTGGACGTCGGCGCCGCAAAAGGCGGTGCAATTTCGGCCTTGTCCAGCCAACGGTCGGCCATGCTTTGATTATTCTGAGCCATCGTGAAAGTTGATGCGGAAAGAATCCACATCGCAAGAAACCACACCCGTTTAAATGAGAGATCCCGATTCATGATATGTATGACGTATAAATTCCGATGAAGAGACAGTCTATATGGGAATCGCCTGTCATGTGAGGATTTTCCCGATGCCAATTAGCATTTTCCCGATATGGCTGGAACCGATCCGCCGCCACGAACGAACTCAAGGCGCGAGACCGCGCCGGTAGTCCCGCGGATTCTGGCGATGCGCGGCGCGGAAGGCGCGATTAAAGGACGACAGGGTGTTGAAGCCGCAGGTGAAGGCGATTTCGCCGATCGGGCGGCTGGAATCGGATAGAAGCGCGGCGGCGGCCTGGAGCCGGCTATTCAGCACATGCGCTTGCGGCGATACTCCCATGAAGCGCGTGAACTGAAGCTGGAAGTTGCGCACGCTCATGCTGCAAAGCCGGGCAAGGCCGGGGATGGTGATCGACTCGTGGAAACTTGCGGCAATGTGTTCGAGCGCCGGGGCGATGCGCGCAAGCGCCCCTGCATTGATCGCCGGCTCGGCCGCTCCGCTCCGCCGCGGAAACTCGCGGTGCAGCTCGTTAAGGATCAGCACGAACAAGGAACGCAGATTTGCTCGCACACAGGCATCCTTTCGCCCGGCCTCCGCGATCAGAAGCTCCATCAGGGACGCAAGACGCGGATACCTCGCAGAGGTGATCACATTTCGAAAATGCGGTCCGCTGAAACGCTCCGGCTCCCAGGTGAGTGCTGGGACGGCGTGCGGGACAAGCAATTGCGGCGGTTGGAGAAAAAACCATGCCCACCGGCTGCGCGTGCCCGGACTGCTGCGGCAACGGTGGAACTCTCGGTCGGTGATCACTGTGAGATCTCCTTTGTGGAACGGTAGAATCTTCGTACCGACATAAAACGTGCCGCTGCCCTCCAGACAGAAACCTATCTCAAGTGCATCGTGCATTTGTAGTTGCGTTATCGGGGTGTCTTCGCGCTCGCCCTCAAGCACCACGTCGAGCGGAAAGGCCGCATCAAGCATGAGCGGCGCATAGCCGAGCGTGGCCTTGGGGAGGTGCGGATTATGCACGATTTTTGGCGCAGATTGGGTGGAACGTGGCATGATGCGCACGGTAGAATAACCGTTCCAAATGACAAGCCGCACAGTCGACGCACCACCTAAGCTGCGCCTCGTTTCCGCCACATTACACCGGGTTCCGACGCGCACCCGCATGCCGTTTCGCTTCGGAATCGCTGTGATGACGGAGGCTCCGCATGTCTTCCTTCACGGTACCTACGAGGTGAACGGTCGCACTGTGACCGGCATCGCGGCCGAGGGGCTCCTGCCAAAGTGGTTCGACAAGACACCGGACAAGGGCGCGGAACAGGAGCTTCAGGAGATGCTGCTTGTTATCCGGCAAGCCGTGGCCTTCGCCAACGAGATTCCTGCGAGCACGGCCTTCGATTTCTGGCAGCAGCTTTACGCCGCGCAGATGCCGTGGGCTGCCGCGCGAGGACTGCCGCCGCTGCTCGCGCATTTCGGCGTGAGCATGGTCGAGCGCACCCTGCTCTACGCGCTCGCCAGCTCGCAGGGCGCGAGCTTTTCCGAGTCGTTGCGCGCCAACCTCCCCGGCATCGACCTCGGTGCGATTCACCCCGAGCTCGCGGGCCGCGTGCCCGCGGATTTTCTGCCCGCGAAACCTCTGGGGCGGATCATCGCGCGTCACACCCTCGGATTATCCGATCCGCTCACCGCCGCAGACGTGAAACCGGAGGAGCGCCTCGACGACGGTCTGCCGCAGACGCTCGAAGACTGCGCGCGCTTCTACGGCCTGCGCCATTTCAAGTTTAAACTGTGCGGCAGCGTGGAGACCGATCTGGCCCGCCTCCGTAAAATCGCCGCGGTTGTCGCGCAGATCGGCGACGGCAAACATGCCTTCACCCTCGACGGCAACGAGCAATACAAGCAATTCCAGCCGTTCGTCGAGCTGTGGGAGCGCATCCGCGCAGACGCAGTGCTCGCCAAGTTCTTCGAGGATCTCATCTTCATCGAGCAACCGCTCCATCGCTCCGTGGCGCTCGATCCGGCAGTTGCCAAAATCGCTGAATGGCGCGATGGTCCGCCCATGATCATCGACGAGTCAGACGCCGCAATCGGCGACTTCTCGCGGGCGCTTGATCTGGGTTACGCAGGCACCAGCCACAAGAACTGCAAGGGCGTCATGAAGGGCGTGGCGCACCGCTGCCTGATCAACCATCGCAATGCCATCGGAAACACGAAGCGCTTCCGGATGAGCGGCGAGGATCTGGTCAACATCGGGCCGGTCGCGCTGCTTCAGGATCTGGCCGCGCAGGCTGCGCTCGGCAACACGACCATCGAGCGCAATGGTCACCACTACTTTCGCGGCCTCTCGGCGTTCCCCCCGGCGATCAACGCGATCATGCTCGCCCGGCACAGCGATCTCTACACGCGACTCGATGGCACCGACATCGCGCGGCTCGACGTAAGGCAGGGTGAGCTGAGCCTTGGCACGGTGAACGCGGCGCCCTTCGGCGTCGCCGCCGAGATTCCAATGGACGGTTTCGAAAGCGTCCCTCTTTAACTGTAATCCGGCAGACCGGATAGCCACGAAAAACACAACAACCACAAAAAATGAGAGAGTGAGTACCTCATCTGGCACCTCAGAGTATTCATCTGCCAGGGGAGTGATCCGATTCCCAGATCCTTCTGTTTTGGTGTTTCTTGTACTACAGTGATCTCGACTCATCTCAGCCTGCGAGGATTTCCCGAACATCCGACAGTATAGCCACATGGTATTCCCCCGATAGCTGAAAGCCGATCGCCGACAGCCAAGCCCAGCCTGAACTTAAAGCTTATAACTTACATCCTACAGCCCTTTGGTTGCGGCTCCGCCGCGCTATGTTTTTCGTGGCCGTTCAACTGCGTTCCCAAGGTTTAATCATCCCATGACACCCTCCTCTCTTCCTCGTCCCATCCTGGACCTGATCCGCCGCGGCACGGTGATCCCGGCCACGCCTCTGGCGCTAAACTCGCGCCGCCAGTTCGATGAGCGCCGCCAGCGGGCGCTGATGCGCTACTACCTCGACGCGGGCGTCGGCGGCATCGCCGTGGGGATGCACTTCACCCAATTCGAAATCCGCGCGCCGGGCATCGATCTCTTCGAGCCGGTGCTGCGCATATGCGCTGAGGAGGTTGACCGCTATGTCGCGAAAACCGGTCGTCCTGTCGTGAAGGTCGCAGGCTTCGACGGCCGCACCGAAAGCGCCGTGCGGCAGGCAAAGCTGGCTCGCGACCTCGGCTTCCATTGCGGCATCGCCTCGATGGCGGCATTTCGCGGCGCGATGGAGCAGGAAATGGTGCGCCACTTGAGCGAACTGGCGAAGGTGATGCCGATGTTCGGCTTCTATCTGCTCACCGGTGTCGGCGGAATCCGGCTGCCCTACTCCTTCTGGCGCGAGGTGGTTGAAATCGAAAACATCGTCGGCATCAAGATCGCACCCTTCGATCGCTACGGCACCGTGGATGTGGCGCGGGCCCTGCTGGATTCCGGACGCGACAACGCCATCACTCTCTACACCGGCAACGACGACAGCATCGTTTACGACTTCATCACGCCGTATCGCTTCGGGCCTCAGGAGTCGGCCCGCACCGTGCGCATTCGCGGCGGGCTGCTGGGGCAATGGGCGTGCTGGACGAAGCGCGCCGTCGAATTGCACGCGCGGCTGCTGCGGATCGTGGATGGCGCGGAGACCGTCACACCCGAGTTGCTCACCCTCTCCGCGCAGATGACCGACGCGAACGCCGCGTTGTTCGACGCCGAGCACGGCTTTGCCGGCAGCATTCCCGGCGTGAATGAAATCCTGCGCCGCCAGGGTCTGCTCGAAGGCAACTGGACGCTTAAGCGCGACGAGGTCCTCGCACCCGGCCAGGCCGAGGAGATCGACCGCGTCTGCGCCGCCTATCCCCATCTCACAGACGACGATTTCGTCCGCGCCAACCTCGATCGCTGGCTCAACGACTGACCCTCTTCCACCCATGACCAAGATTACCGTTCTTGAAGACACTCCACTGCCCGCGTCATTTCGCGACGAGGCCCATCTCGAGGAATTCCTCTCGACGCCGTCTCGCGGCCTGGTCGAGGATTTCGCCCGCCTTGAAGGCGACCTGCTCGTGCTCGGCGTCGCCGGCAAGGTCGGGCCGACCCTTTCAATGATGGCGAAACGCGCGGCCCCGGGGAAGCGCGTGATTGGTGTCGCGCGCTTTTCCGACCCCGACGTGAAGCGCAGGCTGGAAGCCGCCGGGGTCGAGACCATCGCCTGCGACTTGCTGGATCGCGAGGCCGTGGCCCGCCTGCCACAGGTTCCGAACGTCGTTTTCATGGCGGGAAAGAAATTCGGCACCGTGGGCGGCGAGCCGTTCACCTGGGCCATGAACGCTGTCGTGCCCGCCTACGTCGGCGAGCGTTTCAAGGGCACGCGCTTCGTCGCCTTCTCCACGCTCTGCGTCTATCCCTTCGCGCCTGTGGCCGGTCCCGGCTCGATACCGGACAACACGTCGCTCACGCCGCTGGGCGAGTATCCGAACTCTTGCCTGGCCCGCGAACGCGTCTTCCAATATTTCTCCGGAAAAACCGGCAGCCCCGGCCGGCTCGCGCGGCTGAACTACGCGATCGATTGCCGCTACGGCGTGCTGCACGACGTGGCCTCGTGGGTCCTTCAGGGCAAGCCCATCGACATCCGCACCGGCGTGGCCAATTGCATCTGGCAGGGCGACGCCATCTCCCACATCCTCCGCTGCCTGATCCACGGCACGACGCCCGCAACGGCGATCAACATCGGCACGCCGCAGACGACGAACATCCGCCAGGCCGCGCTGCGTTTTGGCGAGCTTTTCGGCCGCAAGCCCATCTTCGCAGGCGCAGAGGAACCGACTGCCTGGCACAACGACTGCTCGGAGGCGCAACGCCTCTTCGGCGATCCTGTCGTGAACCTCGATACCATGATCCGCTGGAACGCCGACTGGCTCCAGCGCGGCCTTCCGCTGCACAACAAGCCCACGCACTACGAAGAACGGGCCGGCTCCTTCTAATTCTAACTCTGAAATCCGCAGATAATTGCCACGAAAAGGCACAAAGAATTCAGATGTGAAAACTAACCCAAGATGCGCCTATAGGCGCGCTACGATTCTAGTCGGAGTAACAGGCTTTTCTTGTGCCTTTTTGTGGCCATTCAACTGCATTTTCTAAGCTGATAAACACCAACACACCCATGCTCACAAATTTCATCAATGGTTCCTGGATCGCCGCTTCCGGCAGCGCGACCTCGCCCGTCTATAATCCGTCCACAGGCGAAGTCATCGCCGAGACTCCTCTCTCCTCTGCCGCGGACGTGGACAGCGCGGTGCAAGCGGCCCGCAAGGCCTTTATCGGCTGGGGAGCCACCCCTGCCTCCAAACGCGCCACGGTGATGTTCCGATACCGCGAACTTCTTGAGCTGAACTTCGAGGCGCTTGCGCGACTCGTCACCCGTGAAAACGGAAAGACTCTCGCTGAAGCTCGTGGCGACGTGCGGCGCGGCATCGAGGTTGTCGAGTACGCCTGCGGAATCGCGCATCTGACCAAGGGCGAGAGCCTGCCGCAGGTCGCTGAGCAGATCGATGCGATGACGATGCGCGAGCCGCTGGGCGTTTGCGCCGGCATCACCCCGTTCAACTTCCCCGCGATGGTGCCCTTGTGGATGTTCCCGATCGCCATCGCCTGCGGCAATTGCTTCATTCTCAAACCGAGCGAAAAGGTACCGCTCACAGCGATACGGCTCGTTGAGCTGTTTGCCGAGGCCGGCCTTCCCGCCGGAGTGCTCAGCATCGTTCACGGCGCCCGCGAGGTGGTGGACGCGCTTTGCACCCACCCTGGCATCGCGTCGGTGAGCTTTGTCGGCTCCTCTCGCGTCGCGGCGCACGTCTATTCCCTCGGTTGCCAGCACGGGAAGCGCGTTCAGTCGGCAGGCGGCGCGAAGAATGTGCTGCTCGTCCTTCCGGATGCGGACCCCGAGCCGACCCTGAAGGCGATATTGGGCTCGGCCTTCGGCTGTGCCGGCCAGCGCTGCATGGCCGGGTCTGTTCTCATGGCCGTGGGCAAAAAGTCTGCCGACGAATGGCGCGACCGCGTGAGCACGGCGCTGGCGCGTTTCGATGTGGGCGACACCTCGGCCAACGACAAGGCCGACATGGGGCCCGTCATCGATGGCGCCGCCCAAAGCCGTGTCCTCGGTTTCCTTAAGGGCGCGGCCAGCGAAGGCGCGGCCGTGGCTTATGACGGAAGCGCCCGCGCTCCCAAGCGCGGCTTCTTTGCCGGCCCCTCGCTCATCGACAACGTGAAGCCGGGCATGAGCCTGTTTCAGGAGGAGATCTTCGGCCCCGTGCTCTCGATGGTGCGCCCGCAGACTCTCGACGAAGCCATCGCGACCATGAACGGCCTCAGCTTCGGCAACGGCGCCTCCATCTTCACCGCCAGCGGCGCCGCCTCGCGGCAGTTCGTGCGCGAAATCCAGGCCGGAATGCTCGGCGTTAACGTCGGCGTGCCCGCGCCGATGGCCTTGTTCAGCTTCTCCGGTTGGAACCACAGCTTTTTCGGCGACCTGCATGTTCAGGGCATCGAGGGCGTTATGTTCTACACGCGGCAGAAATGTGTGCTGACGCGCTGGGACAAGAACTACTCGCGCGCCTTCGGCTGGTAACCCCGAACAATCACCCACCCCTATGAATACAGAACCCATCATCCGGCGTTTTGACGTTCCGACCACCATTCTTCACGGCTTTGGCGCGCGCCATCGTCTGCCCGAACTGGTGCGCGAATTGGGAGGCACCCGCGTGTTACTCGTGACCGACCCCGGCGTCGTTCAACTCGGTGTGGCGGCCGGCGTTCGCACGACTCTTGGAGCTGCGGGCCTGAGTGTCGCGATCTTTGACCAAGTGCAGCCGGATCCGACCGATCAGAACGTCGCAGCGGGCGTCGCCACGCTGGAATCGCATCGCGCCGATCTGATCGTTGCGCTCGGCGGCGGCTCGCCGATCGATGTCGCGAAGGTCATCTCCATCCGTCACGCCAATCCCGCGCCGCTGCCGGAGTTCATGGGCCTGCATAAGATCCGCAGTCATGGACTTCCTCTAATAGCGGTGCCCACCACAGCCGGCACGGGCAGCGAGGCCACAAAGGTTGCCGTCATCTCCGACACGACGCGAAACGTGAAGATGATGATGCTGAGCGCGCCACTGCTGCCGCGCGCCGCCGTGACGGACTACGAACTCACCCTTTCGATGCCGCGCGGCCTGACCGCCGCCGTCGGCGTGGACACGCTCACCCACGGCATGGAAGCCTACGTGTCGCTCAAGGCCAACGCGCTCACCGATCCGCTCGCCCTGCAGTGCGTCAGTCTCTCCGCCCGCCATCTTCGGACGGCATGGGCGGAGCCGTCTAACCATGCCGCGCGAGAAGGCATGATGTTGGCCGCGACGCTTGGCGGCATGTCCTTCTCAAATAGCAGCGTCTGCCTGGTGCACGGCATGAGCCGGCCCATTGGAGCGGTGTTTCACCTGCCGCACGGTCTGTCGAACGCCATCCTGCTTCCCACCGTCACTCGTTATTCGATCCAGGCCGCGCCTGCCCGCTACGCCGCCCTCGCCCGTGCGGCAGGCTGCGCCGGGGCGGGCACGTCGGATGCCGAAGCTTGCGCCGCGTTCATCACCTGGCTGGAGGATCTCAACCGGGCGCTTGAGCTGCCGCGCTTCGGACAATGCCGCGGAGTCACCCGCGAGGTTTTCGAAGCTAGCGTGGAGAAGATGGCGACCGACGCCCTGGCGTCGGGAAGCCCGGCCAATAATCCCCGCTTGCCCTCTGCCGCCGAAATCATTGCGCTGTATCGCGAGGCTTGGTGAAATCCCGCGCCTCCGCTTCAATCTCATCGCCACTCAATGAAACATCCTTTTCGTCTTGCCGTCTCCCTGACTCCCTTTGAGCAGGGCAGTTTCCTCCCGGAGCCGCTGTTCGGACAACTGCGCGACATCGATCCCCAGCTATGCATGCTCGATTCCCGCAATGATTTCGCGGCGGCGCTGGCCAAGGCTGCGCCCGAGGTGCTGCTCACCTGCTGGTCCACGCCGCCATTGATCAATCCGCCGCCATCGCTGCGTTATGTCTGCCACATTACCGGCACGGTAAAGCGACTTCTCACCCGCAAGCAGATCGAGGACGGGTTGACCGTCACCAACTGGGGAAACTCAGTCTCCCGCACCGTGGCGGAAGCCACGCTCTGGCACATTCTCACCTGCCTGCGGCGTGGAACATACTGGACCTTTGCCATGCATCAGGGCCAGGCATGGAGAGGAACGAATGAAGACATCGCGTCGCTCTTCTGTCGGCGAGTGGGCATTCACGGCTTCGGCAACATCACCCGGGATTTGCTGAAGCTGCTTCAGCCCTTCGGTTGTCCGGTATCAGTGCTCTCCTCGCACCTCAGCGCCGACAAGGCGCAGGCCTACGGCGTGACGCTGGCGCCGTCGCTTGAAGCGTTGTTTAGCGAGAATGACATCGTGGTCGATCTGGCTCCGCTCACGCCGGCCACGACGGGGATCATCAACGAGGCGCTCCTGCGCCGCCTGCGTCCGGGCTGTGTGTTCGTGAACCTCGGCCGCGGCCCCGTGGTAGACGAGGCTGCGCTGATTCGCGTCGCCCGGGAAGGGAAGATTCTCTTTGGTCTCGATGTCTTCGCCGACGAGCCGCTCCCGGCGGACTCGCCCTTGCGCGGGATGTCGAATGTCTTTCTGACACCGCATCTGGCCATGACCCCGGACCGCCATGTCGATGCCGGGGCCTTTGCCCTGGCCAATCTTCAGGCCTACGCCAACGAACAGCCCTTGAAGTCAGTCGTGACCCTTTCGGTCTACGATTCTTCGACCTGAGTAGATCCAGCAGTTGTATTTGAACCGCAGAGACGGTGGGACCGTCGGACAGAATAGGGCGCTCCGCTGTCGGCTCCACCCCCTTCACCACTTACGTTCTTACGCTCTTACTTACTTACGCTCTCGCTTAAGGCATCGCGTCTCTCCTCGAACGCCGGCTCAATTAGGAGGGTACTGGCCGGCATGGGACCGGAGCCAGCGCTCAAAACAGCTCGGATCAGGCGCCCCCCT
>JBAZHQ010000052.1:0-16186 GCA_041652235.1 Opitutaceae bacterium | reverse complement strand
ACCGTTTATCCAGTTCTCCGATCATGGCCTGAGCATCCTTCTGCTCGCTAAAACCCATGACAAAGTCATCGGCAAAGCGAACCATGAAGCTGCGGCCCACAAGTTGGGGTTGCACCTAAGGACTTCGATCCATTCTCGCGCAGAGACGCGGTGGCGCGGAGGTTCGATCCCCAAGCCAATCCCCGTACCAGTCGATCAGAGGCGCAACTGAATCACTTGCATCCTTGAGCACTGGACCGCTTGGTTGAAATTCAGACTTCTCTGCGACTTGGCGTCTCTGCGCGAGAATCCTGATAGGTGGTTTCTCCGCGTGGAAAGCTCCTTTCTGTTTTTCCTTCCCTAAGCCTCGTCGGGCTGGGGTGAAACCCCGTTAGGAGTTAGGAGCTAGAATAATTCCAGCGTTTCCGACCTAAATCGTTAAAGGATTGAACTGCAAAGAAGCGAAGAATCGAAGGATCTTATCTTCGTTTCTTCGCTTCTTCGCAGTTCAACTTGGCTTGGTCTGTTTTTGCAGGTGCGGACACAGCGCTGGTTCGAATGGGAAACCTGCCTTAAGAGAAATTTACCTAACTGTCACACAAACCCCCGAAAAACAGGGCTCGACTCGGTCGGGGACGCCTGAGAATCAGTGACGTGTCAGGCAGTCACCCCACTCCGTTTTAGACGGTGAAATCTCAACCGGCATGAATACTCCATTATTATTAACGTTGGCGACAACGACCTCAAAATCCGCCCTCACGGGTCTGGATTGGCTGATGATCGCCCTATACTTCGGCATCCTGCTGTGCGTCGCATGGTGGGTCGTACGAAAGAACAAGGATACGACGACGGACTACTTTCTTGCTGGTCGAAACCTTGGCTGGTGGGTAGTCGGCGCCTCGATCTTCGCATCCAATATCGGCTCGGAACACATCGTGGGCCTTGCGGGCTCGGGAGCCAAGGATGGCGTCGCCATGGCCCACTACGAATTGCACGCCTGGTGCCTGCTCGTGCTGGGCTGGATATTCGTTCCCTTTTATGCGCGTTCGCTGGTGTTCACGATGCCCGAGTTTCTGGAGCGCCGCTTCTGCCAGAAATCACGCTATGTGCTCTCGATCGTTTCCCTGATCACGTTCGTCGTCTCGAAGATCGCGGTCGGCATCTTCGCCGGCGGCGTGGTCTTCGGCGCCCTGCTACCGGAGATGCAGCTCACGATTGCCGGCCATGTGATCGACAGCTTCTGGATCGGCTCCGTGCTGGTCGTCATTCTCACCGGTCTTTACACCACGATCGGCGGGATGCGCGCGGTGGTTTATAATGACGCCGTCCAGGTGGTCGTCCTCATCTCCGGCTCGGCGCTTCTCACCTTCTACGGTCTGCATAAGCTGGGCGGCTGGGGCGAACTGCGCGCCATCTGCGGTTCGGACATGTTCAATCTCTGGAAGCCTCTCATTCCGGCGGGCATGGAAGGCACTTGGGCTCCTGTGAAGGAAGGCAAGCAGATCGCCTGGTACTTCAACAACCAATTCCCCTGGCTGGGCATGGCCATCTGCGCGCCTGTCATCGGCCTCTGGTACTGGTGCACCGACCAATACATCGTGCAGCGCGCCCTCGGCGCCCCGAATGAGAAGATCGCCCGCGAAGGCTCCATCTTCGCCGCCTTCCTCAAGCTCTTCCCTGTCTATCTCTTCATTGTCCCGGGCCTGATCTGCTACGCGCTGGTCAAGACGGGCAAAGTTCCCGAGCTCACTGCGGCCTTCAACTCTCCGGAAGGCGGTTCCCAGGCTGCCTTCCCCATGATGGTGCAGTATCTGCTCCCCGCCGGTCTTCGCGGCATTGTCGTCGCCGGCCTGTTATCGGCGCTCATGGGCTCTCTCGCCGGCGTGTTCAACGCCTGCTCCACCCTCTTCACGGTGGATATCTACGGAAAACTCCGCCCGAAGGCCACCCAGTCCGAACTCGTGCGGATGGGTCGTATCGCCACTATCGTGATGGTGCTTATCGCCATCGCCTGGATTCCCGTCGTCAAGGGCGCCCACAGCCTGTATGAATACCTCCAAGCGGTTCAAGGCTACCTTGCCCCCCCGATCTTCGTCGTGTTCTTCTTCGGCGTGTTTTGGAAACGCCTGAACGCCAAGGGATGCCTGTGGGCGATGATCGTCGGCTTCGCGGTTGGCGTGTTTCGCATGATGGTGGACACTCCCGTCACGATGAAGGTGGCCGGCTTCGAGAATGGCTACACGCAGGGTTCCTTCCTCTGGATCGTCAATAACATCAACTTCCAATACTTCAGCATCCTGATCACCCTGATCTCGGCCGCCGTCATGATCGGAGTGAGCTACGCGACCCAGGCCCCGGAGTATGCCAAGATCGCAAGCCTCACCTTCGGAACTGCGACCGCAGAGGACAAGGTAAAGACCTTTGCGAGCTGGAGCTGGAAGGACGTGGCAGCCTCCTGCTTCATCATGGCCTGCATCGTCGGAGCCTACATCTACTTCACGGGTTGATCCGCTCCCATGCAATGCGCCCTCGATGTTCCTGCGATCGATGACGTGAGCGACCCGCTCTCGTTGCGGATACAAGGCTGGGTATCCGCCGATCTGCAGGAAGGTGATATCATCGGCATCGAGGCGCTGGGCGATGGAGAGCCCATAGGCCGCACCAGTCTGCTGTACGCCCGCGAGGACGTGTCCATGGCTCTCGGCATCGGACTCAAGAAAAAGACGGGGTTCACGATCCTCGCAGCCACCCCGACTGCCGTCGCCAAACGCAGACTACTGCTCGCCCTGGCGGCCAAATTCTCTGACGGGCGCAGCGAGGTTTTTCTGGAGCGCGAGATCGCGCTCTCGGGTCGCGACTACCGGGAGGGCCCCTGGGGCGTGTTTCTGAAACCCAGCTTTGGCTTTTTGGTGAAGCGGGAACACATGTACAACAGCGGGCCATCGCAAAGCGAAGGCAGCCTTGAAACGCTCGCGTGCCTCCGAAAATTCCTTCCGCAGGCCCCCTCCTCGGTGCTCGATATCGGATGCGGCCTCGGTTTCTACGGGTGCCACCTGATCGATGCGGGATATGCATGGATGGGCGCCGAATTGAAGCAGGAGGATTGCGCGCAGCTTGAGAAACAGGGCCTGCCCTACTGCCTTGTCGGCAAAACCGGCCTGCCATTCCCCAACGAAAGCTTCGATGCCGCCATCGCGATTGAAGTGCTCGAGCATACGGACGATCCCCTGGCCTTCGTGGCCGAGGCCCGCCGCGTTGTGAAGAATCGCTTCATCGTCTCCGTCCCCAACATGGAACTGGTCGCCTACTGGCGTGCCCACAATGCCGTTCCCTGGCACCTCCTTGAGTCGGATCACAAAAGCTTTTTCTCCCGGGCGAGTCTTCGCGAGCTCCTTGTCCCCCATTTTCGCTCCGTTGAGATCATATCCTACGGAGAGGCTTCCCTGCGCTCGCTCGAGGGAGCCCGCCTTGGCTATCACCTGATGGCCATCGCGAGCGTGTAGCGGCGCCGAGACCTCGGTATCTTCAGGAGAGAAATCAGGCGCGATACCAACGAGTCGCGTGCTCGCGGAACGCCATGACGGTTCTGCAATACGTCATTTACAGGCGACTAAGCAAAGTGCCTTACCATAGGGATTTTCCTCTTCCTTCCATTCGATCTTTTGGAAGCCAAAATGCTTTACGGCCTCTAAAATATCTTTTGAGCGCATCCAGCAGCAGGAGGGCTGGCTACCGCCCCAGAAGCGAGAATAGTCAGCAGGTTGCCCATAATAATGTGGGTAGAGCGTATGATGGAATCCTTCCCATTCAGAAGTGCGTGGAAATCCGAAGGTGGGCTTAATTTCGGGTTGTTTCTCAAAAAGACTCTCATCGAAAACTACATTCCATATGAATAGCGCGCGGCAGCATTTTGAAAATTTCTCGATGATTTCCACCGGTTGGACCAGGTGGTTAAGAAAAGCACTCGCAACACCAATGTCGAATTGTCGTCTATTTTCCTTAAGATACAATAGGGCGTCTCCCAATAGGAAATTGGCTCTTTGTATATCCATGACTTCTTTTACGACGAGGCATTTCAGAAAAGCTCGCGGATTATTCTCGATAGATAAGATGTTCTTGCACCCTAAACGAGATATCATGTAGGTGTGAGCAGCTTCCAGCGGACCGAGTTCCAACACTTCAGCTCCCTCGAAACCACCGCCTAGCTTCGTCAGGTTTTCGTTCGCCCAAACAATGCGAGAGTCTTCAAACGCTGCTACTGCTCCAGCTCCTTTAAAGTTGGGAAATGACTGAGGGAACCTACAGGCCCATTCCCCCGAGAAAATCTCTACTGCGTTAACCACGGAAGGGGCTGAGTCGATAAATGGGCGCTCGTTAATAGGAATCTGCATGACCCATTGATAGTAAAATGTCTTGGAATCTGTCAATCACGCCATAATTGGCAATCTCCATCCTGTCATTTATGCATGCTCACATCTCAGGAAATGCACTTTGCCGGGTGCATCACAATAAAGAAGGCCCTGTGATAAACAGGGCCTTCAATCTCTGATTAGACTTTTTAAGTTTTTACCTTTCAAATACATCTAAATAACCTAATCCATCCGTAGCGCTTGTACCTAGTTCATTCCTAAGAATCACGCCATAGTCTCCAACTGCTAATTGATTCAATAATAGACCCGGATCGCTGGGATCAATCTGCCACCCATAGTAACTCTGCATCGTATTACGCGTCGCTGTATCCATTGCATTATTAGTGTATATTGTATCCCACTGCTTAGTACTAGTATTCCACCGTACAACCTCTATACTCCCATTTCTCAGAACATCATTAAGGCTAAAGCCCATAGCTAGAGCCTGTCCCAAGTACGCAATCTATTTACATACAACAAGTAAGTAAAGGTTATAATGGCCGAAACCAGGTGAAAAACCTGGCTTCGGCCAAAAAACGCCCGCTATAATTCGGGTGTGAAAACAAAAAAGAGCGGCGTCACGAACACGATAAGCATACAGAGCTGGCTTCGTCCAGATCTGACTCCGGTAGCAGCGAACAAAGATTACACCCAGTTTCGGGATCAGCTTGATGGCGTGGCCGGGCTGCTGAAGAATGCGCATCTTGAGTCGATGGCGATCGATTTTGGGTTGGAAGGTTATGAGGAGGCAAGTGTACGCCAGCAACAATCGCGTGCTCGATTTGCGCTTAAAGCGCTGAGGGTGGAGACCTTGAGGATGTTGCTTGGGAATCCCTCATTTGTTGTCTTATCCCGCCACGTCGCTGCCAGCGATCTATTGGCAGACTTCTGCGGGGTGAGGCAAATCGATGCGATCAGGGGCATCGCCAAAAGCACCTTGGATCGGGCCGCGAAGTTTTTCACTGCGGAGCAGGTGCGCTGGATGATGCAAGTCGTCCTTGAGATGGGGGCAGAAGAGGATCGTTGCCAGGAGCTTGGGCTTGAGCGGGCTATTGATACGAGCGTGTGCTTGGTGGACACGACCTGCCTGGACGCGAACATCCATTTTCCGGTGGACTGGGTGCTGTTGAGGGATGTGGCGACGACCCTGTTGAAAGCGATCAAGTTGATCCGACAAGCTGGGTTATGCCAAAGGATGCCAGGTGAGCCCGAGGTGTTTGCCAGGCAGATGAGCCGCCTGTGCATTGAAATGACCCATACCCGGCGCAAGGACGATGCGAAGAAGTCGCGCAAATCGGTACTGCGTAGAATGAAGCCATTGCTCAAGACGATAGCCGAGCATGCTCGCCGACATCGAGACCGACTGAGCAGCGACTATGCAAGCACCTGCTACAGCGAGGCTCAGGCATCTCGGATTATTGAGCGGATAGATCGGATGCTTGCTCAAGTGCCAACGGTGATCAAGCAGGCGCACGAACGCATGATCGGCGAGCGCCAAGTTCCCAGTTCCGATAAGATCCTCAGCGTGCATGAATCTGATATCCATGTGATTGTAAGAGGAAAGGCAGGGCGCGAAGTTGAGTTTGGCAACACCCTGTTCCTGGCTGAAAGCAAGCAAGGGCTCATCTTGGATTGGGAGTTTTACCGTGAACGAGCGCCATCAGAGCCCAAGCAGTTGAAAGAAAGCCTTAAGCGTCAGAATGCTTATGATTTGTCAGCGACCGTGGAGGCCGCCTGTGGAGATCGGGGGTTCAACTCGGAGCTCTGTTCTAAAGAACTGATGGATAATGGGATCTTTGATGCCGTGTGTCCGAAGAACCCTGAAGAATTGAAGCAACGCATGAAAGATGAGCGCTTTGCGAAACTCCAACGTCGGCGCGGCTCGACGGAAGCCCGGATCGCAATTTTCAAACAAAGACAGGCTGGGCGTTTACGCTGCCGTGGATTTGACAACCGGCATCGTGCGGTCGCCTGGGGCGTGCTCGGGCATAACCTGTGGTTGATATCCCGCTTGCTCGCTCAGCAAAAATCTCAAGAAGATTCAGCATTAGCTGCTTGACGTTATCAATCATTTATCACTCAATAGAGATCCTGCGCTTCATGCTGTCCGGATATCGAGGTCTCAGGGAAAAAACGCTCCGATATCGCTAAATCATTGCGATATAATATAACCTCTTCGCTTCAGTGCGCCTCTCTGTACGTCAATTTTCAAACCTCTCTTTCAAAACCGGGAACTTGGGACAGGCTCTAGCTACCAGAGAAGCGCCAGCTCCACGAATTGCTATATTCATAGCTTTGTCGATATGGAACTGCGCAATAATCTGACCATATGGGTTTGTACTATCGACTTTACTTATGCATGAGAAATCTTTGATCCGCGTGTTGCTCACGCAGTCTGAGGTTTCCATGAAGATATGCCCTATCTTGTTTGCGCTACCATTGCTTGGCAGATAGAACGTATATGCTCCAGGTGTTATATCAGCAGTCACTGCTGCTTCAGCAGCATTTAATGGAACCTTCGTGCCAGTTGGTTCGCTAAGAGGAACTGATTTGTTGACGAACTGTATTCTAGAAGAACTGTTCGGCATGACTCTGTTCCCAGTAGTTGGAACCGATAAGCCTGTTGACTCCATATTCCATGTATCATTCTGCGCAAGCACGGTAGCCCCTTGATACATCGTTATAGCAGGATTTGTCATTAGAGAGCCACTGGGAATTCCGACTAGAGATGGACCCGTAGCAACTGCCAAGATCCTCGTCATTGCACTACCATCCACAATAATGCCACCGCTTAGGTGATCTACTCCACGAAACCGGATATCCGAGAACCTCCCTATACCTCCTCCATTCTCGTATTGCTTGTAGCTCTGAATCGCTTGTTGAGCAATATTGAATGATGCCCATCCCCACTCAATAGTCGGCTCAAGATCGGGTGCCGTAGCTTGCGTATACCCACAATCCCATGCATGAAAATGATTAAATTCAGGCAGGAACAGAAAGATAGGATGCGCACTTCTGGCTAAACTCAAACGGTTATATAAGACACCTCCATTCTGGAATGGTAGATATGGCGTGTCTGTTTTTGTTAAACGCGTCCCCATTGCAGCGAGGGTAAGCTCATTATACACATTGTAATAATCACCAGTGCCATCTATAAATATAGCTGCCGAAGTTGGGGGAGCAGAAATAAATTCCACTTTATTGACGTTTCCAGGAACGCATGTGTAGCTACCACCTGCTTCACGAGTATGGCTCGTATCCCGAGACCACATTCTGTCGTGCCACGTCCATATTGTATCTGTCGCCCTGACATTAGGAGGCCGTACTCTATTAGTCGGGCTTGTACCCTCTGCCCATAAACTAGTTTGATCATCTATTAATCCAGTCATGAACCTTAATGTGATTGATTTCCCGGCAAGCGAATTGGCAATGTTCTGCCTTGATGTTGCATTTGTAACGTCCAACCCCGCACTTCCGAAGCCATATGCAACCATTAGAGTATAATTATCATATACGACCGAACACGTTCTAAGAGGTGCGCCATTATATTGTGTATCAAATACACTGTTCATATAATCCACCGCTCTTTGCAGGGGGGTAAGGTGATCAGGCGTTTCGACGCCAGCAGAGTCTTTCGTACTAATATCTAATGCATTCTGCGCACCAAAAACCGGTATTATTTTTATCGCCGATCCTTTATCTTTTAACGCCTTACAAATCTCAGCAAGCGCTCTAACTTCAACATTTCTCTGATAGTTAGGATGGTTTTGATCCATTTTGCTTGCATAGCTAAACAGTTCATACATATTATTGGTAAGATCTGGCACGATAATATCAACTCCAAGGCTGGTCCAACGATCGATGTGCTGCTTAATCAGCTCTCTGTTATCAGATGCATACGCATTTGCTACATTATTATTATATGACGCGTAATTCTTTGTTACATCGTTATTATCATAAAATGTCTGCCTTAATTCTGGAGTGGCTGTAACTTTATCTTTTGGTAAAGTTCCATAATTGGATGGAGTCTTGTTTAATGAACTAAGTAATGTCAGATTATAGGCATAGCCTTGCGGAGGAGGCAGCCCTAGATTCATATACTCAGTCGTAAGATTTGCCCAACTAGTCATCCTTGTCGGTATATAGTGTGTGGGTCCGTTAATATTAAGGCTTGCATAACCGTTCGGGGTCCACCATACAGCGTAACCCATCATTATAAATGACCGACCTGTGTAACTTGAAGAGGAGATCGAAAGAGCCTGAGTGGGCGAGGGAGTTTGACAATTTGCAACATGAGGCGAAAGTATCATTCCCGATAAGGCTAACAATAGTACTGTGATTTTTTTCATTATTATTCGGCTGGTTACCAATGACAAAGAATGGTTTTAAGTCTCATTGTCAAGCTAAAAATTTATTTAATTAACTATACATCTATACTGTTATATAACATTCATAAGAGCTTCTTTTGGTATAGGAAATAAAAAGGTTAATCAAACCGTAGATAATAAAGGCTTAACATAAGTGATCCATCAAATGCCTAGATGTACCATAGTAATGAGTTATAATAGCTACTCAGTGAACAATATACATTCTTTTCGTCCATGACTACCACCGTACAGTATTGCATTGATGCCGTAGAACGATTACCCGATTCAGAAGGCATTCATCTGCGCGGCTGGTTACTGGGGCAATCCCCTTTGCATTGCCTTGTGTTCGAACAGCAAGACGGAAGGGCACACACAATATTCATCGACCAGAATCGTCCGGATCTGCAGATTGCCTTCCCTCATATTCTTCATGCGCAAAACAGCGGGTTTTGTGCGATTTTAGATATCAAGAATTCTGATACTCAGGGGCACTTGTGGCTTGGATTCCAAAGCGGAGTCTGGGCCAGAATTCCGGTTTCATTTGCTGAGCGCACTCCGATCACAATTCAAATCCAGCCTGAACAGTGGATTCATTCCGATGCACTGCCAGAAGCCATTAATGAAGCGGTCAAACGGAGTGATGATCTGGAAGAACAGTTTCGCCTGAGTTTCGCTGCCGGGCGTAAGCTTACACTGCGGCTGGACTTAATCAACAAGTGCAACCTCCGTTGTGTGTTTTGCCACTACAGCAAGGACGACGTTTTCTTTCGTCCAGCAAAGAATATTTCACCGGAGCAATTCAAAGCCATCTACCAAAGCCTTGCCCCCCTCGTAGGCGACATCATGCTTTCCTGTGCCGACGAGCCGCTTGCTTCAAAGAACTTTTCTGAAATCCTCGCCTATCTGCGCAATGGCAACCCCCGCTTGGTCATAAAGTTCTGCACGAATGCCATGCTTATGACGGCTCTCATCCGTCGGGTTTTGGTCCAGCAACAAGTCAATCAGATCCTCTTTTCGTTCGATGGTGTTGCGAAAACCACTCTGGAAAGCATTCGCAAGGGGTCCAAGTTCGAGCGAGTCGTTGGAAATATCTTCGCACTCAAACATCTGCGTGACCGGGTCGGCACGGGAAGACCCGACTTTGTCTTCAACTACGTGATGATGGTGCAAAATTTGCATGAGTCCGTCGCGTTCGTGAATATCGCCAAAAGCCTCGGCGCTTCAGCCATCGATTATAGGCATATTGTAGAAGCCTATACCGGTTTCCCGCTCTCAGCAGAACAACTCTCTAACCAACCCGCGCGTTTCAATTACTACCGGGAGCGAATACTTGAAGAAGGGCGCCGCTTGGGCGTCAATATTTACATACCACCCCCGTTCAGCACTGAAAACACATGGTTCCCCCCGGGGAACGAACCTGTCGCTTCTATGGCAGACTTCGATGCCGCCATCCAAAGCACTTCCGACAGTCTAGAAGAGGCACCGACGTCCCTTTCCAAAATCGTATCGGCGGTTCCGGAATTCTTGCCCAGCGAAACGACAACCAATGTATTTTGCGATCGCCCGTTTTCCGAGATTACCATCCGCAACCAGAACGAGGTGCTTCCCTGCCCCTGGTATCAGACTCCACTCGGGCGTCTCGAAGAGAGCGCAAAGCTGAGCGATATCTTCTTTGGAACCGCTTTCAGCAGCCTCCGTCAGGACATGCGTCAACACAAGCCCGGTCCCGGGTGCATCCACTGTCCGATTGTCGAAAAGAAGCTGCCGACAAACATCCATATGTCTGACGCCTGAGCACTGCGCCCTCGGCAACGTAAGGTAAAACTTCAGGGCTCGCCTTCCGGCGGCGTCCCGGCGGCGTCAATCTCCTCCTCGGTTTCCACGATGCGGGCGACGGAGAGCAGTTTGTCGCCCTCGGCAAGGGTGAGCAGCTTCACGCCCTTGGCTCCGCGATTGGTCTCGCGGATATCCTTTACCGGGCAGCGGATGCTCTGGCCCTTGGCGGTGAGCAGCATGATCTCATCCGTATCCTTCACGCTCAGGGCACCGGCGAGTTTCACAGAGCCGTCGTCGGGCAGGTCGATGGCCCACACGCCGCTGCCGCCGCGATTGATGAGGCGATAGTCCTCGAAGCGGGTGCGCACACCCAGACCCGCCTCGCTGGCGACGAGGAACTTCGTTTCGTGGTCCACCACCTCGATGATATCGAGATAGTCGTCCTCAAGCTTGAAACGCATGCCGGTGACGCCCCCCGTGGCGCGGCCCGTGGCGCGGAAGAGAACCTCGCCCGACTCGGGATCGCGCTCGCGGAAACGCACGGCCAGGCCCTGGTGGGAAACGAGGATCAGCTCGCTGTCCCCGGTGGTAAGCACGGAGCCGATGACAATGTCTCCCTCGTCCAGATTGATGCCGATAAGGCCGCCCTCGCGGGTGGCGTTCTCGTAGTCGGCGAGCGCGCTCTTCTTGATGGTGCCTTTCTTGGTGGCCATCACAAGATAGCGGTCGCCTGCGAAATTCTCCACACAGAGCATGGAGGCGATCTTTTCGCCCTCATCCATGCGAAGGAAGGACGAGACCGACTTGCCCTTCGAGGCGCGGACCCCCTCTGGAATGTCATATACCTTCTCCGCATGGCACTGTCCGGTGCTCGTGAGAAAGAGAATGTAGTCGTGCGTCGAAGCCGTGAAGAGATGCTCCACGAAATCGTCGTCGTAGGTCTCGGTGCCTATCACTCCCTTGCCGCCACGCCGCTGGCTGCGGTACTCGACGACGGGCGTGCGCTTGATGAACCCCTTGTGGGAAACGGTGATCACGCAGCCTTCATTGGGAACCACATCCTCCATGCGGAACTCTCCCAGTGCGCCGATGATCTCCGTCTTGCGGACATCGGCATACTTGGCGCGCATATCAAGAAGCTCCTTTTTGATAAGGGCCAGAAGCAGGGGTTCGCTTTCCAGGATGCCGCGCAGTTCCTCGATTACTTTGAGGAGCTCAGCGTACTCGGCCTCGATCTTGTCGCGCTCCAGCCCGGTGAGCTGATAGAGGCGCAGCTCCAGAATGGCGTTGGTCTGGCGCTCGGAGAGCGGATACTTCGCCATCAGCTTCTGCTTGGCTTCATCGCGATTGGAGGCGGAGCGGATGATGCGGACAAAGTCGTCGAGGTTGTCGAGGGCGATCTTGTACCCCTCGAGAATGTGTGCGCGATCCTCGGCCTGTTTGAGGCGGAACCGGGTCCGCCGGGTGACGACATCGCGGCGGTGCTCGATATAGCACTCGATGAGCTCCTTGATGTTCATCTGCTTCGGCCTGTTCTTGTCGATGGCCAGCAGTGTGACGCCGAAGGAATTCTCCAGCTCCGTCTTTTGGAAAAGCTGGTTGATGACGACCTTCGCCTGTTCGCCGCGCTTGAGCTCGATGACGATGCGCGTGTTCGAATCGGACTCGTCACGCAGGTCGCGAATGCCGTCGAGCTGCTTATCCGTGACCAATTCGGCGATCCGTATGACGAGCCGCGCGCGGTTCACGTTGTACGGGATCTCCGTGATGACGACCTGCTCCATCCCGCTTTTAGTCTCCTCGGTATGGGCCTTGCCGCGGACGCGGACGATGCCCTTGCCGGTGCGCAGGTAGCTATCGATACCCGCACGGCCGGCGATGACGCCGCCCGTCGGAAAATCAGGCCCCTTCACGATGGCGCACAACTCGTCGAGAGAGACGGACGGTCGGTCGAGAATGGCACAGGTGGCATCGATGATCTCGCCCAGGTTATGGGGAGGGATATTAGTCGCCATGCCGACGGCGATGCCCGTCGAACCATTCATGAGGAGGTTGGGCAGAGCCGAGGGAAGGACGAGCGGCTCGGTCGTTGACTCCTTATAGTTGGGGCCAAAATCGACGGTCTCCTCTTCGATATCGCTGAGGAGATCCTCGGCAATATCCTTAAGGCGGCACTCGGTATAACGGTAGGCGGCCGGAGGATCGCCATCCACGGAACCGAAATTACCCTGGGGATCGATGAGGGGATAACGCAGCACCCAAGTCTGACCCAGGCGCACCAAGGCATCGTACACGGAGGAATCGCCGTGAGGATGGTAGTTTTTCAGCACTTCGCCGACCACGCCGGCGCACTTGTCGAAGGGCCGGTTGTGCACCAGCCCCTCGCGCAGCATCGCATAGAGGATGCGGCGCTGCACGGGCTTCAGCCCGTCGCGGGCATCAGGCAGGGCGCGCGAGATGATGACCGACATCGAATAATCGATGTAGGCCGTCTGCATGATGTCGGTGATGTTCGCCGAGGAAAGTTTCTCGTTGGCGGTGTACATTGAAAGAGGAGATAGGAGTTAGGAGCTAGAATGGGCAGGCTGCTGAAAAGCGCTGGAATCCTTCTGGATTCTAAATTCTAGCTCCTAGATTCTTCGGATTAGACATCCAGGTAGGAGACGTTGAGGGCGTTGTCCTCGATGAATTGGCGACGGGGAGGGACTTCGTCGCCCATGAGCAGCGTGAAGAGGGCATCCGCCTTGGCGGCATCGTTGTTGGTGACGCGCAGAAGGCGGCGCTTGTCGGGATCCATCGTGGTCTCGAAGAGCTGCTCCGGATTCATTTCACCGAGACCTTTGTAACGCTGGATCGTGAGTCCCTTGCGGCCCAGGTTTCGGATATGGTCGAGGATGGCGAGGGCGGAGTGCAGCTCCGTCTGCGCCTCGTTCTTGGCGCCCTGATTCTCCACGACGATGTAACGGGGAAACTCGGTCGGGCTGAAATGGTTGATTTCAAGCCCCAGGGCGGCGATGACCTTGAGGAGTTTGCTCATCTCCGAAGATTCGAAGATCTCGTGGATGGTGATGCGTTTCGGCGGGCCCGCGGGTGCGGCGGGTTCCGCCTTGGCGTTGTCGGACTGTTCGGAGAGGTCGGCATCGATCCCGTGGAACTGCACGAAGGCAGCCCGGGCATCCTCGTCGTGAAGGAACTCGAAGGACTCCTTGTTGCCCTCGCGGATGCGCGCCACGTAACGCGGCAGGTTGTGGGCGGCGAGATCCTGATGGTCGAGATAAGTATTCAAGTCGGCGCCGTAGCGCGTCACACCGAGACCCAGTTTTTCGAGCGCCTCCAGTGTCTCGACGATCTTGTCGATCTGGGCGGCGCTGAACGTGTGCTGGTCGGTGATGCGCGTGAGGGTGACGTCCTCCGAGCCCAGCTCGAGGAGGATGCGATTGAGCTGGTCGTCGTTGTCGATGTACTGCTCGCGCTTCTTGCGCTTGATGCGATAAAGAGGCGGTTGGGCGATATAGACATAGCCCTTTTCGACGAGCGCTCTCATCTGCCGGTAAAAGAAAGTCAGCAACAGGGTGCGGATGTGGGAGCCGTCCACATCGGCGTCGGTCATGATGATGACCTTGTGATAGCGGGCCTTCTCGACATCGAAACTGCCTTCGGCCTCGGTTTCGCCCTCCGGCAACGTTTCACCGCTCTCGCCGCCGACGCCGCCGATGCCGCAGCCGATGGCGGTGATGAGGGTGCGGATTTCCTCATTGGAAAGCACCCGGTCGAGGCGTGCCTTCTCGACGTTGAGAACCTTGCCGCGCAAAGGAAGGATGGCCTGATAACGCCGGTCCCGTCCCTGCTTGGCGGAACCGCCTGCGGAGTTGCCCTCCACGATGTACAGCTCCGTGAGCGAGGGATCGCGCTCGGAACAATCGGCCAGCTTGCCGGGGAGGCCTCCCCCGCTCAGGGCGCCCTTTCTCACGGTCTCGCGGGCCTTTCGGGCCGCCTCGCGGGCCCGGGCGGCGTTGAGGGTCTTTTCGATGATGCGCTTGGCGATGGCCGGATTGGATTCGAGATAAAAGCGCAACTTTTCGCCAACGGCCTTCTGGACAATGCCATCGACCTCGGAATTGGAGAGCTTTGTCTTCGTCTGCCCCTCGAAGCGGGGGTCCGGGACCTTCACCGAGATGACCGCGACCAAGCCCTCGCGCACATCGTCGCCAGTGAGCGCCGGGTCCTTCTCCTTGATGATGTTGTTGGCTTTTGCGTAGGTGTTGACCACCCGGGTGAGCGCCGTGCGAAACCCGGAGAGATGCGTGCCACCCTCGATGTTGTAGATCGAATTGGCGTAGGCGAAGACCTGGTCGTTATAGGTGTCGTTGTACTGCATCGACACGTCCACGACGACACCCGGCTTCGTCGGATCCGCCTCGTCGATCGCCGTATCCGTGAACGTGATGGGCTTGTCGTGAAGGACTGTCTTGTTCAGGTTGAGATACTTCACGAACTCCGTGATGCCGTCCTTAAAGAAGAAAAGGTCGTTTTTCTGGGAGCGCTCGTCGTGCAGTTCGATGCGGGCGCCCGGATTGAGGAAGGCCAGTTCGCGCAGGCGCTTTGCCATGATCTCGTACTGGAACTCGCGGGTGGTCAGGAAAATCTCGGGGTCGGGTTTGAAGGTGATCTTGGTACCCGTCTTTTTGGTGTCGCCGATCACCGCCATCTTCTGCGTGGTCTTCCCCTGGGCAAAACGCATCTGGTACACCTTGCCGTTGCGGCGCACCTCCGCCACGAACCATTCGGAGACGGCGTTTACACATTTGGCGCCTACCCCATGCAGCCCGCCAGACACCTGATAGGCTCCCTTGCCAAACTTGCCGCCGGCATGGAGGTTCGTGAGGACAAGCTCAAGCGCCGGAATCTTGTATTGGGGATGAATGTCGACCGGAATGCCGCGGCCATCGTCCTCGATGGAGCAGGAACCGTCCAAATGCACGGTCACATGAATCGCGTGGGCAAAACCGGCCAGAGCCTCGTCGATGCTGTTGTCTACGATCTCAAAAACGCAGTGGTGCAGCCCCCGCTCGTTCGTATCGCCGATGTACATGTCCGGGCGTTTTCGAACGCCTTCCAACCCCTCAAGTTTTTGGATTTTTGAAGCATCGTAGGATTCGGCTCCAGCTTTGTTAGCAGCCAGGTTTTGAGCGTCGGAGGAGTCAGGCATGTAATGTGGAATTCAGGTGAAAAAATGAGTGCCTTACTGCACCGAAAAATGATCCTGGTTGCGAGGGTTTTCTTCATAAAAAACAGCCCTCTTCCCTTCGTTCTGCACGGCACTTTCATCATCAATTCCCCTCCTGCCACGATAATTATCTATCCGTTGTTCTCCAATTAGATAAAACTTGTTTGCAGTTCTGCGCCTTTGGTCTACATTGTTTCTTCAGTGAAGCTCTCAGTAAAAGTCAGTTACGCCTGTCGTGTTCTAGCCCAAATCGCACGCCTGCATGGCACTGGAGAACTCGCGCATGTCGAGTCGCTCTCCCAGGCGGAGTCGGTGCCTGCAAACTACCTTGCCCAGATTCTTTCTGAGCTGCGTGATGGAGGGTTGATTTGCAGCCGTCGCGGCAAACAGGGCGGGTACACCCTCGCACGGGCTCCGGAACAGATTAC
>JBAZHQ010000051.1:0-16737 GCA_041652235.1 Opitutaceae bacterium | reverse complement strand
TGCAACGCCTGAGCCGCCTTGTGCTCTTCGAAACCGTTCCAGGTGTCGAACGTCGCAAGCCGCTGTCCAGGAAAGCAATGGGGCTGATTTAAGCGCCATTCACGTATTACGTGACAAACACCTATGATCAATCGCGCGACAAATCCACACCTCACGCAAGCGATGCAAATCGGCGGACTGCTCTACGACTTGGCCGAGATCACGATTCGACAGGCCCAGGCGAAGGCAAAGAATCCGTCAATACGCAGACGCAAGGGCTGCACGTTACGCCCCGGCCCGGCCACGCCGCTCTGGAATGAACTCTTGAGACAGGCCAAGCCCTTTCTCCAGAAACGCGGCGCAAAAGTGGAGCTTGCACGCATCCTCGGGATTCCGCGCCAGCGCATCCATGAATATTTCCGCTCCGGCACTGCCATCCCCGATGCGGAGCGCTGCATTCTGCTCATTTGCTGGGTCTCCACCCGCCAACAGGGCAAGGAATTCTTCTCCGAACCCGTCGGCGTAGCATCGTGAGAGAGCAATCGGTCTTCAGCTGTCAGACTAGGCGTCCGAACCGCTTTGTCACGTATTACGTGACAAAGAAATCTGCCTGGAATGCAATTCCTGATCGCTGGTTTAGCTTTCCGGAGTAGCCCTTTGTTTCTTCGCTTCTTTGCAGTTCAACTTTTACTTAATTCCGAGGACTGCGTTTGCCCGCGTATGGCAATCGGCCGGAAACCCCATCGCTTCCTTAAACGCCACGTCTCTGTCCCAGGGGTTTTCGATCCTAGAGATCCGCCAAGTCCGGACCAGTCCGATGCGCATCACGAAATGCCAGGAGCTCACGAGTCCGGGCATGGCGATCAGGGGGTAATCGCTTCCGTAGAGGAGCCGGTCCTTCAGCTCGGGACGACGCAGGACTTCCAAGGCACAATGATGCTTGTTGATCTGAGTCAGCGAAGAGATGTCGGCATAGCAATTCGGATACTCCTTCATGAGCTTGCAGAGCCGGTCCAGCGAACCGTTGTCCCCGAAATCGTTCATAGTCGCAACATGCGCGGCAATCACTTTCACTCCGAGGCTCAGGGGAAGCCGCAGGAGTTCGGGTTCGGACAGGCGGCCGTCCGACTGTGAAAAGGCATTCTCGCTTCCGGTGTGCGAGAGCAAGGGCAGATCGAGTTCGCCATCACCGCAGTTGAGGGCAGGCCGCCCCCGCGCATGAAGAGCCTGCTGCTCGCCGAAGTGCCTCTCGTGTTGCTCGTGCCAAAGGACTCCCCCGTCGGGACGGCGGAAGAGCTCTGGACTTTGAAGCGCATCTCCGAGCCGCTGATTTCGCTCCCCGCCGACGAGACCATCAGCCGCCTCTTCCAAAAGGGCCTGAAGGCCAGAAAAGTCGTCTGGACTCCGTCCATCGTCGCCAGCTCCCTGGATTCTCTCGTCGCCTACGTATCCAGCGGATACGGGCTGGGTGTCGGGCTCGCGCCGTCTGCCCAGCAAGCCCGGCGCATGGGATTGCGCGTTCTTCCCCTAGATGGTTTCAACCGCCTCCAGGTCATGGCCCTCTGGCAAGGAACGCCCGCTCCCGCCCTCGGCTTCCTGATCGATCAAACGCGCCATTACGCCGAAAACCACCGCCGCACGGCCGGAAGCTGAGCAGACTGTTTTTGAACTCCTAGGAAACAGGAACTGTTTCTTCCCGTCCCGGGCAAAATCCATTTTGCGGCTTTGGCTGCGAAGAAGCGAAGCTCTATCCCTGTGATTCTTCGCTTCCTTGCTGTTCTTGAGCCGGCAAAAAGTCTCAAAATCAACAATCAGCGGCCCAACCCCATCGATCAACCGACGTGCATCGGTTATCTCTTCATGATGTGCTGACTCTGAGCGCTAAGCGCCAACTTGACGGTCTCGATCGAGTGCTTGCCGATCTCGATGCTCACCTTGCCCTCCGCGACTGGCAGGGGCCGGCCCTCCTCTTCGATGAGGTTGGTCTTTTCCGCGGCGGTGATGGGCTTGAAAAGGTCGATTGTCCCCCGGCTGTTCTTTCCCTCGATTTCATAGAGCCGCACGACGACCGAATCGTCGTCCTCGCACTTCTTGATCGTGCTGACGATGGCATTCCCGGCCGTCACACCGGCAAAACTTTTCGCTGCGGGCAGCGTCGCCCCAGCCACCTGCGCGGCGAAGACTGGGATCAGCGGGTGGTTGGCGGCGATACCGGGTTTCCGGCCTTCGCGCCAGCCGCCCTCGTGCGAGGTGAGCGAAAAGCGATACCCGTGATTGCCCGTCTGCGGATACCATACGCCTTTGCCGTTACAACTCTTGCGTGAGGCTAACAGCACCGGCTGCAACAGCGGCTTCTGCGACGGATTTTTCGCAGTCGGATCGATCCAGTCAAAGACGGAAACGCTCGAACTCATCGTGAGACCGCCTCGCGTGTCACTGGCGTCCACAAAATCCTGCATCTGCCTTGGGTGGATGTCGCGGCATTGCTCGGAGTAAACCAAGGTGCGGGGTGAACTCGGGGGGCCATAGGCATATCCACCCGTCGTGGGAATCTCGTCCTTGCCGATCTCGACGACGCCCATCGGCACCTCGTAGGCGAGCTGAGGGCTCTCCAGCGCGAGTGGCAGCGCCAGGCGAAACTCGCGCCAAAAGCGCCCGCTGAACTCCGCCAAGTCCGCCTCGCAATCGATGCGTTTAAGCGCATGCCACACCACTACGCGCTGCCGGACTGTCGCATCGGCGAACGGTTGCTCGAGTTGATACACGGTGCGCACGGAGCCGTTTTCCAGCACCTCCCACGGGGGCCGATGCCGTGCCACGCGATCAAACGTCTCATCCATGACCGGCAATGGCATTGTGCCGAACTCGCCTGCGTCGGTCCCCCGATTGCGATTGTCAGCCGCGACTGACAGCATCGTGAACACCTCGCCACCGAGAAGCTTTTCCGTGTCGAGGAGATCGCGGCCCTGCTGCTTGTCGAAGATCGCTTTGATGCCGCCAGGCGCCAGGTCGAGACGATAGAACTGATTCGCGCAACCATCTGCAGTCGCCACGACGGTCGGCGTCGGACTTCGCGTCGCTGTCGAGGCGGTCAGATAGAACGTTTTATAGCCCAGCGATGGCACGTCTGCGGCGACGAATACCAGCTTGCGCGCCTTTGCCGGTGCCTTCGCAAACGCTTGCAGCTCGAAAATCCGCGCCGGCTCTTCACGACCACTCTGCGCTGCCTTCAAGATCAGCAGGCGGACACAACGCACCGTTTTCGGTGCAAACTTGTGGACCGTCAGCGCCACGCTGTTGTTGGTGACGGGAGGCACGAGATCGGTCCACGGCCCGGCGGCATCATCCGATCCCTGGAGCTGAAGATCAGCGGTGTTAAATTTGTTCTCAGCGCCGAAGGCGCCAATGACGCCCTCGTTCCGGATGACGATCTTATGAATCGTTCGCGGCTGGCCAAAATCAACCATCATCCAATGCGGACCGGCACCGGCGGCGGATTTCCATTCGTCCGGCGCCCCCAACTCTGGATCGAAGTCGCGTACGGCCCAGCCACCGTCGATGGCTCTTTCTGCGCCATGTTCGGGATCGAACACTGAGCTGGCCACGGCCTTCGCTCCCTGTGCCGCTGCCGCCACATTGATTTCCTCCGGCTCGCCGAGGGAGGTCAATTGGGACGGAACCTCGCGACCGTCGGCGTCCACGATACGCAAGAGCGCAGACCCGGTGGGTGCCTCGACGGTGACGACATCTGAGCGAACCCAAGAGAGAGTGTTAAACACGACGACGGGCGAACCTCGCGTGGGGTCGGTCTTCACTTGTGCGGCGATCGCCATAAGCGCACGGTCGAGGAGATTGCGGCCGGCACCACGGGCAGATGCAACCTTCCGGTGAAAGACCTCGTCGGTGATATGGCCATTCTTTCCCCCGATGCCGTGATCGATGTAAATCTGATCCATCCAGGCTTGGGCGAACTCGCGACCGGGCCAGTTGCGGAAGTCACCCTGAAGGAGGCAGGCCATGGTCGTGAAAGTCTCCGCCGCCGGGAGCAGACGCGCGCCCTCGCGCCGGACAGCGTCGGTGCGATGGTGCGTTGGCCCGGTGATGTAGGCCCACACGTCGGGTCTCTCGCCGAGCCGCGTGTCGAATTGCGCCCCGGCCCGGTCGATCGCCTCGAAGAAACCACGGATGGAGGAATACTGCATCGAGGGTGGCGGGGTGCCCGGAGCTGCGGACGGTTGCGTATTCCACAAGCTAATCAGGGGGCTGAAGTCGATTGGCTTCGAGAAATCGAAGGAATTGATCAGCAGGTAGACGGACGGGATGCCACGCTGCTCGTAATAGGGTGCCTGTTCGGACAGCTTGACTTGAATCCTCTGCACACACTGCTCCGGATCGGCATTGAGCATCCGTGCGTGGTTGCCGTATTGCCCGGGCGTGTAGGCGAGAACGCTGCTGCCATCCGGACTGTGCCAACGGTAGAGCCCCTCGTGGTAGCGGCTGATAAATAGGTATGGGATGCCAGCCTTCGCGAGAATCTGCTGCATTTGCAGGGCGCGCGCAGGAGGATCCGGATTGAACGCGACTTTCGCCTCGCAGCCGGGGAAGTTCTTCCGAAGCCAGCGCCGGCCGTAGTAGGTCTCACGCACCAACTCCTCGCCGGAAAACCAGGATTCGTACGGCTGGTTATAAGTCGCGCCCCACTCGAACCGGCCCTCCTTCATGCGCTGCGCGATCTCCTCGCGCATTTCGGGATGAGCCGCCAAGAACTCCATGAGGTGCAGTGTTCCCTCCATGCAGAACGTGTAGTCGGGCTCCTGCCGCATCCGCTCCAGCGCTGGCAGGATATTCTGTTCGATGCGGAACTTGCGGCACTCGGCAGGCGTGTCCATCCACGCGGTGTCCTGGTGACTGGAGTTGCCTATTAGCACCTGGCCGCCGGCGAAGTAGCCGGAAGACTCAGACGCGGCTGCCGGTTTCGGTTCGGCGGTGTGCGCCTCTGCGGTCAACACCACCACGGCAACAAACAAAGCGGAGAGGCTGCGGGCATGATTTCTGGACTTATTCATCCTTGGTCCTCGTTTTCTGCAGCTAGATTGCGGGCAAAGTGTGCCTCTATTTCTTCAAGGGTCCGGCCCTTGGTTTCCGGGAGAATCACGGCGGCAAAAATGAAGTACGCCATCGTGCAGATGAGCCAGATGCCCCACATGGCTGCATAGCCGAGGTGGCCGACAACCGGCAGGAACACCACGGTGGTTGCAATCGAGACGATCGCGTTAAGGAGCACCCCAAGTCCCATCCCGATCGATCGAACGCGCGTCGGCAGCAGCTCTGCTGACATCAGCCAGAGGCACACACCGGGCCCAAACGCGAATCCCACCAGGTAAAGCAAAAGACATCCGAAAATAATGCGTCCCGTTTGCTGGTCCGGCGCGGAGCTGAACTTGGCGCGCCGGATTTCCAGCTTGGCCGAAGCGGCCTTCGCATCCGGCGCAAGCGAGAGTACCGGCTGCAGTGAATCGCTGCGCACGAGCGCCATCTGTTCGTTGCCGTCGTAGGCATAGATCACGCTCACCTGCACTGCGCCGCCGGACGATGGTGCGATGTCCTTGACTGGAATGCTCAGTATATTGCCCGTGACCGCGCTCTGCAACCGGTCGGAGACATCCAGCCGGTCGTTCTCCACCCGCCAAAACGTCAACATGCCCACCGTCAGGGCGACGATGATGATGCCCGTGCCGATCTTAAGCAGCGCCTTGCGCCCGAGTCGATCCACCAGCAGTACGCCGAAAATGGTGCAGGTGAAATTGGTCAACGCCAGCCAGACACCGGTATGGCTGGCGGCGGTTTCGCTCAACCCACTCTGATGCAGCATCACCACGGGGAACGTGAACACGGCCACGATGCCCGTTGCCTGGTTGATCCCAAGCAGTGCCACAGCGAGGATCAGTGGAACGACGTAGCGTCGCTGGAACAACGAGTCACCACCTCCGGTGGCGCGACACTCCTGCGCAGCACCCGTAATCTGCTCCATCTCGTGCATCTCCAATTCGGCCTGCGCTCGCTCGCGGCCTTTGAGCAACACCTCGAACGCTTTCTCTTTTCGTCCGCGCCGAAACAGCCAACGCGGCGATTCGCTGCCCGCCATCACGACAAGGAAAAACACGACTGCGGGCCAGATAGAGGAGCGGAACATGTTGCGCCACGCTTCGTCCTCGATGGCGAGAACCCGCGCCGCGTCGCCCGCCACCGCCGCCACCGCGGTCTTCACGCTCGCCTGATAATACGCGCCCGCTGCCATCGCCAGCAGGATGCCGAGCGTGATGCAAAGCTGGAAGACGGTCGAGCCGATGCCGCGAATCCGCGCCGGTACGCACTCCGACATGAACACCGGGATGATCACAGCAATCATGCCTGCGCTCAGGCCCTGCAGCGTGCGTCCGAAAAACAGCGGCCAGAATCCCCTCGCCGTCACGATCGTCACGACGCTGGCTGCGAACAACAGCGCGGATACCATCATCGCCTTCTTGCGACCTGCCCAGTCCGAAAACCCGCCGCCCACTACCGACGACGCCAGCGCGCCCACCATCACCGCGGAGGCCAGCAGCCCGACCTCCTGTTCACTCAATCGAATGCAGCGGTCGAGGTACAGCAATGCCGTCCCGATGATGCCGATGTCATAGCCATAGAGCAGGCCGCCGAGGCCAGCGATGGCAGTGAGTAACACGAGGTGACTCTTGCTCTTCATGGTTGCCGCGGATGCGCGGTGTCTGGGGAAACTTCGCGGTGGTGCCTGGTCGCGGCGATCATTGCCTCAAGATTCTCGGGTTTAGTGTTGCGGCCCAAGGCACAGCCGGAGCTGAGGAATAGCCCGCGGCCGCCAGTCGCGGCGACGACCCGGCGGACCGCGGCGGTGACCTGGGCGGGACTGCCCAGCACCAGCGGATCGCTCGGGTTGATGTTGCCCATCAAGATCGTGGACACCGGCAAGGCACGCCTGGCCTCCGCCATGTCCAATTGCCAATCCACTTCCAGGATACGGGCGCCAGTGCGGCCCATGTCACCGATGATCCGGTTGGTGTTGCCGCAGATGTGGATTGAGAACGGCCGGCCGGTTACTTGGACCTCCTGTGTGAATTTGATTTCGGGTTCGAGGGCAAAGCGCCGGAATAGCTCTGGCGAAACCAAGCTTGGCCCCGCAAAGGAGTCACCGATCGAAGTGGCGTGCGCTCCCGCTTGTAGCTGGGCCTTGGCAAACAAGACGCCGGCCCTGCGGCAATAGTCAATCAGCCGGTCGATATGCGGATGGTTCTCCTCGTCCATCAGATCCAGCATGAATTGCTCCGCGCCCCGCAAGAGGCACGCCAGGCTCAACGGCCCCTGGTCCGCGCGCCCCATGCGCCACACCTGATCGCCGATCCGGTCGGCTAGCAGGCGCGTCGCTTCGAGCCAGACTGGCAGGCGCCCATCGAGCCAGGGATCCGGCAGTTTCAGTTTGTCGATGTCGCTCCACGTCTTCACGACCGGCTCGGCTTCATCGACAATCGCCGGTTCCTCGGTGCGGAATATCACCCTGGCGCCGCAGGCCTCGGCTAACGAGGCGTCGTCAAAATCAATCACACACCCGTCGTAGCCGTATCTGGCCTGGCTGACCACCTGGGCCTCGACCATTTTCGAAGCGCAACGGGCCAATTCGCCCACCTTGATACCCGCGGTTTCTGCGGCAAACATGAACGTCTGTGGAACAACTGGAATTTGGTCCGGCGTCTCGCCTGCCAGCACGGCGAGACATCGCTCGAGGTGGTTCATGGTCTTTGCTCCAGCAGTGGCGGTTGATTGAGTGCTGCAGACAGCGAAAGCCGATCCGCGTCCGTGAGACCGCGGTATTCGACATCATTCAGATGGGTGTCGTTCTTTTCCACAATCAGGACTACATTGTCCGGCGCCATCGCGATGGCATGCCAGAGCGCCGTCGGGATATTGTAGGTCACGCCCGGACGCATCTGCTGGACTTCCCAAGTCAGGCCCGCCGGGGTCTCCGTCGCCGCAATCAGCGACGCCCCCCCCCTGATCAGGATGAAGACTTCGTCGGTCTTCTTGTGCCGTTCAACGCGATCGATCGCCTCGGAACAAAGCGCGGGCATGAAGTTCAAATGGCCGATCTGCCAGCCATCGCGAACGAGGACTGGGCAGTAGCCCGAGGCGTCGTAAGAGTATTCTTCAATTTCCATGGGAGAACTGAACTCGGGTGCCGGAGTGCCACGCAAACCGGGCGTGGTCGCGAACCAACTGCCGATGTGAACCGAAAACCGGTATCATAATATTTCGTTTACGAGATGCTCGTGACAAGATTATCGCCTCTATATCGTCGGCAGCTTACCACATGCTGGCCTCAACTGGCTTGCACGGAAAACTAAAATACGATTCTGAACATCGTATCCCGTGCCGCCTTCTCCCCCGCATCTCCTCCCCGAACGCGTGCTATTCACCCCGGCCCGATAGGAATTCCGGAAATTCTGCTCGTCGGCCGCTATCACTACAAATTCGCACACCCTCCCCTTCTCCGGCACTCGCACGACGGCGCCTTCGAGATTTGTTTCCTCGAACGGGGGCGGCAGATCTACGAATTTTCCCGCGGTTCGCTGCACTGCTTGCGCGGCGGCGAAGTGCTTGTAGCCCGGCCGGGAGAGGTACATGGCACCGGCCACCTGCCGGAATTTCCAGGGCGACTCTACTGGTTGCAGGTCCGTTTGCCGCGGAGCAGCGAGCAGTTTCTTGGGCTGGATCCTGGCGAGTCAAAGGCGCTGGCTAAAGCTCTATCGCAACTGCACCGGCAGTTTCGCGCCCCGCCAAACCTCCGTGCCCTTTTCGAGGCCGCGCTTGCTTCGGAGAAGCTTGCGGATGTGAGATTTCGCGCCGCGGCCTTCAAGTCGCGCATCCTAGAGCTCCTGCTGGCGTGCATCGAATCGTCAGGACGCAACAGACAACTGTCATTACCCAAACCCATTGCGCGGGCGTTGCAAAGCCTGGAGGGCAATTCCGCGGACCAGATCAAACTCTCCGAACTGGCCGCCAAGGCCGGCCTGTCGGAATCCTATTTCAAGATGCTCTTTCGTCAGTCCATGGGAATGCCACCGGCCGAGTTTCTGCGTGTGCTCCGGCTGGAGCGGGCACAGCTGCAATTGCGCGCTACGTCGGCGCTCATTACCGACATCGCCCTCACGGCGGGTTTTTCGAGCAGCCAGCATTTCGCGACGGCCTTTCGACAGCAATATGGCTGCACGCCCAGCCGCTTTCGTGCCGGACATGCGAGCTGGCCTGACGCGGGGCAGCCTCTCCATGGGGCAGGCGCAACGTTTCACCCGATAGAGGCGAAAATTCCCGGTGCCGCCCCCGCTGTAGCCCAGACGGATCTCCGGTGGGAGCGTATTCGCCGCTAGACGGTTCGACGGTTCGGCATCTCTTCGCGGCAGAACCCGGTTACTGCAAGCTGATAGGCAAAAGCCGAAGCCAAGCGGCTTTCGCGTGATGAGAACGGCGCAGAAAGTCATGGCGCAAAGCTGGTTCGACCTTGGATCGTGCGTGGTCGCCCGAAGTGAGAGCAGCGAGTGATGGATTTGGGCGGCGAAAGCTTCAACCCGCAAGCTCGCCGTCGAGGCGTTTCTTGCCGGCGAGGGCCGCGAGTTCGGATCCGATAATGATGTTATAGATCGCTTCATCGTCAGGCGCGCCGTGAAGGCGCAGGAGCATGTCGGTCTTGAGCGCCATCATGCAGATTCTTGCGAGCGTGTGCAGATGCAGCCTTTCGTCCTGGCAGCACAAAAGGAAAAATAATCTCGTTGCCCGTCCGTCCGGGGCGCTAAAGGGAATCTCCTGAATCGTCCGTCCAAACACGACGAAGGAGCCGTCGAAGCGGAAGGGTTCGTGCTGCCTACAATGCAGAAGGGCCATGCCGCCGGGAAGCGCGGTCGAGCACAACTCCTCGCGCGCCTCGACGCTCTCGCGGAGGTTCATCGCATCGAGCACGCGTCCCGTGCTTTCAGCCAGTTCGAGCATGTCGTTGATGACCGACCTCTTCGTCTTCGAGGCCAGGGCCGGCGTGATGTATTTGGTGCGAAGAAGATCCGGCATCAGGGCGTCCTGATCCAGAACGGCCCGCGTACCCCGGGTGGTTTTCTGGTGATAGTCCACCAAGTTGCGGCTCTCGAGACCCAGGATTCGCTGGGATGCCCAGGCATCGACCTCGCCCCGAATGAACACATAGCGTCCGCCCCGGTATTTATTGGGTATCTCATTGGCTTTGATCAACTCCTCTACATCCTGCTTTGTGAGATGCAGGTAGTCCGCGACTTCGTCCAAACTGAGATTCCTATAGGGCATGACTTTGTTACTGTATCAGACTTCCCGATGCAGGGTACAAGAAAAAGTGGGAGCGGGAGGAGAGAGCGTAAGGGTGTAAGAGGTGTAAGGGGCCGAAGCTAAAAGCTAACAGCTCGTAGCTTTTCCGAGAGTCCTCTTCGCGGCTTCGTGCCTTCGTGTGAGAAAGGTTGGTAGCTCATAGCTTATCATGCCATTGCCTGAAAAGAGGCCTCGCCTTGGACTGAGAGTTGCCATAACGAACGGCATGACATCCATGCGAAAGCTGCTGTTGGTGGCGATGATAGGTCTATTCCAGTTGTCGGGCTATATGGAAGGGATCGGATTAAAGCCGCTGCAATGGAGCAATGAGGAGCGCGTCTATGAGCTCAAGTTGACCCGCGTCCTACAGAGCAAGGGGTCGGAGGCCTTGATGAAGGTCATGCAGGAGGAACATGCCAGAAATCCGAGGCCTTGGACAAAAGCATGGCTCGCTCATTATTCCATTCACGCGGATACGTTCAAAGTGAAGCCCCCGCTGGACAAGGCGACCGCCTGGAAATGGGTAGAGGAGGCGATCCAGGAGAACTGCGTGTTTGCCCACACCGTCCTCGGCTCGGGCCTGATCGAAGGCATCGTGCCGGGACGAAAAAAGGAACTCGTCGAAGGAGCGCGGCTGGTGATGCTCGCCGCGGAGGCGGGACATCCCACCTCGATGGTCACGGCGGCCCACTGCTGCTTTTTTGGGCAAGGAGTACCGCAGGATCGCAACCGCGCCATCGAGTGGGCGCGGCGTGCCTCCTATTCCAACGCCACCATGTCCTTGTCGTTGCTGGGTGACTATTACGCCGGTGGGGTTTATGTGGTGCCGGCGGACAAGGCAAAGGCGGCCCAGCTCTATTACGAGGCGGCACTTCACGATAACTACAAGGTTTCCGAGCCTCTGTTGAAACTTGCCAAAGAGGGCGTGAAAGAGGCGGAGAAATATCAACGGATGATATGCATGGAGTTTGTGTTCCATAACATGCGATATACCAACGCTACAGTAAAAGAGGCCATGCAGTGGTTGGAGGAGAACTACGCCGACGATCCCGCAGTCCTCACCGTCGTCGCCGCGGCGCGGATGAAGAAGAAATTCCAAACCTATGATCCCAAGAAGGCAGCGGAGCATCTGCGGCGAGCCGCCGCGATGGGATGGGACGATGCCTCCTTTTATCAAGCCTTTCAGCAACTGTTCGGCATCGGCGTTCCAAAGGATGAAGCAGGAGCCTTGAAGGCCATCCAGGCGTTGGCAGAAAAAGGGAATGCCAAAGCGCTCGGGCAATTGGGTTGGGCGTATTACTGGGGACCCTACAAACAGATGGGCGTTGAGAAGAACCCCGCTGAGGCCCTGCGGTACTCAAGGGCGGCAGCGGACCGTGGCGATTGGTTTGGACTTCTGAACACCGGATTCTGCTACCTGCATGGCATCGGCACGGAAGAATCGCCCGAACTCGCCTATTGGTATTTCGGCCTCGCCGCCGCCTGTGGCTCAACTAAAGGCAAAGAAGAGGCCCAGAGACTCCAGCACTTTCTTTCCGAATAAGGTTTTGGCCAGGGGGCCGAAGAGCTGGTAGCTGTTAGCTTGTAGCTCGCAGCTTTCCCGAGGGTCCTCTTCGCGGCTTCGTGCCTTCGTGTGAGACGGTTTGGAAGCTCGTAGCTTTCCTACGTCTTTCCTCCGTGTCCTCAGTGTCCTCCGTGTTAAAAACCAAATTTCCACAGGCTTCTTGTTACGATGAAGACTGCATCGCGCTATCCGCCTTTGTCGTCTCTTTGACCTTCGCCGCTGGTTTCGCCACCGGGATGTGCGCGGCTTGGCGCAGGACTTCGGCGGGGGCTCTTCTCTGACGCTGGGCTATCGTGTGAAGCCGGGTGAAGTCGGCCTGGCTGAGCGCGGTCAGGCGCTGGGTGCCGTCGCGGTCGATCCACTTCACTTGGTGGATCCGCTGACGCGACCCTTTGACCAAGTCCCTCAGGAACGTTTCCTCATCGGTGACGATATCCATGCCCGCAGCCTTTGACGCCTCCCGCTTCGCAGGTCAAGGCGGGCGCTCGGCTGAGAGCTCTAAGTTTTAAGCTCTAAGCTGGAAGTCGGACTCCGGGTATCGGAAGCCGGCGGTCGGAAAGTGAGAGCAAGGGTTCGAAGCTAAGAGCTGTTAGCTTGTAGTTTCCCGAGGATACTCTTCGCGGCTTCGTGCCTTCGTGTGAGACGGTTTGGAAGCTCGTAGCTTTTGGAAGCCCTGAGATTTCACTGCGGAGGCGCGAAGTACTTTTCGTAATTCAGACCGGCAAGAATCTGGCTGAGTACCTCAGGGTTGTCTTCCTGGAGATCCACGGATAAATGATCAGTGACATTTAATGTTTCATATACTGAACATTTACGGCTTGACCAGTCATTCCCGGCAATATTTGTTTCATATACTGAACAAATATGGATCTCTCCGAAACAGGTGCTTTAATCCGCCAAGCCAGAAAGGCTGCGGGCCTAAGCCAGGCCCAGCTCGCCAAGCGGCGCCACATGAGCCGCACAACCTTGTCGCTAATCGAAACCGGGCAGATTTCCGAAATCGGCGTGCGCAAGCTCGCGGCATTGCTCGACGACGTGGGCCTGTCATTCACGGTCACCCCAAAACGGCGGCCCACCCTTGCGGAGGCATTCGCCCAGAATGAACGCGAGCGGGCCATGGCGATCAAAGAAACAACAGACATAATTCGCGGGATGAACCGCTGATTCTTATGCCAACGGTTTTCGTCAACAAACGGGGAGTGGGGTCGCTCACGCGAGGTATCGCCGAGGCGCACCTTTTCACCTATGATCGAGGCGTTGCTCCGGGAAATGCGGTATCGCTGCTCATGCCGACACCTGCCAGCCAGGAATCGCCGCCTTATGCCGCGGAGCGACCCACGTTGCTGCATCCTGTCTTTGACCAGAACTTGCCAGAGGGCGCATTGAGGGAAGCGATCAGCCGCATGTTCGCCAAGGCCCTTCCGATATTCGACGATTTCGCGCTGCTCGAGATCGTCGGACGATCGCTGATCGGCCGGCTTAGGTTCGCAGCTTCTCCCGCGGATCTCGAGGGCGAGATGCCGACGCAGAACATCGCCGCACTTCTCAAGGCGCAAGGGACGGCCGGCTTGTTCCGCGATCTGCTCGATCGATACGCCCGCTATTCCGGCATCTCGGGCGTGCAGCCCAAGCTCCTGGTGCGTGATGACGGAACCCTTCTCACTTCCCAATTAAGCCCTCCGATACGGCAGGGCACCCGCCTGACGTATCCAGGTTCCACTCACATTATCAAGGGGTTTGACACGAGGGAATACCCGGACATCGCCGCCAACGAATTCGCCTGCCTGCAGGCGGCCAGGGCTTCGGGACTGCCCACGCCGAACGTGATGCTCGCCAATGATGGCGGTTTGCTCGTGATTGAACGCTTCGATCTGAAGCCGGATGGCAGCTATCTCGGTTTCGAGGATCTGTGCTCCCTGAGCGGCCGCCACTCGAGGGAGAAATATGAAGGTTCCTACGAGCAGGTGGTCAAGACTCTCAAGATCTTTCTGAGCTCTCCGCAAGGCATCGACATAGATCTACGCAACCTCTTCAAGAGTCTGGTCCTCTCTGTCGTCGTCCGGAACGGCGATGCACATCGGAAGAATTTCGGCGTCTTGTACGATGCCGCGACAGAATCTCCAGTGGCCCTTGCGCCAACCTACGACGTGCTCACGACCACTCCCTATGTGGCAGGTGATACGATGGCGCTGACACTGGACGGATCGAAGCGGTGGCCAGGCAGCAAGGGGCTTGTCCGCTTTGGCATGAACCACTGCCAGCTAAGGGAGGTGGACGCTGAACTTGCGATCGAGGAAGTCGCGAACGGTGTAGCAAGAGCCCGGAACGAGCTTGAGCGCATTGCCAACAAGGAAATCCGCGAGAAAGTCCGCAATGCCTGGGAGGAAGGTTTGGCGAACAGCAAGCGCGGATAGAGGAGGAGATCACAGGTGTCGGAGACCGGAAGCCAGGACAGGCTCTAAGTTGGAAGCTCTAAGCTCTATGCTGGAAGTCGGACTTCGGAGGTCGGAAGTCGGCGGTCGGGAAGAATAGAGAGCAAGAGTTCGTAGCTATCAGCAAAAGCTATTAGCTCGTAGCTTTCTCTACCCCTGAAACAGCATTGCCAATTTCAACAGGCCTCTTTTGCGTCGTGCCGCGCTGGGGGTCTATAGCTCAACGGTTGTAGGATAAATACTATAAACTTAGTTAATGTTATTTATCCTTGTTATCCGAAATTCCCCGGCCCAGTTTATGGTCTCACAAATGGCGTTCTATGGATTGACGGACATAGCCGAAATTATACCCGAGAAGATCGGTTTCTTGCCACCAAGTGGCAAATTTGCACCACCAAGGTTCAGATCGGACAGTCATCATCTCAGCTTTAAGCAGACTTTTGTCAATTATATACTTGTCATTTGTCAATTCATAACTTGTCTACTGCTGTGACTGATCCGGTCGCATGTCCTTTTTGCTATGGTGCGCCCCTTACGCACGAGAACGCCCATATTCCACGGCCGGACATCCAGGCGCGCATCCGGACCAACGCCGAGACCCATTCCCGCGTGGTTCTTTTCGGTGAGCGCCGAATCGGAAAATCATCCCTTCCGGCTCTTGCGCTCGGCCAAGCACCCGTCCTCCCACTGCTGACGATCGATCTTCGTGAGATCGCCAGCGTCTCGGACTACGTCGATCGCTGCCGTCGAGTTCTCCAGTCCTGTCCTTTCAAGCCCACAAAGCTCACGGTACAGTCTCTTTGGAAAGACTTCACCGAAGCGGTCAAAAGCATCTCGGCGCCCGGTTTCTCCGTCGAGTTCCGCCATGAGCCCCCTGACTTCGAGGACTTTCATCGGGTGATGGAATCTTTCGATCTGCTCGGTAAATCGATCCCCAATCTGACCATCGTCTTCGATGAGTTTCAGGATGTGCGCCGACTGGAGCCGAAGAGCATCGCCAAATCGTTCATCGCCCGATTGAGGGACGCTATTCAACGCCATCGGAACACCGCTTATATTTTCACGGGTTCTCACTCCGCCGAACTCAGCACGATTTTCCTTTCGCACTCATCCAGCTTCTACCAGCAGGCGATCCCCTGCAATGTGAGGAATTTCTCGACTGCCGAGTATGTCCGATTTCTCAGCGAACAGTTTGCCCTGGGACGCCGTTCCCTCGCTCCAGAACTCGCCTCCTCCTTTCTTTCGGTCGCCGGAGCCATTCCAAACGACGTGCAACACTTGGCTTATCATGTCTGGTCACTCTCCGTCGCCGGGAGACCCGTCACTCCGCAGATCATCAAACGAGCCCTCAGACAACTCTTGGACGACCAGGAACAGCGGTTATCCCTTCGCCTTTCATACACCTCACAACTCCAGACACGCCTGCTCTACGCACTTGCAGGAATTCATTCGGGAAGCGCCCGCTATCAGACAAGAAACTTCGTGCAGTCCGTGGGAGCGGTGAGCCGCCAATCCGTCGCCCAAGCCGTGGCAGCCCTCGCAAAGGATGAACGAGAGGAAGACGATCCCGCCTTGGTGGTTCGAGAGGGTGTCGTCTCTTTCCGAGACCGCTGGCTGCATCTCGGCTTGCTGCGTCGCATCCTTCGCCAGCCCTCCGTTCTTCCCCTGCATGGGATTTCCCAGCCACCCGCGCCAGTGGAGCCATCGCTAGCTGAGTACCTGGGGATAATCTTTCTGGAAATTCACGGACAAACGGTCGTGACCGCACAAACCGAGCTTAAAAAAACCACTCCTTCCGAATAGAGAGCAAAAATCTCGAAGCTATCAGCTAGGAGCTATTAGCTCACAGCTTTCGGAAGCCCTGAGATTTCACTGCGGAGGCGCCTAATCCACCTACTTTCCAATTCTCCGCCGCCAAACTCTCTCTTGTGGATCGAAACTTCGCGATCTCCGCGCCTCCGCTGTGAATAGCTGGCTCGGGCCTTTCATCGCCGCCCGGTTCTGAAACAGCATTGCCAATTTCAACAGGCCCCTTTTGCGTCGTGCCGCACTGGGGGCCTATAGCTCAACGGTTAGAGCAGAGGACTCATAATCCTTTGGTTCAGGGTTCAAATCCCTGTGGGCCCACCATCCTTCGCTCTTCGAGCTTCGGATGGCGTAGCCTCGCTTCGAACAGGCTCTGGTGTTTTCGCTCACTGAGTTCATAGCGAAGGATGGTGCCCTTCGCAGTCCCGCGCCTGCGGGACGAAGCCGGGCCCCTTCCCAAGCATAATATGGCCTATTTTGGCCAAGGTATGCGCTATTGTTTAAAATATTGCATTAACCGAGAAAGCTAAGTCGACGCAGTAACAATATCGGCGATCAAAT
>JBAZHQ010000050.1:10095-16879 GCA_041652235.1 Opitutaceae bacterium | reverse complement strand
CCGCAGAACTGTCGCACGGTTTCCTGACCCCTTTCCTGTGTGTCTGGCTTTTGGTGATCTCGCGACAAGAGCCGTCCATCGCTGTGACGCCTATCAAACGGAGTCTGTTGCAGCTTATCCTTGGAGTCCTTGGGATGGGTCTCATCCTCGTGGCATCACTCTCCGTGCTCGCGGAGGGAGTGGGTCATGCTCAACCGGTCTTTCTCGGGATCATCGGATTATCGGTCATGCTCGCAACGTTCGTGCTGGCCTTGGATCGTGGCGAGACTCCCTTGGTCCGCCTGAATGGCGCAAGTCTGGCAGGCATAGGGATCTGGTGCTTTGCAGTCCCGCTGGGACCTCTTGAGTCCATCACCATGGTTCTTCGGAACCATACTGCGGAATGGGTTCTTCAGACTCTTATTTTGCTGGGTATCCCTGCTGTCCGGCATGGCAACATACTTGAGTTCTCGAACCACTTTGTGGGAGTCGAGGACGCATGCAGCGGGATCCGCAGTTTGCTGGCCTGCCTCTATACGGGCCTCTTTCTCGGCGGACTCATGCTTCGGGGCATTTGGCCTCGGCTCGTGTTGGTGTTCGCAGGCGGATTTCTCGCCATCGTGGCCAATTTTTTCCGGTCTACTGTGCTCTGCCTTCTCGTCTACAGGGGAATCGACATCAAGGACTCATGGCACGATTCCACGGCATATGCCACGCTCGGTGTCACGGTGCTCCTCCTTTTCGCCCTGGTTTCCCTGATTGGCCACGATGAAGGCCCCGAGAAGCCTGTTCTTGGAGTAGCGCGCACTCCACCATGGACGAAGGCAATCCCTCTGGGATTGTGCTCACTGTCGCTCGTAATCGCGGCACTTGTCGTCTGGCGAACCCGGACGCCGGAGCATGAGCAACGGCAAACACCCGATCTCAAGGCACTGCTCACGGTGGAGGCCCCTGGCTGGGTCCGTCGCGACAACCAGGAGATCCAGCGATTCGCAGCTTCATTGGGGACAGAAACGCTCTTCGAGACAAGCTACCTGCGCTCCGATGTGGAGGTCACCTTCTACCTGGCATACTGGGCAGCGGGCCAATCGACGCTTGGCATCGTTGGCTTGCACCGCCCGGATGTTTGCCTGCCCAACTCGGGATGGATTGAAAAACAACTCCCCGCGCCCATTGCGGAGTATCCCTTGGGGCAGGTCCAAAGGTACGCGTATGAATACGAGGGAAGTCTTCATCACCTATGGTTCTGGCACTTCTACGGAGGGAGGATCGTGGAACACCTGCCAGGATTCTATCCTTGGCAGCTTGGACCCTACATCCTGAAACGTCCCAGCGGCGCTCGCGCTGCGCAGTGGGTGATCCGGGTCTCCAGCAACCGTCCCGTCGAGGAGCTCAGTCAGGACCCTCTGCTCAAGGAGGTCTTCCGAAGGCTCGAGGCGGCCGGACTGGGAGAACAGGGGCCATGAGAGGCCAGTGAACAGAAATTGGAAAGTTGAAATGAGAAATTGGAGATCGGAAGTCGGTTCGCTCTGCGCCACAGCGTCTCTGCGCGAGAATGGATTGGTTTTGAATGCTTATGTCGGCGCCTAGGGTTATCTTCATAAATCGCTTTTACTGGCCCGATGAGCCTGCGACAGCCCAGCTGCTCACGGATTTGGCCGAAGCCCTTGTGGCGCGCGGATGGCAGGTGGAGATCATCACGAGCATGCCCAGAAAGCCCGCAATACCGCATCGCGAGCAGCGCCGGGGCGTGTGGATTCATCGGCTCTCCAATCCGGCGGCAAAACCGGCTTCCCTCTGGGGACGAGCTCTGCTCTTTGCCGGATTTCTGACCAAGGCCTGCTGGTTCTGCCTGTGTCATCTTCCTCGTGGAGATATCGTCATCACAATGACAGATCCTCCCCTGCTCGGCCTTTGGCTCTGGCCTGTCGCGAAAATCAAGAGGGCACGACAGCTTCACTGGGCGCAGGATATCTATCCGGAGGTGGCCATTTCGGTCATCGACAGTTGGATGCTTCGTGGACTTCTCAAGGCGCTCATCCCTTTGCGGAATGCATCGTGGAGGCATAGCACCGGGTGCGTGACCCTGGGCAGAGACATGGCAAGCGTGATGGCACGCGCAGGACTCGATCCCCGGCGTCTTCACATTATTCCCAATTGGGCTCCCGCGGGCATCGAGCCTGCTCTTTCAACGGTAAGGGACGATTTGCGCCGATTCTGGGGACTTTCAGACAGCTTTGTCGTGGTCTATTCGGGCAACATGGGAAGAGTCCATGAGCTAGATGCACTCCTTCCCCTATCCCGGGCTCTGCGTCGGCACCCAGGCATCGTTCTCCTTCTTGTGGGAGAGGGATCATCGAAAGCGGCATTACAGGAGAGTGTCCGAATGGAGGGATTGGAGAACGTTCGCTTTCTGCCTCCGCAGCCGCGAGAGATGCTTTCTTCAATGCTTTCCGCCGCCGATATCCATCTTGTGACTTTGCGGGCCAACTGTGCCTCTTCCGTATTTCCCAGCAAATTCTATGGGATCGCCGCCGTGGCCCGGCCCATGATGTTTGTCGGTCCCAAGGATTGCGAACTGGCCCAAATAATCGAACAGAGGGGCATGGGAGCGAGTTTCGGAGCTATGGAAACGGACGGGATGGCGAAGTATATCATCGGGCTGTCCAACGACCCCGGCTCTTGTCAGCGTCAATCTGCCGCCGCACACGCCTTCAGCCTCAGCGAGGGGCGCATTGAACACGCCTCTGCCCTCTGGGACCGGCTCCTGCGAAGCTTGCCATAGCCCGATCCCTCTCCTTCTCTAGACTTAGAAGCATGAACGTGCGCCGCCTAATCTCGCTTGCCCTTGTCGTGTTCGATGCGGTCGCCCTTTTGCTGCTTTTCAACCTATTCGCGTATTTGCGAGGTGTTTATTGGTGGCCGGACTATCAGCTATGGGCCTTGCTGCCTCCCTGGTTGTTTCTGTTCGCGAGTTTGGCCTTGATCGATGGCTACTCGCCGCGCACCGACTTGCTGAGCCTCGACTATACCAGCCAGCATCTCATTGCAGTGTTCGCGGCAATGCTCGCCACCTTGCTGCTTACCTTCGTCGTTTTTCCCAACGAACTGCCGTTGCAAAATTCCAGAGGTGTGATCGTTCTCAGCATGCTGTTCCTCATTCCGCTGACTCTATGGCCCCGCCGTTGGGTGCGTATCCACTACCATGCGAGGCAAAAGGAGCATACGCTCATTTTCATCGGCGACGAAAAAAGCTGCCTGCTTTTTGCCGAGGAGTGCGCCCATCACAAGGTGACCCAGCCGATCGTTCTCTGCCCTCCTTCGTCGATGGATCGGAGCCTTTTCGCCGCAATATCCCTTCGGGTGAGACAAGCTTCAATGGATGAGATGATGGAGGAACTCTCCTCGGACCGCCTTGTTGCCGAAGCGGTCATTCTGCGAGAGACCGCGCAGTCCGTTCCTTCCCGGCATATTCCCCAGTTGATGAACATGTACGTCGATGGAGTTCCCATTTTCACGCTGGAGCGTTTTCATCAGGTTTACTGGCAGACGATTCCTCTCTACCGACTCAACCAGATATGGCTTTTCCAGGAAGGCTTCCTGATCGCTCGCGACCCTGTTTTCGAACGAATCAAGCAGATCATCGACATAATCCTTTCTGCGCTCGGCCTCGTGCTCGCATCCCCCCTCTTGCTCGCAAGCGCGATTGCCATCAAGCTTGAGGACGGAGGTCCTGTCTTTTTCCGGCAGACCCGCATTGGAAAAGGGCATCGACGCTTCATGATCGTAAAACTCAGGACGATGCGAGCGGCCGCCCCTGGTGACGCTCTCTACACCCAACAAAAGGATGCAAGAGTAACCCGTGTCGGTCGTTTTCTCCGCGCATCCCGTTTGGATGAGTTTCCGCAGTTATGGAATGTGCTGCGCGGCGACATGAGCATGATTGGCCCTCGCGCAGAGTGGGATCGACTTGTATCCGACTACGAAAAGCAAATCCCCTGCTACCACTTTCGGCATATCGTAAAGCCGGGCATCACCGGCTGGGCTCAGATCAACTATCCTTACGGAGCCAACCTGAACGATACGCTCCGCAAGCTGGAGTACGATCTCTACTACATTCGCTACTTCTCCTTCCGACTCGATGCGGCCATCGTTCTGAAGACCATTCACGTGATGCTGTTCGGGCGCGGACAATAGTGCCATTGACCGATTAAAGAGGAGGGGCGGAAATACGGCACAAATAAGCATAGCGCGGCAGAGCCGCAACCAAAGAGGACAGATGCCAGAAGCCGGAAGCCAGAGTCAGCAGGGAGGTCGGTGTCACTCTGCGCCACTGCGTCACTGCGCGAGAATGGATTGGATGGTTGGGGATCGGTTCTGTCCGTCTCGGATTTCCTCTCAGCCTGAGATGAACTGTAAATACTGTAGTACAGACGCCAGGGGCAGCGCTGCTTGGTTGTAGTATGACGCACATCATCGGATGAAGAGCTTTGATTTCATTGTCATTGGAGGCGGCTCGGCCGGGTTCAATGCGGCGCGCACTGCGCACAGCCTCGGGATGAGGGTGGCTGTCGTGGATGAAGCCCGGGAACTCGGGGGACTCTGCATCCTGCGGGGCTGCATGCCCTCCAAGACCCTGCTGTGGTCGGCTGAAGTCCTGCATCTGGCGTCCAAGGCCGGGACCTTCGGTCTGCGAATCCCAAGTGCGAGCGTCGACATGGCAGCGCTCCACGAGCGCAAGAAGAGAATCGTCGGCGACTTTGCCAAGTTTAGGAACCAGCAGCTTAGCGCGGGCAAGTTTGAACTCGTCCGAAGCCACGCCCATTTCCTGGATCCTCATACCGTCGAACTCGACGATGGCGTAGCGCTGGGCGGAAAATACTTCCTCATAGGAACAGGTTCCCGCGTCAGCGTCCCTCCCGTTCCAGGGCTGGCGGAAACCCCCTTTTGGACAAGCGACGACGTACTGTCGCTCGATCATGTTCCGGAAAGTGTAATCGTCCTCGGCGGAGGAGTCGTTGCCTGCGAACTCGCCCAGTTTCTGCGGCGCATTGGAAGCAAGGTCGCGCAGATCCAACGCAGCCCTCGCATCCTCAAGGAGTATTCCCCGGAAGCCAGTTCCGTCGTCGAGCAGGCCTTTCGCGACGAGGGTGTCCGGCTTTTCACGGATACCGTTCTGGAGCGTGTCTCGTCTGCCAAAGGACGCATTCATGTGCGTTTCATGGATCGCGAAGCCAAGCGCACACGGACTGTGAGCGCCGCATTCCTGCTTAATGCCCTCGGTCGCGAGCCGCTCACCGACGGTCTTGGCCTTGAGACCGCGGGAGTTGCCCTGACCGACTCGGGGCGCATCAAGGTCAATCGCTGGCAGCAAACCACCCAATCCCACATCTATGCGGGGGGAGACGTATGCGGACCTCACGACATCGTCCATCTCGCCGTGGCGCAAGGGGAGCTTGCTGCAAAACACGCGGCAGGACTGAAAGGGCTCAGACCTGTCTCAACCTTGCCCTTGTTGAGCGTCGCTTTCACCTCGCCGGCCGTGGCAAGCATCGGAGAAAGCGAGAGGACCTTAACCGAGAAAGGCAGAGCGTTCCTAAGCGCCAGGTACCCCTTCAACGACCATGGGAAATCCATCCTCATGGACGAAATGCGCGGATTCGTCTCCATTCTCGCCGACGCAAAGCATGGACGCGTGCTCGGTGCGGAGATCGTCGGACCCGACGCCGGAGAGCTCATCCATTGTTTCTCCACGGCTTTCGCAATGAAAGCGACCGTGCAAGACATGCTTCGCGCGCCTTGGTACCACCCCACTCTCTCGGAAATCATCACCTATCCCCTGGAGGAGATCGCCGAACAGATGTCCAGGTGAAGAGGCGAAACGCTCTACGTCGGAGGCTGTGCAAGGGATAAGATATCGGCGAGGTCCACGCGATGCTCGTAGAGTGCTTTCCCAACAATTACGCCCGACAGACGCGGGACTTTGACTGAGAGGGACACCAGCGCTTCAATATCGCCCCGGCAACTGACACCGCCGCTGGCGATGACGTTCGCCTTCACTGCCTCGCACATCGCCTGCTGCGCAGCGAGATTAGGCCCCGCAAGCATTCCATCGGTGCCCACATCGGTGTGAATAAGTGTCGCGACGCCAAGCGCGTCCATTCTCCGAGCGAGGCTCAAGGTGCTGGTGTCCGTGGTGGCTACCCAGCCTTTCACGGCCACTTTCCCGTTTCTCGCATCGATGCCGACTGCGATGCGATCTCCAAAAGCCTGCACCAGCTCTCCTATGAATGCATCGCTCTCTGCAGCACGCGTGCCGATGACAACGCGAGCCACTCCCATCGCAAGCGCCCGTTCGACTGATGCACGAGTGCGCATGCCGCCTCCCAATTGAACTTTCATGCCCACCCATACGATGTCGCGAATCCGATCCAAGTTGCGCGGTTCGCCTCCAAAGGCCCCGTCCAAATCGACTACATGAACCCATGTGCTACCGGCTGATCGAAATTGCTGCGCTATGTCGGCAGGATTCTCGGCATAGACCGTTTCCTGATCCGCACGCCCCTGCATGAGGCGCACACAGCGTCCATTTTTAATGTCGATGGCAGGATAAATGGTCATCTGGTCGTTGAGTTTCGAGTCCTGATCTTCGATTTCAAGGACAGCCCGACGCAAGAGTTCATTTTATCCTTATGCCCCAGACTGAATGGCCACGAGAAACATAGCGCGGCGGAGCCGCAACCAAAGAGGCCAGATGCCAGAAGCCGGAAGCCAGAGTCAGCAGGGAAGTCGGAGGTCTGAGATC
>JBAZHQ010000050.1:0-10085 GCA_041652235.1 Opitutaceae bacterium | reverse complement strand
ACTCTGCGCCACTGCGTCACTGCGCGAGAATGGATTGGATGGTTGGGGATCGGTTCTGTCCGTCTCGGATTTCCTCTCAGCCTGAGATGAATTGTAAATACTGTAGTACAATAAGCACAATAATAGGAAGTTAGTGAATCCAAGAGGCTTTCAGATCATTTACCTGCCGGGTGATTTCGCCAATTCTGAAATGTCTTTGTTTTGGTGTTTCTTGTGGCCATTCATCTGCGGTTTTTAGGATCAAGCCGGATTCTGAACCTCGAAAGCAAAAAACCCGGTCTCATGACCGGGTTTTTCGTTTTAAAATCAAGCTGCATCTGCGCGAGTATCGCTCTTGCGTAGGCGTTTGAGCGCGGGCCGTTTTCGCCCGGCAACAACTCCGGCATCGATAGTGACCTCGGTGACATCTTCGCTCTGCGGCAACTCGTACATGACCTCGAGCATGATCTTCTCCATGATGGCACGGAGGGCGCGCGCACCCGTCTTCAACTCCAAGGCTTGTCTCGCGATGCCGCGTATCGCGTCGTCCGTGAACTTCAGACGGACTCCATCCATCGCGAAGAGCTTGTAGTATTGCTTGACGAGGGCGTTCTTGGTCCGAACAAGAACCCGTTCAAGATCCGACTCCGTAAGAGGATCGAGAACCGACACAACAGGAAGACGTCCGACAAATTCAGGAATCATTCCGAAGCGCACCAGATCCTCGGGAGCGATCGCCTTCATCATCTCCTCGGGAGACATCTCGTGGTCCTGCGGGTTGATATGGAAGCCCAAGGATCGCGAACCGAGGCGCTTCTTGATATATTGCTCCAAGCCGACGAAAGCGCCGCCGCAGATAAAAAGGATGTTGGTGGTGTTTACCTGGATGTACTCCTGATTAGGATGCTTGCGACCGCCTTGGGGAGGCACATTGCAGACGGTTCCCTCGAGAATCTTGAGCAGGGCCTGCTGGACGCCCTCGCCGGACACATCGCGAGTAATGGAGACATTTTCCGTGGTACGGCGGATCTTGTCGATCTCGTCGATGTAGATGATGCCGCACTCGGCCTTCTTTACGTCGTAGTTTGCAGCTTGTAAGAGACGAAGCACTACGTTCTCCACGTCCTCGCCCACATAACCGGCCTCGGTCAAGGTGGTGGCGTCGGAAATGGCGAAGGGAACCTCGAGAATTCTGGCGAGGGTCCTGGCTAAAAGGGTTTTCCCCGATCCGGTGGGCCCGGCCAGCAGAATATTGCTTTTCTCGACCTCAACATCGCTAAATTCAGGCGCCATGTTGCCCATGTCCTTAACCATGTCGGCATCGAACATGAGGCGTTTGTAATGATTGTACACGGCAACCGATAAAACTTTCTTTGCGTGATCCTGCCCGATTACGAACTCATCCAGAGTCTTCTTGATAACCGAGGGTTTCACCAGGCGGATAGCGGGTTTGGCCTCGGGGACTGGCTGCTTAACCTCTCTGTCTATGATTGTCTTGCAGACATTGACACAAGAGTCGCAAATATAAACGCCTGGCCCGGCAATGATCTTGCGCACTTCGGCTTGGGATTTGCCGCAGAACGAGCACAAGGTCATGCGCGATGATTTAGCCATGGACAATAGAATTCCCGTCTATGGGAACGGAGTCGAGATTCGAATACTTCCGGTACGCATCGTCACAAAGGAGATGTAATTTAGAGACAAGAATGCCTTGTTGCAAGAAAACGGCATCAGACCCATCCCCGAGACACCCCGGACACCCTAACTACTGGCAACGGGTTCAACTAATTTCTGAACCTCGCGAGTAGAAGCAACAACGTGATCGACCAAGCCGTAGGTTTTAGCCTCTTCGGCACTCATGTAATAGTCGCGATCCGAATCTTTTTCGACCTGTTCAGGGGTCTTTCCTGTGTGCTTGGCAATCACTTCATTGAGCGTCTTGCGCCAACGGAGGATCTCCTTGGCGGCGATGGCGATATCCGATGCCTGTCCTCCGGCTCCACCCGAGGGCTGATGGATCATCACTCGACTGTTGGGCAAGGCAAAGCGCTTGCCCTTGGCGCCAGCGGCAAGGAGGACCGTGGCCATGCTTGCGGCCATGCCTATGCAATAGGTGACTACGTCGCACTGCAGAAAGCCGATGGTGTCGTAGATCGCCATTCCACCGGTGACCACGCCTCCTGGCGAGTTGATGTACAGATAAATGTCCTTTTTAGGATCCTCCATCTGCAAGAAAAGGAGCTGGGCGATCACGACACTGGCCACCCCATCGTCGATAGGCGTGCCAATGAAAATGATGCGATCCTTGAGCAAGCGCGAATAGATATCCATCGCGCGCTCGCCACGGCCCGTATTCTCGATGATGTAAGGTACGTAATAGTTGCTCACAGGCATTATGTCCTGATCGAAGGTCAGGCCTTCGGCTGGACGATGGAAACCGTAGCCTTGGAAATCAGGAAATCAACCGCCTTATCGAATATGATGGTGCGCTGCACTGAACGGAGCAGCTCACGATCCTTGGCCAGATCCTTCAAAATCTTTTCGGGGTTGCCGCCGGTGCGCATGGATTCGCGATAGAGGAAGGCGTCGAAATCGCTTTCAGAAACGGCGATTTTTTCCTTCTCGGCGATCTGGGCGATAATGAACTGGGACTTCACGCGCTGAGCTGCAGCCTTGCGGGCATTTTCGAAGATTTCCTGCTTGTCCTTCTCCAATTGCTCCTGGGGGACTCCGCGGCGCATGTTTTCCGTGACGAATTGGCGAAGGACATTCTGAGTCTCGTTTTCGACAAGCGCCTCAGGAAGCGCGAACTCAACCAGCGAGTTGAGCTGCTCAACTACCTGCCGGCGCTGCGCGTTGCGATTCTGCATTTCCTTCTGGGTTTTGAGACTGTCGCCGATGCTTTTCTTCAGGGCATCGAGGCTCTCAGCCTTGTTGGCCTTCAAAAACTCTTCGTCGATGGCAGGGAGGATGCGCTCGCGGACTTCCTGGATATCGATGGAATAGACGGCCGTCTTGCCGGCGAGCACAGGCAAGGGGGCAAAATCGAGCGGGAACTGGACGGTGACGTCCTTTTTGTCGCCCACCCGCAAACCTGCGAGATGCTTGCCGAGGGAGGGAATGATGCCTTCATGCGCACCTTCAACTTCTTCCCATGTCTGGGGGATCTTGCCGTAAACCTGACGATCGGGAGCGATCTCTGAAATGGGTTTGCCCTCGACCTTACCTTCATAACCAAGCTTCACGAAGTCACCCTTTTGAGCAGGGCGATCGGCAGCCTTAAAGTCTGCGCGTTCCGCGCGGATTCCCTCGATCACGGCCTCGATCTCCTTGTCGGAAGCATCGATGGGGGCGATCTCAGTGGGCAGGCCTGAATACTCGGGCATCTGAAAGTCAGGCTGTATATCCACCGTCAGAGTAATCACGGATTCCTTGCCTACTTCCACCTGGCTGATTTCAACATTGGCATATGCCGCAATCTTCAGATCTTCGCGCTCTGAAATGGCGCGGTAGGCCGCGTTTATGACATTCTGGCGGAACTCTTCAGCTATGTCCTTGCCAAAGCGCTTGATCACGATGGCAGCCGGAGCCTTGCCGGGCCGAAATCCGGGAAGCTGCGCCTTTTGGCTAAACTGGTTCACGACCGTTTGATGTGTGGCGTCGACTTCCTTGGGTTCCAAGGTAACGACGATGCTCTTGCGGTTGACGGTCAGGTCATTGATTTTGATGTTCACGGCGGACTATGGCGAAGAGAGGTTGGTTTGAAGAAGGGGGTGACGCTTACTGTCCGAAGCAGAGTGGTCAATGCCGGATTGAAGACCATTTTGAAAATCCGCGTCCATGCTTGCTCCCGCGCACCGGCAAGATTTGTGTCAGTAAGTCATGCCCAGTCTGCGCGATATCCTCACCGCCCATCGAACGCTGCTTTTGATCGATGCCTGTTCAGAACGCGTGCAGGCAGCCATAATTCAACGGGATGGGGAAATTCACTGGGAGAGCGCGCAGGAGGAGGCAGGCACAGGCGTGTTCTCCTGCATCGATAAGTTGGGAGACCGAGTCAGCACAGTGGACGGCTATGTCTTCTGCGAAGGTCCCGGCTCAATACTTGGGATCAGAACCTCCGCGGCGGCAATCCGGGTTTGGAGACTCCTGAACCCCAAGCCGGTCTGGGCCTTTAGGAGTCTCGATCTGCTGGCCAATTCGGTCGCCGACAAACGAATCTCCGTCATCAGCGATGCCCGCCGCGACTCATGGCATGTCGCGCGCAGCGGAGAAAAGATGAAGCGGGTTCCGACCGGGGAGCTGTCGAAGGAAGAGATCCTGGCAACGCCCGAAAACTTCAGGCGCTGGAGCAAGCTGCCTGATTCGGTCTCCCCCATCCTCCTGAACTACGATCTGGCGACTCTGCTGCCCCTTGTCTGGAACGCTGACCTTTTCCATCCGAGCCAAGCCCCCGATGCATTCCTGCATGAGGAACCATCGTACGCAACCTGGTCGCCACAGATCCATCGCGCATCAACGTGAGCCCCATCTCTCAAACCAGTCTTCCCCTTCGTTGTTGGGCAGAGATCGACCTGGACGCCCTCGAACGCAACATGCGCATGATCCGCGCATCCCTTCCTCCGCACATGCGTTATGTCGCGGTGGTGAAGGCAGACGCCTATGGGCATGGCCTGCACCATGCGGCGGCGGCACTCATGCATGCCGGCGCAGATCTTTTTGCGGTGGCGAACATTTCGGAGGCGGCGGCGCTGCGCGAGTTGGATCCGGCTGGCCCATCCTGCTAATGAGTCCCCTGATTCCGGACGAGGATCGTTTCCTGGCGGAGTATGATGTGGCTGCGACCGTTTCAACGGCGGACGAGGTTGCGCGCTTCGACAGGGCGGCAAAGGCAGCCAACCGTCCTCTGACAGTTCATCTTAAGATCGACACAGGCATGGGTCGCCTCGGTGTCTGGCACGAAGAGGCTCATCTGCTCTACGAGAAGATCATCGCAGCCTCTCATCTCAAGCTTGCGGGAGTCTATACTCACTTCGCCAGTCCGGACGACGATCCGGCGTTCACGACCGAGCAACGCCGGCGATTTCTTTCGGCCCTGAAACGGTGCAAGGGATTGGATCTCTCCACGCTCTTCATCCACGCAGACAATAGCGCCGGTATGGAGACGATCGAAACAGCGGGCCCATTCAACGCTGTGCGAATCGGGTTACTCCAATTCGGCATTCACCCAAGACCGAATTCGCCGCTCAGTCAGTTGCGCACTGAACCGGTATTCAGCTTCCGGACAAAAGTGGGCGTTGTGAAGACGCTGCCCAAAGGCACCACCATTAGCTACGGACGCACCTACACCCTGGATAGGCAGACGAGCGTGGCCATTCTATGCGTGGGATATGGAGACGGCATCTCGCGAGCGGCAAGCAACAGAGCTCAAGTCCTGATCCGCGGACAGCGATGCCCAGTCCTTGGACGCGTTACCATGGATCAGACCATCGTTGACGTCACGGACGTGCCAAGCGTCATCAGCGGCGACGAAGCTGTTATCGTAGGACGACAAAACGGAGCCGAGATCTCCATCATGGAATTCAGCGAATGGGCCGACACGATTCCATGGGAAATCCTGTGTTCGGTGACAAAACGAGTGCCTCGCGTCTACAAGACCGCCTTGGGGCTCTGAGTGCATGATCGGGCTCTTGGGAATCGAGGGCCCTTGATTGCCGATAGTTTGACTACGGAAATCAAAGTCCGGCTACGTTGGATTTGAGCAATCATCTGGAATCTACCTCACTCTCCAAAGCTCGGACTTCGATCCATTCTCGCGCGGAGACGCGGAGGCGCGGAGGAAATGCATCTTTCAACACGGCACCGGAGAGCACGGAGTATGAAACTCCCAATCCATGTTTATAGTGGATCGAACCTCTGCGCTCTTTGCGACTCTGCGCGAGAACCCTGATGGGTGTATTTCTCCGCATGAAAACTCCCTTCTGTTTTCTCTTTCTACACCTCGTCGGACTGGGGCGAAGTCCCGTTAGAATTTAGGGGCTAGAATAATTCCAGCACTGCTGACCAGAACCGGGCGAAACGTGTTTTGCGGGCGTGGCTGCGGAGAACTGAAGGGCTCTTTCGCTTACTGAGGAGACACTGCTTTGGATTTGGAATCGGCGATCTTTTGACATATCAGCCGGAATGACGCTGAGATATACGAACAGCCATCGGATAACCAAACCCCTGCCCAGCCTACTCCACCAGCCATGAGAACCTACATCACCTACGGTGCTATCAGCGCCATAGCCGTCGCCCTGCTCAACCTCGCTCTCTTCTTCACCGGCTACCAGACGGAGAAGCTAGCGACCGGGCAATACCTGCAATGGATCGGGTTTGTCATCATCATCGTCGTGCTGGTCCTCGGCATGAGGGATGTCCGGGAGTCGAAGCCCGACAAGACGCTGTCATATGGCCAAGGAGTGCTGGCGGCCCTGATGATCTCCGTGTTCTACGGTCTCTTCACCGCGGTGTACACGTACATCCATTTCAGTTTCGTGAACCCCAATTATACGCAGTACATGCTGGACATTGCCAGAAGCCAGATGGAGGCGAAGAACATGCCCGAGGCACAGATCGATGCAATTATCGGGATGCAGGCCAAAATGATGACGCCCGTGGTCATGTCGATAATGACGGTCATCTTTGCGCCGATCATGGGCACGATTTTCGGTCTCATCATTGCCATTTTCGTCAAGCGCCAGGCTCCTGCGGACGCGATCAAGACAGCCTAAATCCTTCGCATTTGTTCCTTCTCAAACAGGGCTCCTAAGGGGGCCCGTTTTTTGTAGGCAGGAATCAAATGCAAAAAGTCCCAAAATGGCGGCTCGCCATTTATGTGAAAAAACCTTGGATACGGCGCTGCGACCTATGGCCGTGACCGAAGATACCCCCAGTTTCGCCATCATCGAAGGCACCCTCTGCAAGCTTAACCGCCGGGGAACCGTCGTAAAGCAGCGCGCTCCTCTCGGCACGGCCATCGCCGAGTTCATCGTGCACCAGAGCCGCCTGTTTGTCCGCGAGAACGATTATGGCTTTCTGCTGGGAATGCCCAATCTGTACTCCCTGGACGATATGCTCCACATGTTGTGGCTGGCGGAACTGCCCTCGCCCACGGACGCATTTGCAGGGCCTTTGGCGATCGACGGCAATATTCTGGCCTGCCCTTCGCGTGAAGGAAAACGCTTCAGGATCGATCTGGATTCGGGGAAAGCGCTCGATGTCCCGGCTGGAACTGCCGGAGCAAGCGCCGGGTAGGCTCCGCGCATCGCCTTGTCATTTACGTGGGCGGACTTCCCCCACGACCGTGAATTCCTCGCGATCATGGTAGAGATGGCGCACGTGCCAGCATGAAGAATGGGCAACGAAGGGGGATGATGGAGCGCGGAGTTCCTGAAGAAACGCATTATGGTCCACGCGTCCGAATTTCAGGTTGATGACGTAATGGCGACACCATCCCCGGGCAAGCCAGGGCTCGATGATGTTACGGATGACGTGGTGCGGCTCCTCCACAATGTCGCAGAACAGCCAGTCGAACGATTCTCCCTCCCGCGGCTGGAACTTAAAAGCGTCCTCCGTGCGATGTTCGATATTCGGATGCCCAAGCGCTCCGCCCTTCAGGGGGCCGTTGTCGATGGCCAACACGCGAGCCCCTCGTTTGGCCGCGCTATAACTCCAGCCGCCCGGCGCTGCACCCAGATCGACCACCGTTTCTCCCTCCTGGGGCTCCCGTCCGAGAACCGAATAGGCTTCCTCGATCTTCAGGTAACTGCGCGATGGGGCCAAGGGATCGTCGGCCATGCGGCGCTGCCCGTGCACCTGCGCCTCGCGCGCCATGAAGCAGTGGCCGAAATCGACGAACCAGACAAAGAGCCCCCGGGCGATGCCCATCGAACGGGGGCGATCCGCAGAGGCGAGTTTCTCAACCCGCGAGAGCCGTTTTCGAAGCTCGTCGTGGAATGTTTTTTCAACAGCGCCCACGCGGCGACCAAGCCCGACCAGATCGGCAGGCCCATCGAAAACGCAGGGCCATGGAGCATCCACGCGTTCTCCGCGCAGGCTCTGCAGCAGATAGTCGGCGATGCCCTGCGCAAGCGCATTTACCGATTCGCCCTTCAACTGCATCGGATCGCGCAGGGAGAGTTGCGCAAAAGCCAGGTCAGGCAAGCCGCCAGAATCCGGCGATGAAGGCGCGGCCCCAGGAGCAGATGCGGCGCTAAGCGCCCATCCCGGCCCTTGGGCCTGGACGACAAGGCCGCCCATCTCCAATTCGCGGGCAAGCAAGGATTCATAACCGGACTGGCAAAGGCTGATCATATGGATGGTGAAGGAATTTAAAACCGAGGAGGATGCATTTATCGACCAGTAAAAGACAGCATTGCATCGCCATGCCGCCGAGTACATCCAGTGCATTGAGCAGCCCGTTCAATCGAAGGGCACAATCCATGTCAGCACTTCCAGAGATTCTTCCGATCAAGCCTTTCACGCAGCCCGTGAACGGCGAAGCAGTCATTCCCGGGTCGAAGAGCCTCACCAACCGGGCTCTGATGCTCGCCGCCCTCTGCGACACACCGGTTACCCTTCGAGGAGCGCTTTTCAGCGAAGATACCGAATTGATGGCCAAGGCGCTCCGGCAGATGGGCGTTTCGGTCGAGTCGGATCAGGCAGGACGTTTCATTCGTCTATCAGGGCAGTCCCAGATCTTTCAATCCGAGGGTTCCTGCCTTTTCGTCGGGCTGGCAGGCACTGCGGCCCGCTTTCTGACTGCACTTTGCGCGACGGTTCCAAGGGGCACATGGAAAATCGACGGCGTACCGCAGATGCGCAAACGCCCCATGAAAGGCCTCATCGAAGCGCTTCGCCAGCTTGGCACCCAGATTCGCTGCACCGGGCAGGAGGGATTCCTCCCGATCGAAATCCATGCAAAGGGGCTCCGGGGAGGAACCGTGAGCATCGATGCCAGCGAGAGCAGCCAGCTTCTCTCCGCTCTATTGATGGTCGCCCCATTGGCCGACGCGCCCGTCGAGGTATCCCTTGCCGGCAAAGTCCGATGGCCCTTCGTGCAGATGACAACGCGCCTCATGGAGCACTTCGGGCAAGCTCCCGTAGAGAGGATGACCGAAAGCGCGTTTAGAATAGCGAATCGCGGCCATTACAGGGCACCGGAAGGCGGATACCTGATCGAACCGGATGCGACGGCGGCTAGCTATTTCCTGGCATTGCCCGCGGTGGCCGGGGGCGCCTTGCGACTGCCCGGCCTGCGAGGCCCCGGCGGAGGCTTGCAGGGAGACTCGCACTTTGTGGACGTACTGCGTTCGGTCGGCGTTTCGATCGATGAGAGCCGGAACGGACTCGCAAGCAGTTTCGCGAAAGGGGCCGATCTTGCGGGCATCGAAAGAGATTTCGGCGAATTCTCGGATACTTTCCTAACCCTCGCCGCACTATCGCCCCTGTTCAAGAGCCCCACCCGCATCACAGGAATCGCGCATACGCGGAAACAGGAGACGGACCGCGTCGCAGGCATGGCGCGGGAGTTGCGCAGACTCGGACAGGACGTGGTCGAGGAAGAGGGGGCTCTCGCCATCACGCCTCGGCCGATGACCCAGGGCGTCGAGATCGAGACCTATGGCGACCATCGATTCGCCATGAGTTTTGCCATCCTCGGGTGCTTCGACCTGCGCGGAGACGGCCGTCCCTGGCTGTCCATCGTCAATCCAGGCTGCTGCACGAAGACATTCCCGGGCTTTTTTGAGTTGCTGGATCAGGTGCGCGAAAACTCCAATACGGGTTGAGGCATCCGGCAAGAGTCGCTCCCATTTCATGACGGCATCATCTTTCATCATTGTCGCGATCGACGGCGGAGCCGCGTCGGGCAAATCATCGACATCCCGGGCGCTCAGCGAGCGCTTTAATCTCCTGCATGTGGACACTGGTTCATTCTACCGTGCGGTGACGGCGGAGATGCTGAGACGCGGAGTGGATTCGGGCAATCTGCCCGCCGTGAAAGAGGAGCTTGGCCGGATGAGATTCGGCACGCTTATCAGCGGGCGAAGCGCGCACATGGAGAT
>JBAZHQ010000049.1:0-17093 GCA_041652235.1 Opitutaceae bacterium | reverse complement strand
GCACCAGCCGCACCATGCAGGCGATCATCGAGCAGAGCCATGACGCCGACGGCATCCTGTGGCCCTGGAACGTGGCGCCCTTCAACGTCCTCGTATGTCTCCTGGACCCCCAGGATCAGGTCGCTGCAGACATGGCGAAGAAGCTGGGTGCCGCAGCCGAGAAGGCGGGGGCGGACGTGCTCATCGACGACCGCGCTGAGCGTCCGGGGGTCAAGTTCAAGGATGCGGATCTCATAGGCATCCCTCTGCGCATCACGATCGGCGGCAGGGGCATCAAGGAGGGCATCGTCGAGCTGAAATGGCGCGACCAGAAGGAAGTCTCCAAGATTCCCCTCGCGGATGCCGAGGCACGCATCGCCGAGGCCGTGCGCTCGAAATCCTGACCTGGGCGCGGCGGGAGCCGCATTCAGTGTTTCCCTTTGGGTTTGTGCTGCGGAGCATTGCCATTCTTGCTGCGGCGATGGCACGGATGAATGTGAGACAGATGTGGGCGGCAAAGCTGGCGGGCAAACCCTCGCCTCAGCGTTCGGCGCTTCCGATGGCTGCGGTGGAATCGCAGGGAAAGGACTTTGCCGCCGGCCATCGTTTGCCCTATGCCGGCCTGGTGCTTGGCATCGACCCTTCGCTGCGCGGCACAGGCCTGGCCCTGATCGAATTCTCCCGCAACCGCCAACCGCTGCTTCTGCGATGCATGACCGTGAAGGTGCCTTCGAGTCGAAGCATGCCTCAGGCGCTTGCCGAGATCCATCGGGCCATGGATTATTTTCTCGAGGATTTCGATGTCCGGCATGTGGCTTTCGAACAGACCATCTACGTCCAAAATTTCCAGACGGCCCAAATTCTCGGCGCGGCGCGCGGTGCGGCAATCGCCGCTGCGGCCCTTCACGACAAGGAGATCTTCGAATACCCTCCGCTGCGGGTGAAACAGGCGGTCGTGGGCAATGGTCGCGCGAGCAAGGAGCAGATGGCCCGCACCGTCATGTCCATCCTGGGTCATAGCCGCCCGCTCGCCCTCGATGAAGCCGACGCCGCCGGTGTCGCGCTCTGCCACGCATTTACATGGAAAGGGTAGGCGCCGGTTGCTCCGAAGCCGATGGCAGGCCCAACTATTCGACTACGGCACAGGGCCATTGGCGCGAATCTCTGCTTGCCGTGGCGCGCCCGAGACTTGAACAATGGCGCAGGTCAGCATGAATCGCCTAATCCTCATCGTCATTGGAGCCCTTTCTCTTGCTTTTGTCGCCTGTTCCGATCGCTCGGCTGGGAAAGCACGTCCCGGGCAACCGAAACCCGTCGAAAAAGCGGTCGCCGCAGAGGCGGAGAGTCTGTTCAACGACGCAGCCTTTGCCATGCAAGTCCGTGACTTTGCACGCGCTGAACAGGATATGAACCGTGCGGTGGATTTGCGTTCGGATATTCCCGAGTGGTGGGAATTGCTGGGCTATTCCCGCAAGATGCTCGGCAAAACCGGCGATACGCGCTCCGCCTATAAAAAAGCCCTGGCTCTTTGGGAAAAGAGATATGACGAGATGGGCAATGTGCAGGTCGGGATAAGGCACGTTTATGTCCTGGTGCTTTTGGATCGTCTCGATGAGGCCCGCTCCCTTGTTGAGAGATTGTCCAGAAAGCATCCGGACGACGCGGGGTTGCAGGCTTTTATCCGCAACAAGGGAATCGACCTGATGCTCGCGGATCCTGAGGTGCAGAAGAAAAAGCTATGAGTTTTTATGTCACCGAGTTCCTGCTCGTCGCAGGAGCGCATTTGCTGGCTGTAATCAGTCCCGGGCCTGATTTTGCCTTGGTGCTGAAGCAAAGCCTGGTGAAAGGCCGGCGTGTCGCCGTCTGGTCGAGCATAGGGATAGGCATGGGTGTTTTTGTGCACATTGCCTACTGCCTCTTCGGCATCGGGCTGCTGATCCTCGGATCTCCCGAGCTCTTCGCCGTCGTGAAATGGATGGGCGCTTTGTACCTGTTCTGGCTGGGCTGGCAGTGCCTGCGCTCGCACCCTGCATCCCACCCTGCGGGAGATGCCGCTGGCGATGAGTCTTCCAGCAAGGATTCGACGCGCGGCGCCTGGCTCACGGGATTTCTGACTAATGTCCTTAACCCGAAGGCGACCCTTTTCTTCCTCGCCCTGTTTTCCGCGGGCATCAATCCCGCGACTCCGCGTCTAATCCAGGCGTTCTACGGTCTCTGGATGGCGATTGTGACAATTCTGTGGTTTGTCTTCGTTTCAATCGTTCTCACGCATCCCGATATCCGAGCTCGCTTTCTGCGCATCAGCCGTTGGATCGAACGACTGACCGGCGTGGTCCTTCTGGGCTTCGCCGTGCGCCTTACCATGGCAAGCGCGCGCTAGGCGCAGTGGAGCACCGGGGAGTTGTTTGATTATCGGGTCGACGCTCTTACGGTTGTTCGCTGCCGTACCGAGTTCGCGGCCATCCTACTCACACCATAATGAATAGATTCATACTTTGTATCGCTGCCATAGGCCTTGCCGGGATGTCGTGCCTATCCATTGCGACTGCCCAAAATGCAACTTCTATTGGAGCGGCGACAGTCCAACTGCCGCAATATGAAGTGACGGGACAACCTCTTGCCGGCCTCCCGGAAGTGGATCGATTCAGCTCGGCGACTACGACCATCAGTGAAGGACAGCTTGATGATCTCAAAGCGCTCGACTTCGCCTCGGCGCTCCGGCGCACCCCGGGCGTGACGATCACCCGTTACAATCAAGTCGGAGCCTTTGGCGGCGGCGAGGGTGGGGCTGTGTTTCTACGCGGGATGGGCGCGAGCCGCCCCGGCGGCGAGATCAAGACGCTGGTCGACGGCGTGCCCAAGATGAACGGCATCTTCAATCACCCCCTGCTGGATCTGATGTCAGTGGACCTTGCGACGCACATCGACGTGCACGCGCGCGCCACGCCGCTGGATTTCGGAAACACCTTTGCCGTGGTGAACGTCACGACGCCGCGCGTCGAGGTTCCGGGGCAGATCACGCACGGCACCATGGCTGCGGGCAGCTTCGGCACCGTCGTGGAGCGCTTCGATCACGGTGCGCGGGAGGGGGCCTTCGACTATTATCTAAGCGAGAGCTATCGACGCTCCGACGGGGCGCGTTCCGATTCCGACGGACAGATGGAGAACTATTTTCTGCGGCTCGGCTGGGCTCTGTCTTCCCAGTGGAACCTGAGCTATGAACTTAATCGTACCCACAACCGTGCTACCGATCCGGGCGTCGAGGGCGCGGCAGCGGGTGCTCCATCGACCCGGGGCGAGACTTACGAGACCGCGGATTGGCTTCACATCGCAGCGATCACTTATCGCTACTCCCAGGCGGAAGGTTCGATCCGGGCATATTTGAACGATGGCGAAGGCAATTGGACTCGGCGGCGGTTCTCGGGCAATTCCGACAGCCTCAACGACTGGCGTCTCTCCGGTGTGCGCTGGCGTGAAACGTTGCGCTTGTGGGAGGGCGGCGAAATCCTGACAGGCGCCGATCTCGATTACGAGCGCGGCACAAGCCGCTCCGTGCCGCTGGCTCCCGCGCAGACGAGCGTATTTGGACCCGCAACGACCCGTATCTTTTCGCCCTACGCTGGTGTTAACCAAACGCTGAAATTCGGCAGCGTGGACATCACGCCTTCGGCGGGAGCGCGCTACTACCAGCACAACAGCCTGGAGTCGCGCTGGGCACCGCAGGCCGGTGTGACCGCGGTATCCGGCACCACGCAGTGGCACGCCGGGTTCAGCCGCGCCGTGAATTACCCCGGGCTTGAGGTCCAGGCGCTCTCGCAATTTATTCCCGCGCTTGGGCAGAGCTGGAGAGCGCTGAAGCCCGAACAGGCCGATCAATTCGAGATCGGAGTCCGGCATACCGTGACTGCCGGCACTGCTGTGGCCGTCACTGTATTTCGTAATCAGGCGCACGACCGTTATGTGATCGCTTTCCCACCTCCTCCGCCGCCACGCTACATCAATCTCGGTTCCTACCGGACCGAGGGTATCGAGATTACGGGAGAGTCGGCGCTGACCAAGGAATTCGCGTTGTTCTCGGGCATTTCATTGCTGCGCACAATGCCGGATGGGTTGCCTTACGCGCCGAAGAGCACACTTACTGGCGGCCTCAACTGGCGATTCGCACCCGGCTGGGCCCTCAGCATGGACGGCTGTTACGTCTCATCGATGCACGTTTACAGCGAGGGACGGACCGCCACGGCAATCAACCCGTTGACGGTGGGCTCTCAGTTTCTGTTGAATGCCCGGCTCAGTCGGCGATTCGACTGGCAAGCCGCAGGACTGAAACATTCTGAAATTTACATATCAGGCGAGAACCTCACCGATCGCAACTTCGCCTATGTTCCAGGATATCCCATTCCGGGCATCAACTTCATGATCGGTTTCCGATTCGAACTTTAGTCCGGGAATTTGAGAGGAATTTCTGAACTTCCATGAAATGCCGGGCGGTATGTTTAACTGCGAAGAAACAAAGAAGCGAAGGTCGGACACTTTGTTTCTTCGTTTCTGTGCAGTTATAAAAAACTGTTTCGCTGGATTGCCGACGACGCTTTCCCCCAGCAAAATACCGAGATGCTTTGTGTTTTCCCGGAAAGGGGATTAACTTTTCGCTGTCGTGAACGCGTTGATGCTTTTCCCCGAGTTTCCAGACACCTTCTGGAGCTTTAAGCACGCGCTCAAATTTGTCCGAAAGCGCGCCTCGCTGCCTCCCCTTGGATTGCTGACGGTGGCCGCATTGCTGCCGTCCTCCTGGGAGAAGCGACTCGTGGACCTCAATGTGCGTGCTTTGACCGCCAAGGACTTGGCCTGGGCCGACCTCGTGTGCATCAGTGCCATGATCGTGCAGCGAGCCTCTGCACAGGCGCTCATCGCGCGGTGTTGTGCGGCGGGAAAGCTGATCGTGGCAGGCGGACCGTTGTTCACGAGCGAGCACGAGCAGTTTCCGGACGTGGACCATTTCGTGTTGAACGAAGCGGAGCTGACACTGCCCGGTTTTCTGCGCGATTTCGAACTCGGCTGCGCGCAGCGAATCTACGCCACCTCTGAATTCGCCGACATCAGGCAGACTCCGGCGCCCCTCTGGGAACTGGCGGATTTGCAGCGTTATGCCTCGATGAGTCTCCAATACTCGCGAGGCTGCCCGTTCGACTGTGAATTTTGCGATGTGACCGTTAAGTTCGGGCACCGGCCCCGCACAAAAACGGCAGCCCAAGTCATTGCTGAACTGGACGGACTTCGCCGACTCGGCTGGCGCGGCCAGGTGTTTTTCGTCGACGACAACTTGATCGGCAACAAGCGCGAGCTGAAGAACGAATTGCTCCCGGCTCTGATCGGATGGCAGAAAGCCCGGCATGGGATGCCATTTTATACAGAAGCATCCATAAACCTCGCGGACGATCCGGAGCTGATGCGGTTGATGTCCGACGCGGGATTCGACGGGGTTTTCATCGGCATTGAAACGCCGGATGATTCCAGCCTTGCCGAGTGCAACAAGCGCCAGAATCAGGGGCGCGATCTCGTGGCCGATGTGAAACGCATCCAGCGCGCCGGATTGCAGGTGCAGGGAGGATTTATCGTCGGTTTCGACAACGACACTTCCTCGATATTTCAACGACAGGTCGAGTTCATCCAGAAGAGCGGAATCGTGACGGCCATGGTCGGGTTGCTCAACGCGCTCCCGGACACGAGGCTGTATGCGCGAATGAAACTCGAAGGCAGGCTGCTCGGTCCGTCGACTGGCGACAACGTGGATGGAACGACTAATTTCGTTTCACGCATGAACGCCGAGACCTTGCGCGAGGGATACCAGCGCATCCTCCGATATATCTATGCCCCGGGGCCATATTACCAGCGGGTCCGCACGTTTCTGCGGGAATACCGGCGGCCCAGGATTACCGTCCGCATGAATTGGCGGCACGCGATGGCTCTGGTCCATTCCAGCATCCGGCTGGGGATCTTTGGCAGCGAACGATTCCATTACTGGCGGCTCATGATCTGGACGCTATTCCATCGCCCTTCGCTCGTTCAGGTGGCCGTCACGCTTGCGATCTACGGGCATCACTTTCGGAAGTGCAGCATTGCACTCGCGCCGTAGCCCAAGACCCTGAATATCTCACCGCTGAGGCGCGGAGATCGCGAAGAAGGGGCATATGGGAAGCTTTAAGCCGTTGTAAGCTTTAAGTTTCCGGAACAGACAGGCCCTATAGCCTAAAGCCTCCCCCGTGTCCCCACCGAGCCGGCTTGCACTGTCCGACTTCTGGCCTCCGGCTTCTGGGATCTGGCTTCTTGTGGCTAGCTCAGTAGCGCGCCAGCTCCTCCGCTGTCGGCAGCTCGTAGCTGATCTTGCCTTCGGCTATCTCCCGCAACGCGGTGTCCTCTGCGGAAAGCTTCTCCAGCGATTCCACTAGCGGGCGATTGCCCCGCTTGAGCTGCTTGACGCGGCGTGAGACGACGTTGACCAGAATGGTCGGATCGTCGATGACCTTGAGTGCGTTTTGGAGGTAGTCGTCTCTCATAAAAGTGATGGCGCGGGAGCACGGTATGTGGGGCGAGAACTTGGAGATCGCCCGCTTAGTGCCATACGTGCACTCGGCTAGTTAAGGGATTGTAGGGAAAAGTTTTTCCGAACGCGACGCATATCGTGACTGGCCGAAAAGAAGTCGGGCAATCCGCGCCCAGGCCATGCAGTTGAAGGGATTATACCGGTTCTCCATGAGTTGCCCTCCTCATCGTCAATTCAGAAATTCTTTGCGCCTGACCGGAAAATCTCCACCGATACAGAAGCCATGTCACGCATCGCCAATGCCTTCGCCCGTGCAAAAAGCCAGAATCGAGCCGCATTTGTGGCATTCCTCTGCGCCGGTGACCCCGATTTGGAATCCTCCCTGGAGGCATGCCGCGCATTGCTGCGCGCTGGAGTGGATCTCCTTGAGCTAGGCGTGCCATTCTCGGATCCGCTTGCCGACGGGCCGGTCAACCAGCTCGCCGCGCAGCGGGCACTCGAGAGCGGAATGACCACGGCCAGGGTATTCGAGCTCGTGAGGAGGCTGCGCGCTGAGTTCCCCGAAGCCCCGATTGTTTTCTACACCTATTACAACCTCGTCTTCACCAACGGCGTCGCCGCCTATGTGAGGGCCGCGAAGGAGGCGGGGGTGGATGGATTGCTCACGCTGGATCTCCCCCCCGAGGAAGCGGGCGAGGTTCTGGCTGCGTGCAAAAACTCTAATCTGGACACGATCTTCATAGTGGCCCCCACGACCTCGGAAGCGCGCCTTCCCGTCATCTCAAACGCCACCACCGGCTTCATCTACTACGTTCCGGTTGAAGGCGTCACCGGAATGCGCAGCCAGATCGCGGGCGGAATCCCCGAGGCTGTGACCCGCATCAAGCGCTATTCCCCGCTTCCTGTTGTCGTCGGCTTCGGCATTTCAAAGCGCGAACACGTTGCCCGGATCGCGGCCCATGCCGACGGTGTCGTTGTTGGCAGCGCCCTGGTGAATGTCATTCAGGAAAACCTGAAGGACCGCGCTGCCATCGCCCCGAAACTCTCGATGCTCGTCGCCGATCTGATCGCAGGCTGCGGCAAGGGCCGCATCTAGTTTTTTCAACCAGTAAGACCGGCTGATCGGATTCCTATGTCTGAAGATACTGGCAAGGTTCTCCACCTTCTCACCGGCTGCACGGCTGCTGGAAAAACGGAGCTGGCCCTATCCTGGGCCGAACGCAATAACGCGGAGATCGTTTCCTCCGATTCCCTGCTTTTTTACCGGGGTATGGATATTGGCACCGCCAAGCCTTCCCGAGAGGAGCTTGCCCGTGTGCCGCATCACCTGATCGACATCTGCTCTGTCGCTGAAAGGATGGACATCACCCGCTATGTCGAACTGGCTCGCTCGTGTGCGGAGTCGATTCATGCCCGAGGCGGGCGGGTTCTGGTGACGGGAGGCAGCGGGTTCTACCTGAAAGCCTTCTTTGCCCCCGTAGCCGACGATATCGTTGTGGCCGCGGTGTTGCGGGAGCGGGTCGCTTCCCTGTCCCTTGAGAGCGCACTGGCTGAGCTCCGGAAGCTCAACCCCGCCGGTCTGGGCTCTCTTGATACTGCCAATCCTCGGCGCGTGACAAGAGCCTTGGAACGTTGCCTCGCATCGGGAAAGACTCTCGAAGGGCTCGCTGCCGAGTTTGCCGCCAGACCCTCAGCCTTCTCGGATTGGAGCCTGAAGTTGGTGCAATTGGATCGCCGTCCCGACGATCTTGAGCGTCGCATCGCACAACGGGCACAGGCGATGATCGAGGCAGGTCTGGTCGATGAAGTGCGGCACCTGCTGACACTCGGACTGGCGGAAAACCCCAGTGCAGCGCGTGCCATTGGATATAGGGAAACCATAGCCGTTCTCCAAGGATCGCTACCCGCGGATCGACTGCTTCCGGAGATCGTCCAAAATACGAAGGCGCTCGTCAAAAAACAGCGCACTTGGTTTAAGACGCAGTTGCCCCCTCATCCGGTCGTGGATGCGGCCTCTGCAACCGTCGAGCAGCTGTTCGTATTGGCCTGAGAATCCGATTGAGCTGTGAGCTTCAGAGCCGATCTCCGACAACTGGCCTCTTTGGTTGCGGCTGCCGCGGTAGGATGCATCCGGGCTAGGAGCGAGAATCTAAGATCCTTAATTTCGCAGACTGAATGGCCACGAAAAACACTATAAGCACAATAATAGGAGGTTAGTGAATCCAAGGGGCTTTCAGATTATTCAACTGCCGGATGATTGCGCCAATTCCTATGTGTCTTTGTTTTGGTGTTTCTTGTACTACAGTGTTTACAATTCATCTCAGGCTGAGAGGAAATCCGAGACGGACAGAACCGATCCCCAACCATCCAATCCATTCTCGCGCAGTGACGCAGTGGCGCAGAGTGACGCCGACCTCCGATCTCAGACCTCCGACTTCCCTGCTGACTCTGGCTTCCGGCTTCTGGCATCTGTCCTCTTTGGTTGCGGCTCTGCCGCGCTATGTTTTTTGCAGCCATTCAACTGCATTTTCTAGGTTGATCCGCCGATCGCTGGACTTTCAAGCAGGCCGCTTCGTGAGTCCTGGCAACGGAAACAGCGGGTGGAATTGTCGCTCGACAGGCTTCATCCGCCTTGGGGCACCGGGGATGGAAGGGACAGCCCGAGGGCGGTTGAAACAGGCTCGGCGCCTCTCCCTCCAGCGGTACGGGCCTGCGCTCAACCGCCATCTCGGAGAAGGGCGCGGGTATGGCACTCACAAGGGCCTGCGTATAGGGGTGTCGCGGGTCTTCGATGACGTCCACCGCCGGCCCCATCTCCATGATCCGGCCCAGGTACATGACGGCGACCCTGTCGGACACATGCTTTACGACCGAGAGATCGTGGGAGATGAAGATCAGGCTTAGATGCAGACGGCGCACCAGGGATGAAAGCAGGTTCAGGATCTGCGCCTGGATCGAGACGTCCAGGGCTGAAACGGGTTCGTCGGCGATCAGAACCCGGGGATTCATGGCCAGGGCGCGGGCAATCACGATGCGCTGTCTCTGGCCTCCGGAAAACTCGTGGGGATACTTGCGCATGAACCGGGGCGCCAGGCCCACGATCTCCATGAGCTCGGTCACGCGCCGCGATATTGCACCAACCGGGCATAAGCGATGAACCCGGAGAGGTTCGGAGAGCGCGTCGGCCACCGTCATGCGGGGATTCAGGGAGGCATAGGGGTCCTGAAACACCATCTGAAGCTTGAGTCGCACGCCTCTCATTCTCTCGGCCGACAGGGACGTGATTTCCTCGCCCTCTAGAACGACGGATCCGGAGTTTGGAGGGATCAACTGCATGATGGCCCGCGCAAGGGTGGACTTTCCGCATCCGGATTCCCCGACGAGCCCAAGCACCTCGCCCTTGGCTAGCGAGAACGAAACGCCATCGACGGCACGCAGAGGCTTCGGAGCGCTTCCCGAGAACAAGCTGTGAGAGCCTCTTGGGAAGAGGACGCTCAGATCCCTGACCTTGAGAATCGGCTCGAGGCCTAGATCGACGGCAGGGCGTGGCGTGGAATGCATCACAGCTCTCCTTTCGCCACCCTTGTGCATGCATGGGAATGCCCCGGCGCAGCCTCGACAAGGAATGGAGCGGTTCCCTTGCGGCAGGCGTCGGTCGCGAATTCGCAGCGCGGGGCGAAGGCGCACCCTTGAATCGCCTTGGAAGCATCCGGGGGCATGCCTGGAATGGTCTGTAGTTCGTCTCCCTTGGCGTGAAGCGAGGGGATGGAGCGTTGAAGCGCTTTCGTGTAGGGGTGCAGGGGATGGGTGAAAAGGGATCGAAGATCCGCCGACTCGACGATCCGTCCGGCGTACATGACCAGCACCCGGTCACAGAGTCCCGCGACCACGCTCAGGTCATGTGTGATGTAGATCACCGCCATTCCCATTTCACGTTGTTTCTCCCGTATGAGATCGAGGATCTGCGCCTGCACGGTCACATCGAGCGCTGTCGTCGGCTCGTCGGCGATGAGCAACTCGGGGCGGGCGATCAGGGACATGGCGATCATGGCGCGCTGCCGCATGCCGCCCGAGAGTTCGTGGGGGTACTGGCGCATGCGCCCGTCGGGATCGCTGATGCCCACGGCTTCCAGCATCTGAAGCGCCTGTTTCAACGCTTCGCGGCGCGATGCCAGCCCATGGACGACCAGAGGCTCGATCACCTGATCCTGAATCCGCATATAGGGATTCAGCGACGTCATGGGATCCTGGAATACCATCGCTATGCGGCGTCCTCGGATGGCGCGTAGTTCCTTCTCGGATGCGGCGAACAGATCGACGCCGCCGAAAAGCGCCGAGCCGCCTTCAATGCGTCCGGGAGGCTGGTCGATGAGTCCCAGCAGGGAATAGCAGGTGACGGATTTCCCCGATCCAGATTCTCCGACGATTCCCAGTATCTCGCCCCGCTCCACGTCGAAGCTCAGGTCCTGGACGGCTCGATACACATCCCCTCTGACGTGAAAACTGACACTGAGGTTTTTGACGGAAAGCAACGGCATCTCGATGTAGGATTCTAGGCGAGGGAACGCCTGTAAATCTCCTCCATCTGCTCGGACATGCGGGCGACGCTGAAGTCTTTGGCGATGAGAGCGGCGTTCCCTGCCGCATTTCGGCGCGCAGGGGCGGGGTCCGCGAGGAGCGGCGGAATGTCCTTGATAAAACATCCGGCCGTCATGGGATTTGGCGATCTGCCGTGGTCCGCGAAACAGAGACGGCGCGCAGCATCGAAATTGGCGCGCGTCACGAGGCCGAAATATCCGGTGCGGCCCGCGGCCAGCGTGGGAGTGCCGCAGGCCATCGCCTCCAGCGCCGTGTTGGCAGTGCAGACCGCCACGGAAGACAACGCCATGAAACGCTCCACGTCCCTGCGGGGACCCATCAGGCGCGCAACCGGATGGCCGAAGCCGGCATTGATTTGATGAATGTGCCGCGCGAGCGCCTGGGATTCCGGCCCTTCTCCGACAAGAAAAACCTGAAGGTCGCCGAACCTATTTCGGATCGCGGGAAGGGAGTCGAGCAGGGCATGGCCGACGTCGGCCTTGCGATTGGAGAAACGGCTGATGAAGACGAGGGTGGGAGCTCCGGCCGGAATCTCCAATTCCTGACGCAGGGATTGCGTGTCGATCCCTGTGTGAAATCTATCGGTGTCTATTCCATAAAAACTCAAAATCGTGCGCCGGAAGGGGACGCCTCCGAACCATGAGATATTGTCCCGATCCCCCTCGCTCATCACGATGACCTCTTTGCTCCAGTCCCTGAACAGCAGTTGTTTCAAGCGAGGTCTCGGACCGTGAACGCTCATAAGGTAGGGAACTTCCAGTTCCGCAGCCAGGCGGCGGCCGACGCGGGCGGAATGGTAGTTGTGCGCATGCACCAAGGAATAGCCCTCCCGGCACAGTTCCGGCACCTGCCGATGCCAGTCATGCTCCAGGGATGCCACCTTGTGGAGTCGCGCACCGGCGTCGGACGCCTTCCCTTCGTACAGCCCTCCCTCGGTCAGCAGTCCCACTCTATGCCCGCGCGCCACAAGGCCGGCGCAGAGTCGGTACAGATAGGTTTCGACGCCGCCAATGTTCATGTGGCGGTTAACGAGAAGAATGTTCATCGGACTGGCTGTGTTCATCCTACAATCCGCGGAGAATTGCCACGAAAAGGCACGAAAAGAGTCTGTGATTCCGATTGAGACCGTAGCGCGCCTATAGGCGCATCTCTATGCGCAGTCATAGCCTCTGAATTTCTTGTGCCTTTTTGTGGCCATAAAACTGTTTCTTCAGAGTTCATTGCCAGGAGAGAATCATGAAGATGCCGAAAAGGAGTGACGCAAGCTTCCGGCCGATGATCGCGCAGGCTTCGACGAGGTAACCTGCGGAGCGAGAACAACGGGTCAGCCAGCGCTTCCCGCACCCCGGCTGGAAGAAAATGAAGCATAGGAGGCTGAGCAGGAGCGTCAGCGCCACGTGGAGCGAGTACACGATCATGCGCGAGGCCAGCCAGGCGCCGCCCTTCCCGGGCCGGGCGACGCGCTCGATCACCCTCGATCGGGAGGAGTCGAAGGCATGCTTCATCGCATAGCGGAAAGTGAGCCTGTTCTTAGGTATCAGGTGAGTGATTACCGCCTCGGGCACATACCAGACCGAATATCCCGCCGACCGCACGCGGCGGATGAAGTCGTGATCCTCGCTGCCCGCCAGAGTGTCGCCGGTGCGGCCCAGGTCGGTGCGAAAGCCGCCGACCCCCTGCGCCGCGGCGCGCCGCGCCGAAAAGTTGGCCCCCATCGGCAGAAGATTGTCGGGCAGCGGGCCTGTCTTGGAAAGGTACGAAAGAGGTTCCCATTGGCCTTCCAGCCAGCGAGGGAGACCGTCGGGAAATCCCGGGATGATCTCTCCTCCCACGATTCCGACCTTTTCGTTTCCGGGCATGGCGTAGGGCGACATCAGCCTTGCCAGCCAGGCGGAGTCGCCGTCGGTGTCGTCATCGAGGAAGACCACCACACTGCCAAGCGCCTCGGCGAGCGCCCGATTGCGGGCATGGCTCAGGCCCTGGGTCTTCTCGAGGACGTAGCGGGGGGCTTTCGCAGCACCGGCGAATTCCTCGACGACGCGGGCCGTGTCGTCAGTGGAGTTGTTGTCGATCACCAGGATTTCCCAGCGATCGGCGGGGTATTCCTGGGCGATCACAAAACGCAGCGTGCCTTGAAGCCATCGAGAGCGGTTATAGGTGCAGATGGCGACCGTGGCGAAAGGCTGGCTCTCGGGTGTCATCGATGCGGTGGGGGCGGTTTCGCTTAGCTTTCTACCGGCTGGCCCCGGAGACGACGGCGAAGGACCATCAATGATTCAGTCACATAGCCGGCCGACTTCGCAGCCCGCGTCAGCCAGCGTTTGCCATGTCCCGGCTGCGCGAGAACGAAACATGCCAGGCCGATCAGCACGCTGATGGGGACGAAAAGCGTGTAGAGGATGATGCGGGAGGCGAGCCAGACTCCATAGTGCGGAAACCCGCCGCGTTCCACGACGCGCGAGCAGGAGGCGTCATAGGAAAGCTTCATGGCGTATTTGAAGGTCAGGCGGTTTCCGGGCACCACGTGCTGGAGATCGGCCGCCGGATTGAACCAGAAGACATAGCCGGCCGCCTGTATCCTGCGCATCAGGTCATGATCCTCGCCCGCCGTCAGCCTGTTTGGAAGTCGCCCGAGATCGGTGCGAAAATGCCCGACGTGGTCGAACACAGCGCGCTTGATCGCCACATTGGCCGTGGACGGCAATTGGTGTTTTCTCAGAGGACCCATGTCCGTGCGATAGCCGAAGGGACGGAACTGGCCCTCCAGCCACTTGGGCAAGCCGTCCGGGAAATGAGGGGAAACCTCTCCGCCCACAACGCCAATGGACTCGTTGCCTGGAAGAAGGAAGGGCTCGATCATGCGGCTGAGCCAAGTTTCCCGTCCCAGGACGTCGTCGTCGGTGAACAGGATAATCTCGCCCTTGGCCTCTGCCAGCGCGCGGTTGCGGGCATGACTTGAGCCTTGTTTCGCCTCGAAGAAATATTTCGGAGCCTTGGGTGCTCCCGCGAACGACTCCACCACGCTGCGTGTGTCATCGGTCGAGTTATTATCGACAATGATCAGCTCATGGCGATCCATCGGATAATCCTGCCGCGTGAGGAACTTCAAAGCCTCTCCAAGCCAGCGCGCGCGGTTGTAGGTTCCGATCGCGACGGTGACGAAGGGCAGTGATGCCGTGGATGGGAATTCGGCCATAAGAATGATTCGCGCTATTTAGACCTCAGAATCGATCAGGATTTTCGCGCTGAGTCGCAAAGTCGCAGAGATTCGATCCATAATCAAATACCTGTTTGGAAGATTCTTAGTTTCGGAAGTCGGAGCAAAACACGATCCATTTTAACCGAAATGCGCGAAAATGGCACGAAAGAGAATCGGAAGTCGGGGATTCTTCCTCTGCGGCACCGCGTCTCTGCGCGAGAATGGATCGAAGTCATGCTTTCGTGTGCTTTCGTTCACTATCTTTGGGTCTGTTGTTTTCCTGCGTGCATATTTCTTTCAGGGGCTCTCAAAAATATCTAATTCAGGATTTTAACAGAAGGTAACGAAGCGCTTTTCTGAAAACTGTATCAAAGGATACGTTGGTTGCGATCATCACCGAGACCTCTGAGGTTGCATGACATGAGACGCTTCGTTATCTTCTGTTCAATCTGAATTGATTGGTTGGCTGGGTTTGGCTGCGGCTCCGCCGCTCCATGATGTTTCGTGGTTACCAAGGCATTTTCCGATTGGGTGACGCACTTGATCAGCCGATCAGGCCTCCCCGCTTGGCCTCGAGCTTTCGCTTTTCTTCGGGGCGATCCAGAATCCGCCAGCGTTGATGAAGCCAAAGCCAGGATGCGCATAGATTCTCGTCGGTTCGAAGCATGCGTTCGAACTCCCGATTGAGGGCCAGCGTGACCCCCTGGGAAGTGCCGTTGCTGGCAACCGCTTTAAGATCGATCTCGAAACGCCAGAACGCCAAGCGGCGGGCATAGATCAAGCCGACACTGGCGCCGGATTTTTCAACCAACATGCCGGGGAGGGGAGTCGTGGAGCATTCGCGCCCCAGAAACCGGGTGAGGTAGCCGTGGGAACCGGCGCTCTGGTCGAAGAGCAGCGTCACGACTTGATTCCGATGGAGCGTGTGTAGGGCGGCATGGAGTCCCCTGTTGCGGGCCATGAGGCGCACCCCGAAGCGTTCCCGTGTCTGGCGCAGCCAATTGTCCATGCCTGGATTGCGAAGCGCCCGGTAGATGGTGAGCAATTCGGGCGAGGGATCGGGGCGGAGAAGAAAAGGGAGCCAGGTGAGCCCCTCCCAGCAGGCCAGGTGCACGGTGCCCAGGACGACAGGGCGGGGACTCTTGTTGTATTCGGCGAAAAAGGTCCTGGTCCCGGATGTAAGGCCGGCCATGCGCCTGACTCGATCCTCGGTCAGGAAAGGCATCGCCAGCGAAAGAAGCCCTGTCTCGATCAGCCTGATGCAGCTGGTGCGGGCGATGTTTTTGCGCCAGGCATCGCTTTTCTCGGGGAACGCACAAGCCAGGCTATGCAGCATGATCCCACGGCGGGGAATGAGCAGGTAGAGCAAGGTGCCAAGAACGTTGGAAAAACACCCAAGCAAGCGCTCCGGGCAAAGAGCGCAGGCCCGTCCTAATAGCTTCGTGAAGAACAATTGCATGGAGGGAAAGGATGCTTGGCTGCCAGCATGTCCTGTAATTTTTTGATAGCCAGTTAACTCAAATGGCGGAGACTCGCCGCCGTCAAAGTCTGTTTTTGCCATTCCTATGATTACATCGGGCTCCCCACGCTCCATCTGCATTGTGCGCCTCTCCGCTCTGGGCGACGTCGTGATGGCATTGCCTTTGGTGCGGACCCTGCAGGCGCGCTGGCCCGAAGCGAGGATAACCTGGATCATCGGACGAGCGGCCCATGAGGCGCTTGCCGGTTTGTCCAACGAGGGGATCGAGTTTGTCGTGATCGAAAAGCCACGCGGAATTTGCGATTATCTGGCGCTCCGTCGCCGCCTGGCGGGCAGGACCTTCGATGTGCTGCTCTGTCTCCAGGCAAGCTGGAGGGCGAACTGGATTTATCCGTGCATTCGCGCCCGTCGAAAGATCGGTTACGGAAGAGATCGGGCCAAGGATTTCCATAGCTGTTTCATCCGCGAGAGCATTCCCCCGGCAAAGCCCCACCTGGTCGATGGCTTTCTGCAATTTGCGGAGGCGCTCGGATTGGAGCTTCCCCGCGAAGTGGATTGGCGCCTGCCCCTGCAACCCGCGGCCGAGTCCTGGGCCGGCGCAACGCTTCCTGGAAAGCCTTTCATCGCGGTGAGCCCCTGCTCGAGCAAGCCGGAGCGCGACTGGCCGGTGGAGCGCATGGCGGAGGTTCTTCGCTGGGCGCATGGCCGCGATCCAGGCCCCATCGTGCTTCTCGGCGGTCCTGCCGGGAGGGAGAGAAGCTTCGTGGATGCACTTGTATCGCAATCCCAAGTTCCCGTTCTCGATATGGTCGGTCGCACCAGCGTCCCCCAACTGATTGCGGCTCTGGCCCGATGCAGGCTCCTCCTGGCTCCCGACACCGGTGCGGTGCATATCGCCAACGCCTTTGGGCGCCCCGTGGTCGGACTCTATGCCGTGGCTCCGGCGAGCCGCACCGGGCCCTACGGAAGGATGGAGTACTGTGTGGATCGTTTCGACGAGGCAGCGCGCACGCTTCTTGGGAGAGACCCGGCGCGTCTGCCCTGGTCTCAGCGTGTCCACGATCCGCGCGCAATGTCGTTGATCGGCGTCGAGGAAGTTATCTGCAAGATCGATTTGATACTGCGCAAAGCCGGCTTAGTTTAGCCAGGAGAGGTCGTCTCCCAATCTGCATGACGCGCATCCTGCTCATAAATCCTTCGGCACTGACCGAGATTGTGCACGGACTCCAGGTGCTCACTTCTCTTAGGGCGCAATGGCCCGGAGAACGCTCTTCGCTACAAGTGGACTGGGTGGT
>JBAZHQ010000048.1:0-17101 GCA_041652235.1 Opitutaceae bacterium | reverse complement strand
GCGAAGCAAGTGTCGTTAAACTTGCACAAATGGCTGCATGAGAATCATTATAAATCCTCGCAACCTGAGACGATTTGAGAACACTGTAGTACGAAAAGAGCCCGAGTCTCCGACTTCAATCGTAGCGCGCCTATAGGCGCATTGATCCTTGCAAAGTGAATTGGGAAACCCTGACAGGCCCTTAGCTGGGCTTACAAACCTTGAATTTCAGAGCGGGCGCGGCCTGGGGATGGCGATAATCGCCGTGGGTGGGTGGATTGGGAGTCATGGAGCCCTATTACCCGACATTTTCAAAGGATTGGGAGTCTTTTCTGTGATTTTTAGCCAAGCTTAAGACTGTCTTAACCGGAGACGAAGCCCGTTTTAAAAAGTCGCGATCGGTGTGCATCGATTCAAGCAATAAGCTGCAGTAGATCACGAGGCCACGGGCAAGGAAGGCTTTTTGGTAGTGCTCCTCGAAGTCCAGACAACCAGGAAGGATATCGATATAGGCCCAGAGAGCACTGGAAAGGGTATGATCTGGGTTGCGGAAGCGGCCGGTGACGTCCTGGAGACCGCTGTCGCGCTTGTAAGCCCTCAGGATCGGCTCCAGGCGGTATTTCCGGAGGCCACTGAAGAGATGCCAGTTCTCAGCGGCATTTTCGAAGCAAATCCCTTCGTGGCGCATCCTGCAGCGATCGAAGTACTCTTTACGCATGATCGTCATTCCCAGGATGCTGACACCATGTAGGCCCTCGAAGCTAAAGGGGAATTCGAGCTGCTCATGCATGGAGGAGAATCAGGATATTAACCTGCCCAAGTTGTGCTTCTCGCGGACCTCGATGCCGCCATCACGTAGCTTGGCGATGAGAGAAAGGACATCGGCCTGTGATGGCTCAGGGAGGCCATGATTCTTCGAATCGGCTCCGATATTCAGGAAGTCGGGCCGGATTTCGATGATCCAGGCAGCCAGTTGATCAACATCAAAGGCCAGAATGGGCTCAACGGTTACGAATCTTTTAAAGATTCTGGGAATCAGTGTCATCACATTGAAGCGATCGAACACTGGCGGCGCTTCGCTGATTCCGGGCAATTCTCGATTCGTTTCAATGGTCGTGCCAAGTATGCTTGCTTCCGGGAGGGCGGGCAGGAAGTTAAAATAACGGCGTGGGTTCTTGGTCTGGAACACATAGGTGTTGAGCGGCCACTCAGCACAGTGGGCTAGTACGCGATGGATGAATTCTGTGGGGACCTCCTCGGCGAAAAGATCACCACAGTTTTCAACGAAGATCACCTTCCCCTCGCCATATTTGACAGCGAACTCGGCCTCGATCAGCCGAAGCTCGCCGGTGTACTTCGCTGGACGCCCAAAGCGGGGATTTTTCACGTAGCAATAACGGCAGCGGTGAGGACATTCACCGCCGAGGTGAGCATGGGTATCCGTGACCCAGGGATACATGTTTCCAACTGACTTCTTGAGAGGCATGGCGGAAAAGTGGCGAGAGGTTAGATTTTTTACTCAGCGAAACGCTTCCTTCGTTCTATGAAGGATTACCAATCCCCTCCGTCTGAGGGGATTGGTAAGGTGTGAACAATCAGGTCGCGGTCCATTCGTCCCCTGCTATCGTGGCGCGATCCGTCTGGATGATAGCGCATGACGTACAGGTTAACCCCGTTCGCGAACAGCCAGAGTCCCTTTGGCCACTTTTTTGCGAGCCTCTTCAAGCTTCTTATAGTCGCTTTTTCTGCGGGTGTTAGGTCTTCGGGCATCGCTGTGTAAGTTGAGTTTCTGAATCCCGCCTTCGTTCAACGGCGGCGAAACTCATATTGGTCCCAATCGCTGGCCCGCGATCGGTTAAATCCGATCCAGCCGCTATCTGTGATCGCAGCCCAAGCAGGGTCGCAGCGTCGCGACAACTCGGGGTGTTTAAAAAGCCAAGCCGGTGCCCAACGCACTTGATCAGTGCGGCGCAAGAGTTGGTCGTTCAGTTTACGGAATTTCTTGCGGCGTGAAATCTGGTCTTTGGCGAGTGCGGCCATCTCTTGCAGCGCAGCGATGGTTTTGGGATGAGCATCGGGAGAGATTGAGGCCATCACTCCGGGAGCAATATCGGTGTGTACGTGCTTCATTTTGAGGCAGATTTATTCTCAGGCGGGATACGGTAGCACGCCGGTACCGTGGCAAATCACACAGGACTGGGCGGGATCTGAGTTGTGGCTCTCAGTAACTCCCTTACCCATGCAGTTAGAGCATTGTCGCCTAAACGCTCTTTCTCTAACCTCCTCGATCATCTCACCGCCTTGATTTACGATCCTCCTAAGCTGACGTTCGCACTCATGCAAATGTTCGGCCTTACGGATTGCTCGGAAGACCCAGTTCTTCGTACCAGTCGGGATTAGCAATGTCTGAGCGCAGAGGTGCTGCTTGAGCTGAGTGTGTTCCATTAAAATTTGGATACGTTCCTCTTCAGGGAGTCTGTCGTACCATTCTTTTGCTTCTTCTTTGGTCATTGGTTTTATCGGTTAAAAGTTGAGCGGGCGCGGCCCGCCTTCGTTCTACGGGCTGCAATCGTCACAGACGACGGCATGGGCCTCGGTGGTATCGGTGCAGGCTGTGCAACACTCTTTGCCGCAAACCTCACAGCGGTAAATTTGCTCACCATCAACGAGCACGCGCTGGCAGGACGGGCATTTGGTTTCAATTTCAGGGGTAATTGTCATGGTCGTAAAGATAGAGGGTGAAAGGATGCGTGCGTGTCGCGCTCGTCCAACTCCATCCGGTCGAGCGGGCGAAACGTCGCGTGCATCGCGGAGTCACCACCGTAGCGGCAACATGTCCATTCCATCGGGAGGCAGGCTGGAGCGTTCATTCGTTTAGAAGTTGATATTTAGACGTGGGTAAAAGAACCCGAGGGCTCCCTTGCAGGGCGTTTATCGAGACCTTTCTCGGCTAGGATAGCCGCAAGATCATCAACGTGGAGGCAGTCACACATGCAGGCCCCCGCTTGCGTTGACTGTACGACCGCGATATTGCCGTTGCAGTAGTCATTACCCGGCGTCGCGCTGTGCAGGACGCCGAATGCTTCGACTTTGCCACCGTTTAGGCTGACGATTTTGTCGCCGTTCTTCGCTTCTCTTCCGTTTCTGTAGTGCATTGTTTGCCTTTGGTTAGTGGGCGGAATTGCCCAAAGTGTTTTCCCGGCCAGATAAACTGTCTCTCCGTGGGAGCTCCCCTCCGCCCCATCCACTGCAAAGCGACCGGCGCAAGAAGCCAGGCGACCCGGCACAGGAACAGGGACAGGGGGAGATATAAGAATAGAAAGAATCTCATCGGTTTTCGTTGTTGCCGCCGCTCCCTCGCCGTGGGCTGAGCTTTCCAAGCTTCAGGTTTAGAACGGGTCGTCGGGAGTCGGCGGAAAGTGGGCGTTTATGCTGGCTGTTGGTCCTTGGCGAAGGAGTGGTAGCGGCGTTGGTAGGCGACCAGGCGCTTGGTCATGTGGGCGATCTGGGAACGGGTGGCCAGGATGGCGCGCTCGGCGAAAGGGAGGGCATCGGCGTCAAAGTAGCGGTAGCCGGGGCATCCGGGGCCGCTGAGGATTCGGCCATCGCTGTGCTGCGCCACTAAACGCACCCAGCGATCATCGTATCCGAATTCCTCTGTGATCTGCCGGGCCGTGATCCAGCTTTTGCCCTTGAGCCAGGCACAGAATGCCTCGACTTCGGCCTGGGACACTTCCGGGGCCGTCGTCTTGATCTCAAGGATTAGCTGAGAGGCAGGCATCAGAATGGATATCGATCGTCCTGAGCGTGGGTGGCTGGGATCATGGGCGGTTCAACGCGCTGTGGTGCAGGGATTGGAGCAGGCGTGGCGGGCTCTTTAGCCGCCGTCTTTTTGGCCTGGCGCTCTTTCTTCTGGTGGCGGCTGGCCATTGTCATGTGCCGCTTCCGAATGGCCTCAGGATCGAACGCGTCAAGGGGGCCACCTGCGGCACTGGTAGCTCCGGAAAAGCGGTGTTTATCGAGTTTGTTCGGGCGTTTGCTGTGACCGTACATGGCACGCTCATGCCAGTCGGCTTGGCGGGCGCGGTTGTAGGCCTGGTAATCCTGCTGGCAGTCGAGCCAGCGGGCACTCTTGTCCAGGCTCGCGGGATCGCCGAGGAACTCCAGGTAACAGAAGAGCGCAGTTACCTCATCCGCCTGTAGGTCCGTGGTCGATGCTGTGGCCGGTCCTTTGACCGCAGCCATGCAATCGGCGGTGACAAGGCGGCGGCGACCCTCATCACGCGCATCCCAGACCTGTGCAGCGCACGCGGCAGGCCAGAGGTCGCGGAAATACCGTGTGCGCTGGGCGGCGGTCATGGGATTGACGGTGGAGGGTGATGGTTTATCTGGCAGGCGACTTGCCAGCGGAGGGACCGGTGATGGTGAGGCCACGGACTTCCTTGAGACCGAGGCCGATTCCTAGCCTCTTCATGATAGCCATGCGGAAGTTGAGTTCATCGAGCGTGGGGTGCTCGATTTTGCAGTTGGCTTCGTGGATGCGTACGATCTGCGCACGTTCGACTAATTCTTCTTTTGTTGGCATGATGTGCGGGGTTGAGGTTTAGAGTTTGGTGAAGTGGCTAAGGAGATGATCGTCGGGACTCATATTGGGGATATAAGCCGGGGTGCCTGTGGGAGCCTTCGGCGGCATCACGACTTTGACGTGCGTGCAGTTCTCACGAGCGGCGCGTTCGGCGATTTCTGCTGTCGCGAAAGAGCCGATTGCGTCTTCGATGGGATCACCCTCGAAGCGCAGATGCCATTTGCCGTCTGCATTCGGCTCTACACGGAGAATGGTATCGGCGTTGTTGGCCGGGCTTCTACGGCGGTTCCTATAATCTTCGAATGACCAGGTCATGGGGTGTTGGGGTTAAAAAATAGCGAGGGCGATGGACCAGACAGCGACGGAGAAGCCCGCCGCGAAGGCGACGGCGATGGCCAGGAAGGCGGTGCTGCGAGGCAAGCGCAGGCCGCCACGAGTGATTTCGAGAGGAAGGTGCTGGCAGGTCATGACGCGCCTCCGTTTTCGAGCTGGGATGCTGCTCCGCGCAGCCATGCTGCTGCTGCGTTTACGTTGCCCTCAGCGGCTTGGTTAAGCGCTTCCGCAATGTCGGAGAGAAAAGAGGGGCATGTTTCCGCCTTGGGCTTGCTCCAGTGGGAGCGTACGAGACTCGGCTTCACTCCGAGTTGCTCACCGATCTGGCGAGCAGACATTCCCGCGGCACGCAGGATGTGCATCTGCCGAACTTGCTCCGGCGTGCAAGCGGAGAACGGACGCCCGATGTGAGTCACGGTGCACCTCCCTCAGAACTCTCTCTGACCACGGCACGGAGGTGCTCGATATGTGCCGCCAGCTTGGCCATGGCAGCATCAGCCCAGAGGAATTCTCTGCGCGAGAATTCTGAGTCTTCGTCCTCGTAATCGCAGATCAGCGGCTCGGCCTCATTAATGATATCCGCCGCCGCTCTCAGATGGTGCAGCGCAAGCTGACGAGAAGAGAGGTTGCTGATGTCTGTGATCGCGGCAAGGCGTGCGGCTGAGCAGCCGTTATGGCAGACTATCATGGTGGTCGCGGTGCCGCTCATGACTCATCCTCCTCGGACAGAGCCTGGTTGACTGGAGTCGAGGCGACTCGCTCCAGGTGCGAGGCGCGCAGGCCGGATTTCCCGGCCAGCATCTTCGCTCGTTGCAAGCGGTGGAAGATGAGCCGGTAGGGGCCGGGCTGGCGCGACCACTCGGCAAGAAGGGGCAGCGCAGCAGCGGAGTCGGCGATCTCGAACTGTTCGATGATGGCTCGCAGATCCGCCTTGTTCGGGCGGGGAAGCTGCAACACTTCATCCGCACCGCCGATGCGCGAGATGAACTGCTCGAAATACTTGTTGTGCTTGCCGCCGATGATCTCGCCCTCGAACTGCGGCGTCCAGGTCAGGATAACCGTGCATCCCCGGTTGTCCTGCAGCTCCTGGAGATAGTAGAAGATCGGAAGGTAGATGTGGCCGGACTTCGGGTTGAACGCCTTCTGGCAGTTCTCGACGATGATGGTCCGGGCCTCGGTGACATTTTCGTCGATCGCCATCAGGCGCTCCGACGTGGAGAGGGAAGTCGGGATGTTGTAACAGCAGCCCAAGTACGTCACGAAACGCGCCAGGGTGCAGGGCATGGGCATTTCCGTGCGCACGGTCAGGGCGTGGGTATTGAGGAGCTGGTAGTGTTTGGTCCCTTCTGTCTTTCCCATGCCGGTCTCTGCGCAGATGGCACCGAACTTGCACACGGCTCCGAGTGCGCGGCGGCTGTCGATGTAATCGCGGAGAAGCACCCAGGAGCGCAGGTTCTCGTTGAAGGGCACGCGACCGCGCGTCTGCTCGATGCGGTCCCACTGTATGAGCCGATCGATCATCTCCTTGAAGGTCTCGATCGCCTGGCGCCCCGCCGCCTTCTTGAAGTAGATGCCACGGGCAATCTGATAGATGTATTGTTCCTTGTTCGGGTAGTCCTGGGCGGAGATCTTCTTCAAGATGCTCGCGACCAGGGCGGGAGAACCGGAGCAGCAGCGGTGCATGAACTGGTGCAGCCAGACGGAGCCTTCTTTCACGGCCTCCGGAGCTTCGTTCTTCACCATCTGCGCTTCGAGATGGGCCAGGGTTCCCTTCGCGGTTAGGTGGGAGGAGCCATCGTCGAGATTGACGGCGGATTCGTTTTCGGGTGATGTAGTCATGTTCTCGTTTCTCAGTTAAGGCCCGGTTGGCGTTAGCGCGCCGCCGGGCCGCTTTGTTGGGGAAGGTATCAGAGGATGATTTCTTCGGCCTGGGCGCGGGCGGCGGCGGCGACCTGCGCGTTTACGTCGGCACGCTGCGCGGTCTGCGCGGCTGTGGGCTTGCTCCTGTGTGAGGCAATCTGCCTCGGACGCTGGGTAGCTGGCAGAGAAGGCATATTTGCCAGGACTGCCTCGTTGTGACGACGCATGTCGGCAAGAGCTTCATCGGTGCCCGCGAGGTAGTAGCCGCGCAGCATCTCGCGGTCGGCGGTACGGGTCTTGTGTACTTCGATCGCCGCCTGAAGACGGGCCTCACGATCGCCGAAGTTGATTAGACCCTGACGCGCCACATTCCCGACAACACGGCCATCCTTGGCGAGGACGATGCTGTTGCCGTCGCGCGATATGACGGCCTCAAACTCTTCACCCTCCTCTCCAAGGATTTCGCAGTTGGGCTCCCAAAACACGAGTTTGTCATCTCCGTGGGAATCGTTGTCGATGCGGATCTTTCCATCGCGGATGCGCACCGGCTTTGGGTGCCTGGGACCTGCAAGCCATGTGAGAAAGTTAGGATCGACAGGCGTCATTTGGACTCCACTAAGGAGCCGACAAAAGCGTTCGGCAGGGCACTCAAGTCGATCGACAAGATCGGTGATAGCATTTTGCTCATCGGCTGGCAGCGCGAGGAACGATTCCCACGGCTGGTAATTCTCGGCTGTAGAGCGCCGCCATTCACGTACCCTGGAGAAACCTTGAAGAGAGTGGTTGATGCGGAAACGGAGCAGAGAAAGCGCTTTCTCGATCGCTTCATGGGCCTCATTGAAGTCCAGGAGGGGTCTCTTTAGTTGGGCGATGACTGACTCGATGCCCTTGGCGCGTTCCAGGAGCTTGAGGGTATAGCTCTCGATCGCAGCACCGTCGCGCGGGGCGGCATCATAACGGGGGCCTGTGCTGCCAGGGAGCCGTGCGGTCTGCGTGGCAAAGATGCGGAAGAAGCTCTCCAGATGCGCCTTCATGTATGGCATGCCGCCGCTCTCGACAAAGCCGTGAGCCGTCATCTTCTCGCGGTAGATGTTCGTCTCCATAAACTGGATTCGATCACCGAAGACATCCTCGATCTGGCGTTTTACCTCAGGAGAAACGCACGCTGCAGCACGCTCGTGTATGAAGGTTATGGGCCAGGGAGGGAGTCCCCATTTGCGGAGAATGTTGCAGAGAACAAGCAGGGCCATGTCCTGGGTGACGCCATGCTTCTTGTCACCCTCGCGAGCCTGCAGTGCGCGGGGCTTTGCGCAGTTGGCCAGATCGACACCGCTGCATACATCGAGCCCGAGCACCAGGAGCGGGTAGACGATCTCTCCTGCGCTGTTATTGAAATAGACGCAGCGCATGTCGGGACGATTGTCGTCGAGCATCACGTACTGCAGCGGAAGGATCTCGCTGCGATCGGTGAGCACCTGATGAGCCTGGTGGCCGTGGGCTGCGAGATAGCCATGCGCGAGCTCCTTGCGTATCCGCTGGCTCTTCGGGAGGAAGCGACGAAAGTTCGACTCGCTCCAGCCGCTGGGCAGCTCCTGTGGCCGGACAAGCTGAGGATGCGGCCGGGCGATACCCGCCTCGCGATACCAATCGCTCGCGATGCCGTAGCCAGGGATCGGCTTGTCTTTAAGCCATACATCAAAGATCACATGCCGCCAGAGCGCTCGGGCGCAGTCGCTACGACCGCGGAACTGGGCAAATTCCTCATTGAGCCAGCGCCGGAAAACTTCGGGAACGAGGCTTTCTCTCGGTTTCCAGTCCCTGAGCAGCACCCGCCAATCACCGGCTGCGTAGATCGCACCGACTCTTCGGTAGTCCCCTGGCTTGTGACCGCCGTTCGTGTAAGCGCGGTATAGATCCGCGAGTGTCTTGGCTTTCCACCCGCGTCCCATGCCCCTGCGCTTTGCCGCTGCGTAGGCCGCCCCAGCCTTGTTGTTCTTCTTCGATGCGATATCCCGGAAGGCACGGAAAACCTCGCGGACGCGGGCGCGCTCGGGCTCCGAGACTTCGTGCGTCCATTCCTCGTTGTCGCATACCGGGACGTCGAAGATCGGAAGCGGTCTTTTGGCTAGGGCTGAGTCTGGGATTTTGGCGATGTCGAGGACCATGGGAGATAGCCTGGTTAATTGCCGGCCATGTTGCGGAGGCGTGAGCGCACGGCGTCCAGTTCCGAGGCAAGGGAGTTCTCAAGGGCTTTCCAGAAAGCGCGATTGGTGCGGGCGTAGATGGCGTCATCAGAGACGATATTGTGGATGGTCGTGAGCCCCACGGTGATCTCCTTGAAGAGTTCCATCTGCTCGTCCTTGGCGGACTCCTCGCCTGCTTCCGGCTTGGACTTGGAGGCCTTTTGCTCCTGTGCTTCCTCTGCCTCTGCAGCATTCTCGGCGCGGCGGAAATCGCTGAGCATCCGCCGCAGGGAGCGACCGGCCACAAAAGCCTCGATGCGGGATCTGACCAGGTCCCGGCGCTGTTCGGGGAGCGTTTCAAGCGCAAGCACTTCATCCGCGCTTACCTCCGGCAATTTGACCGCAGCGGACTGCTGGCCGGTCTCGGGCTGGAAGCTTCCCTGCTCCAAATCCGCCAGAAAATGTTGGGAGAGAAAGGTATAGTTTCGGACTGATCGGATGACTGTGTTCAGATCTGAAAAAGGAAACGCGTTTCCTTTTTCAGCCTGTTGCTCCACATGCGCCTTCAAACAGGCAGCCCACTTCTGATACTGGCCGTGCTTGAGCGTGGCTTTCTTGGCGAGCAACAGAATGCCCAGCTCGATCGCGGCGCGGCAGAACGACCCGCGTGCCTGCTCGGTGGCGATGAAGCGCTCGGCGAGCTGGGCATCACTTAGTTGGGCTCCAGCCTGTTTGAGTAGGTCGACAAGCTTTGAGCTTGGTTGCCCTGGCTGGAGATGCTCGACGGAAGAGGGCTTTAATTGGGTCTTAGGCATGGTTAAAGAAGGTTTACAGGTGTGGACGCGGAGGCCGCGCTTGGTGAAATTGGAGCGACCGCAGACGGTGCAGGTGTAGAGGATTTCAGTCATGGGCTGATGAATTCGATGTGGTGGAGGCTCTTGGAGCCGATGAGCAATCCTCCGAAGAATCCGCGTTTATGGGACCCCCAGTCAGTGACCTCCCATTTGTCATCGTGGAAATCTCGCGATATCATCCTCACAAAGACTGCTTTTCTCGGGCGTCCTGTCGGAAGCCAGGCATTCCCGCGTTTTGCGTCCCTGCGGTACTGGCGATACCAGAACACGGAGCCAAGGGTCAGGGGTGCAGCACGGCCATCGAGGCTTACGATGTAACCGCCGACAACTGCTGGACCGCTTAGGCGAGTGATGGGGATTGAGTTCATGCGTTGCGGAGGGATTCACCGAGGCGCTGGTAAAGGAATGCCTTGTCGGACCGGGGCAGCGTGGCCACGACTTCCATGAGGCGATCGCGCAGATCGCTCGGTGTGTAGTTGGCACTTTTCGCAAGAAAAAGGATGATGGATGAGCGGCGGTAACGGCGGTGCTGGCGGTGGCCTTTCGCGGCGTTGAACTCGTGGCCCATGAGCTGCTGATCGTCGAAGAGCCGGATGGCTGTGCGCTCATCCGCGTCCAGGGCATCGGCTACCTCGTCCCCTCGGAGAAATTCCTTCTTCGGAAGCAGGAAATCGAAGTGCTCCTGCCACTGGGCGAGATTGATCTGTTGGGCTGCAGGCATGGACTATGAAGCCCTCCGTTTGAAATCGAGCGCGAGCTGGGCGCAGTTGCGGTCGAGCTGCTCGCATTCTATCGCAAGCGCGATGAGCGATCTCGCTTCGGCTACACTTCCTATGACCGCTGCGAGAGTACGATAAAGCCGCGCTCTCTTTTCTGGAGAAACATCAGTCGCTTTCTCCATAACGAAAAGGTACAATTCACGGATGTTAAGATCAGGCTGCATGACGGATTGCCTTTGAGATTGCTTGGAGAATTACGTGTGACTTCGGACCGGACCTCTCTCCTCTAATCGCTGCTATTACTGTCCTCCTTGGAAACTGGTGTTCTCGCGCAAAAGCCGAGATGGTGTAGCCTTTCACGAGCAGTGCTGCCCTGATGCGGCGGGAATTTGGCCTTGACGCAGAATCCATATTTTTGAGAGTGTGTCCAAGAAGACACGAAATTACTTAGACTCTTGCAAGCATAAATTGGACTCTAATCCAAAAAACTTTGGACTCCGGCTCCGTTCAATTCTCGAACGGAAAAACATATCCCTCGACTCCGCCTATAAGGCGTTAGGGATTAGCCGTTCCACTTTGTTTAACTGGCTCAACCGGGAATCTCCTCCTCCCTCGAAGAAGCATAAGCAAAAGCTGGTCGATTTTCTGGAAGAGGACCCGGATTACCTGTTTTTTGGAATAGTCCAATCTGTCCAATATAATAAGACTGATGAGGTCCACGAAGGAGTCTACGACGATCCTTTGAATCCGGAAGTGCTCACTAAGAAGTTCCAACGCCTATTAACGCTGGCTGATGGTGATCGAAGCAGACTTGGTTGGATAAACGAACAATTGGCGATGCATCTTACACCTCCGATTCACTGGCAGACTCACGAAGAGCGTGCTGCAAGTTTAGATCGATCTCGCGCTCGCGCTGCAGAATTGATGCGAATACATGGGCCAGTGGTCGCGTCGCCCAAACGCTCTCACCCTAAAATCGCCTAGCTATGTCCCCGCAGATGACAGTTATCGCAGCGCAGAGCATCGTCCCTACTTCTGCATGCGATGAGGTACAGAGTGTATGCGCGGAGTTCTTCGACACTATCGCACGATACGACCACCGCTTCCAATTGCTCCAGGGTGAGCGGTTGAACCAGAAACGGGATAACCTGAGCTAATTTCATGCATATGCGCTTTGTGACGATCCCACGTCAGCATCCAAATTACGGAGTAATATGTATAAGCCATTGATAGGTCTGAAGCTGATTCAAAGCTGGCGCTGTGCCGACACAGCGTGTCAAGTTCAAGCGTTCTTCAGTGACGCTTCCTGGAGAGATGGTTCCTATCTTGGCTGCGAGATGTCGAAGCCTGCGCATGACTGCAGCTCGCTATTTGGCGGCGTTGGTGCACAACGATTGCGAAGGGCCGAAGACGGAGCGCCTGACCTCTATCCCAACAACAGTGGGGACAAAGTTCTCTCGGGTTTCCGTGTCATTCACTTTGGAGCGCCAACTATGGAAAGACGGCGTAGCCAGGGCGAGAAACCTGAACGGAGATTTCAGCACCTATTGCGAAGCTCTGGTTCGGGCAGATGTGCGCTTCCATGACAGGCCGTTTTGTATTTATCCACGATGATCTAATCCCATGAAAACTCGATATACCGCCCTCATATTCGGGCTGGCGTTGGCATTAACGTCTGCCCTCTTCATAGGTTGCGAAACAACCGGAGCAAATCCGCCTCCTGTTCAGCAAAGAACCAAGGCAGTTTTTGACGCACCAAAAGACAAGGTATGGCCGCTTCTCGTCGGGGAAGTTGGTCTGGAGTATCCTGTTCGCGCTATCGAGAAAGACAGCGGCTTGATAACGACCGATTGGATTAATCTTCCGGCCGGGTACAACAACATGAATCAAGCTAACTGGGTTTTCGCTCTAGGGGGCTTCCTTGCGACCTGGGATGGGCTTCGGATGAACATGAAGATTCTCGCGGTGGAGCTAGAACCAGGGAAGACGCAAGTGACAATCAACTGTCACTACGAAGCATTCGAGAGCAATGTTTCCAAGTCATGGATCGTAGCTCAGTCGAACGGTTCTATTGAGAACGGTATTCTATCAAAGATTGAGCAGCAACTGCCCAAAAAGTAGCAATCGACCAGAGTCTCAATTTTCGCCCCGGCCCTCGCGCCGGGGTTTTTTGCGCCCGGATGAGTGATTTTCCCGGACTCTAAGGACAGCAGCGACTGCAAGGGTATCTTTCGCAGGGGCTGATCGGGTAAGCTGCGTGCATCGTATGACGCAGCCCGATACAAAGCAAGCCAAGGCGAAAGCCACGAGACGCGCTATCAAGGCGGCTGCGGGAGCGCCGGTCCATGTCCACTACTTCTCCGATGCAAAGGCTGCCCGGCGCTGGCTTGAAAATAAGGGTGGAAAGCGCCTCAATTCGTTTCGATCGAGTCCGGTTCCAGATTATGACGGGCCATCGTTCGCTTCAGTGAAAGCGCAAGTCGCCTCCATTCTGCGAGGGGCATCTTCAGTTTGTATCTACGCTTTTGAGGGTCAATATACCCTATGCTCACAAGACTGTGAGCCGGGGACAGTGGTGATTCTATGCCCATGTCCGTCACGTGCTCCACGAAAGGAAGCTGAGTCATTTTCTCGTTCATCGCAAAAGCGAGCCAAGCAGGGAGTTGGGTCAAAGGCAAAGGCCAAAGCCCGCTCCCTGCGGCGGCGCGGGAAAGGAAAGCGATGAATGAACGAAAGCTCATCGCCCGGATACTCGGCGTGAAGCCTGCGGTGCGGCTGAGCGACGGCAGCGTCGTCATCCCTCTTGCGACGGCCGTCGGCTTGGATGCCTTGTGCTTCTCTCCCGAGTTCCTCGCGGCGTTTCTCACAGAAGCAACCAAGGGACTGCAGATGGCTGTTCCCCATAGGGAGCCTGCGCAGAAGAAACCCGCGCCTCCGGGCAACACCGTGAATTTCTACCCGACCCTGGACCAGGGGGCCGTGCCCGCGGGCATAGCCACCGTGCAATCGTTCCAGTCTCCGTAACCCCATCTTTTCCTACCATGAAAACTCATCGCACCGCACTCCTCACGCTGCTCTTTGCCGCGTTTGCCTTCGTCGCTCTCTTTGCTTTGTCACACAACATGTATGCGGATGACGCCGCTGGCACTGCTGCGGGCGTAGTGGCCGCGCAGCAGGCCAGCGGCGGCGAGACGGTCACGGACGCAGCCACCGCCGGTCAAGATCTCATCAGCAGCTTCATCGTCGGCCTGGCTCAGAAGTTTCCCTGGCTGCTCACCGTCGTTTCCGCGATCGGCGCTCTTCGCTTCTTCTTCAAGCCGCTCATGACCCTCATCGAGAAGTGGGTGAAGAGCACACCGTCCACGGCGGACGATGCCATGCTCCTGGAAGACTATCAGGCCGGCCGCATGGCGGACCTGCAGTGGACCTACTTCTTTCTGGAACAGACCGATCCCGATATGATCGGCCTCCTGGAGAATCGCATCTCCCGATTGCTGGAGATGGACTACAACGTTCAGACCGAAAAAGAAGCGGACCAGGCCAAAGCCAAGCACCAGGCGGATCTTATCTCCGAGAAGCTTTCCGCGATCGACAACCTATACGAAGCGATCGAGCACCTGGCCATGGCCTCGTTTCGTGGCTTTGCGCATTGCGAAAAGCAGGTGAATTCCGATGGCGAAATCTTCCATCTCGAATTGGTCGACCAGTGGAACGTCGTGCGCGACGGAATGCGCGGTCCTTGGAAATACAACCCAACGGCTCGCTCCACGGATTACCAAGGGCTCCGTGACACCGAGGATCTGCCGCTAGATCGATTCCTCTATCGCGAGGTGCGGCGTCCAATCAACCGCTTTGCATTGCTCAAGTTTATCCGGGCGAATCTGAGCGAGAAGGACTGGGACGCCTTCAACGAGATCTACAATGTGCCCGGCGGCGTCGTCATCGGGCCGCCAAACATCCCCTCTGGTGAGCGGGAAGAGTACGCCTCGGCTGCCCAGCGAGTAGCAGAAGGCGGAAGCGGCTATTTGCCCAATGGCAGCACCTACACGGCTAACGAGATGCCTCACGATCCGGCGACCTTCAAGGCACGGCTCGATCATCTTTCCGAGAAACTAGTACTGGCTGGCACCGGTGGGATGCTCACCATGCTCGCCGTCTCTGGATCTGGAACGCTGGCAGGCGGTGTGCATGACAAAGTTTTCAGTCGGATATCCAAGGGCGATGCACGGAGGGTCTCCGAAGTCATCAATAAGCAGTTGGTGGCACAATGGCTGTTCGAAGATTTCCCCAACGAGCCTCAGCTAGCCTTCTTCGCCCTCGCTGCCAATGAGGAGACAGACACCGGTGACGCGGTTGAACAGGTCTCCAAACTTTCCTCTGCAGGTTATCAAGTCGATCCCGCTCAGGTGACAGAAAAGACGGGCTGGCTCGTCACCATCAAAGCAATCCCGCAACTGGCGTTACCGGCACCGGGCGCAGATCCGTCACTTAGAAAAGATCCCGCGCCCGGAACAGATCAGGAAGCTGCCACAGAGGCATCGGCCAAGGATGAGCCTCAGGCGACAGTCTCAAACCGCGCCACAGGTGCGGCCGGCCGTGAACAACGCTTCCTAGCTTCCTCCTCTGTCATGCTTGGCCAGGCGGAACAGGCCGCGATGAAACCCCTCCTCGATCGGATCGCGCCACTCATGGAAGCGGACGATGCCGCCTTCGAGGCTGGCATGCGGCAACTCCAGGCCGATCTGCCTGCTCTCGAAAAGCAGATCCTCGGATCGCACTCGGAACTTGAACAGGCCTTCGAGGAAATTATCGGTTCCGCCCTGGTGGGCGGCCTGGCCGAAGCCGCCCAAACACGGCAGACGGCCAAAAGCCAAAGAATCGAAAAAGAGGCCATTGTTGTTTCAGGAGGCAAAAACACCCGCACCGATGCGGAAAACGCGCCAGCTCCGGTTTTAAATAGGTCCTAAGGCCAATACTTGGACTCCTAACAAAATTATGAATACCCGAATTCTCAACAGAGCCGGAAAGCTGCCCGACGATGGCTGGTATCAGTTCGAGGCGCAGGGCGAGCACGTCAACCATGCCGCCAAGGTTATCCAGGTGATCGATGAGAAGGCAGTGACCTCCATCGCCAACCGCTTTGCCGCCGAGGCCGCAGCCCAGGGCGATGACTTCCCAGGAATACGAATCGACAAGGATCATCTCTCGCAGAGCCATGCCAACCCTACCGAGTCGCTTGGCTGGGCGATGGGGATACGCAATCGCAACGGCGTACCGGAAGCGAAGATCGACTGGACGGGCCTTGGCCTGCCGCTCGTGGAAGCGACGCCCGGAAAGCCGCCTGTTTATAAATTCTTCTCGACCGAATACGAGCCGATCGAGTGCGAGGTCATCGGCACGCGCCTAATCAATCGCAAGACCTACAGCGTCGTGCGGCCGCTGCGCCTGGTCGGGCTCTCACTGACTAACGATCCGAACAACAAGGGGCAGAAACCAATTTCAAACCGCAACGGCGATGCCGACGCGGGCAACCACCAACCCGATCCCAACATGAAAAACATCATGACATTGCTGGGTCTCGCGGAGGACGCGCCCGAAGCGTCAGCCGTCGCCGAGATTCAGAAGATCAAGAACCGTGCAACTTCGGCTGAAACCGAAGTCGGCACATTGAAAACGGAGCGCGATGCGCTCCTGACGAGCCAAGTCGAATCCGATCTTGAGAGGCTCAAGAACCGGTTCAAGCCGGATAACCGCGACAAGATCAAGGCCGCGCTGATCAGCAACCGCAATGGCACCCTCGAACTGCTGGAGGCAATGGAGCCTGCCGCCGCTGCCGATGGGGGAAATGGGCCGATCACGAACCGCCGCTCCGCCACTCCTCCCGCGCATCTGCCTGGCCAGGAGCAAGCCGCTGCCGACGAGGTGCGCGCCGCCAAGATCTCGAACCGCGCTGCCGCGCTCCGCTCCGCTGATCCGTCGCTCAGTCTCTCCAAGGCTTACGAGCGCGCCGAGGCCGAGCTCTCTGCCCAGTAATCCGTCAACCTTCAACCGTAACACCCAACTCATCACACGATGAATCCCGATCAATCCAATACGCGGCCCGTTGGCCCGTTCTCTGTGCTCGCCGGTGAAGATCTCACCGGCATGCGCTCCCGCCTCTGCGTGCTCACTCACGACACTGGCGTTCCGGAAGCAAAACTTCCGACCGACAACAACGCCCTCGCCCTCTTCCTCCTCAATGACGAAGCGGCTGATACCGAGCGCACCGAGGTCGAGCCGCTCATTCCCGGCAAGACCTACCGCACGCCGCTCAAAGATGCGGTCAATCCGGGCGATGCTCTTGTTCTGGCCGATATTGGCACGCCCGCCGACAAGGGGAAGCTCCGCAAGCTCCCGGCCACTGCCGGAGTTTACGTGCAGATCGGAATCGCCGACGCGAAACACGCCGCAGGCGATCTCGGTTCCTGGCGCTACGCACTCAAGCTCGTTCACGTAAAGAGCGCCGACACGATCACAGGTGCGGCGGATCTTGCGGCCCTGAAGGCTGCAACACTCGCGATCCTACAGGCTCACGGCCTGGTTGCCTAA
>JBAZHQ010000047.1:0-17192 GCA_041652235.1 Opitutaceae bacterium | reverse complement strand
TGAGCATCGGCACGGCTTGCCGTGTGAGCGAGAGCAGCGTCGGACCTTCGATGCGCTCGAGCGCGGCCGCAAAGGCACCCGCAGTCTCCTCCGGATCGGCCGGACGGATCACATCCAGATTCGGGATGATGCGCAGGCCTGAAACCGTTTCAGTGGGCTGGTGGGTGGGACCGTCCTCTCCGACTCCGACGGAATCGTGCGTGTAAAGGTACACGACAGGAAGCTTGGCCAGCGCAGCGATGCGCATCGCGGGACGCGAGTAATCCGCAAACACAAGGAAGGTGGCGCAGGAAGGGCGGAAAAGGCCGTCGTAGGCAACGCCATTGCAGATCGCGGCCATGCCGTGTTCGCGGATGCCGAAGCGGATGTTGCGACCGGCCCGGTTTGTCCTGTCGAAGTCCTTATCGGCGGCGATATAGTTGAGAGTAGAGCCGTAGAGGTCAGCACTGCCAGAGATGAGCAGAGGAAGCGCAGCCGCGATGGGTTGGAGGACATCCCTGCCCGCGGCCCGGGTGGCGAGCTTTGCATCCGCGGGGAATGCCGGAATCTTCGCGAGCAGATCGAGGGCGATCGGCTGCTGCTTCGCGCTATCGAGCAAGGCTGCCTTCTCGGGATTGGCGAGGCGCCACGCCTGAAAGGTCTTTCTCCACTTGTTGGCGAGGCGGGCGAGGCGCTTCCTGTGATCGGCAAAGTATGCGCGCACATCGTCGCTCACATAGAAAAGCTGATCGGCGGGCAGGCCGAGCCCGGCCCGCGCCGTATCCGAAAACTTGGCACCACCTTCGCCGTGCCCCTTGGCGGTGCCCTGCACCTCGGGGATGCTCTTGCAGATGATCGTCTTTGCGATGATCAACTGCGGGCGGCCCGACTTGGCCTTCTTCGCCTTGTTGAGCGCCTTGAGGAGGGCTGCTAGGTCGTTGCCCTCCAGGACGGTCTGCACGTCCCAGCCGATGGCCTTGAAGCGCGCGGCGGCATTCTCGCTCTGGCTTTTGATCGCCATCGCGTCGAGTGTGACGTCGTTGGAGTCGTAGATCAGGATGAGGTTGTCGAGGCCCTGATGGCCGGCGAAAGCAACCGCCTCCATCGTTACGCCTTCCTGCATGCAACCGTCGCCGGCAAGGCATATCACATGATTGTCGAAGATCGCATGCTCGGGGGTATTAAAGCGTGCGGCTGCCATCTTGCCCGCAAGCGCCATGCCTACGGCGTTTCCCACGCCCTGGCCGAGGGGACCTGTGGTGCATTCGACCCCGGGAGTCTCGCCAAACTCGGGATGTCCGGGCGTCTTGGAGTGGAGCTGGCGGAAATTCTTCAGTTCCTCGAGCGACAGATCGTAGCCGCTCAAGTGCAGCCATGTGTAGAGAAACATGGAGCCGTGGCCCGCGGAGAGAATGAAGCGGTCGCGATTGAGCCAGCGGGGATCGGCTGGATTGTGCGCCAGGGCATGCCCGAAGAGGACAGCGCCAATTTCAGCGGCTCCCAGGGGAAGGCCGAGATGCCCTGAGGAGCACTTATGGACCGCGTCAATCGCGAGTCCGCGAGCCTGCGAGCAGGCTTTGGAAAGGATGTCTGTTTGGAGTTTCATGTCAGGTTTCTATCGAGATGAAAAAGGTGGAAAGAAAGGTCGAGTGCAATAGGGCGAGGGCGATTGCACAAGCACGTTTCGCACAGTCTGGCATCAACGAAGTTATTTTGGGGACATTCCCCTGCCCTTGTGCTCCTTTTGACGGCGCCAACAGTACTCTTCCTGAAAACATCATGAATCGTCGGCACTTTCTAAAGTCATCGCTTATTGCAGGCGCCAGTATCGCGACCCTGCCTTCCGTTCTCACCTCCTGCGCCTCCGCACGCCGCGTGCGCCGGCCTGCGCCCAATTCGAGAATTAACATGGCTTTGATCGGTTTCGGCACCGTCGCCCAGTTCACGACTCCGAACTTTTTAGGCATTCCCCAGGTGCAGGTCGTAGCCGTCGCCGACCCCATCACGGAGCTGCCCAATTTCGGCTATCAAGGAGAGTTGCACGGCGGACGCCTTGTGGGTCAGCGCCTCGTCAACGGGCACTACGCTGCGGCGCAGACCAGCGGCTCGTATAGCGGCTGCCGGATCTATGAGGATTACCGCGAAATGCTGGACAGGGAGGATATCGATGCCGTCATCATCTCGACGCCGGATCACTGGCATTGCCCGATCACCCTCCACGCCGCGCGCCTGGGCAAACATATCTATTGCCAGAAACCTCTCAGTCTCACCGTGGAGGAAGGGCAGCGCATGGTGAAGGCGGTGCGGGAGGCCGGCATCATCATGCAGACCGGAAGCCAGCAGCGCAGCAAAAGCTATTTCAAAATCGCCTGCGAGTACGTCCGCAATGGACGGCTCGGAAAGCTCCAGCGCATCGAAATTGTGATACCGGGCGGTCATGGGGATTTCTCCAGGCTGGCCAGCAGGACGAAGCCCGAAGCCGTGCCCAAGGAATTGAATTACGATCTCTGGCTCGGCCCTGCGCCGGAGCGCGAGTATGTTCCCGCCCTCCTTCAGGTGAACTGGAGGCATAATTTCGATTTCTCAGGAGGCATGGTTACCGATTGGGGCGCTCATCATCTGGATATCCTGCAATGGGCCCTCGGCATGGATGAGAGCGGTCCGGTGGCCATCGAGAACATCGTGGCGACGACTCCTCCGCCGAACGCCTTGTATAATACCGCGACCGACTTCAACTTCGATGTGGTCTATGCGAGCGGGCTTCGCGCGAACGTCACAAATAACCTTCGCAACGGACTGCTGTTCGTGGGTGAAGGCGGCAAATCGATCTTTGTAAGCCGGGATGAACTGACCATGACGCCCGACTCGCTCCGGAAGGAGAAAATCAGGGAAGACGAGATACGCCTCTATGAGAGCCTCAATCACGAGAAGAATTTCATAGAGCACATTTACGACGGAAAGCCGGCCGTTGCCCCGATTCATGTGGGACACCGTTCCATTCTGATCGCGCACCTCGCGAATATCGCGATCCGCCTGGGACGGAGCGAAATCAAGTGGGACCCTGCAAACGAGCGTGTTCCCGGCGACGACAAGGCGAACGCCATGCTACGCCGTCCGATGAGAAAGCCCTACGCGGTTTAGAAAACCTGCCAGTCGGACAGTCCGTCCGAGGCGGCTGCGCCGCCACTGTGTGCTCTGCTGGCCAGCAGAGCACCACCGAGGCCGCTCTGCGGCCACCGAGGCGCAGCAGCGCCACTGCCCACTGCCGTCTGGCATCAAGGCTGGCATCCGGGCTGCCGCTGATGCAACGTGTGCTCCACCATGAGCCTTTCCTGGCTAGCCGATACCGACCCATCTTGTTGCTGGGCACACCGTGCCTGGACGGAATTTGCCGAATGGCGGCGACCGGAGCTGACCGTCGTCGTTCTTCCAGTGCATGGCCTTGCGAATTACGGTTCTTCTTCATCGCTAGACGAGGAAGAGACCTCTGGTGCGGAAATTCTGAGCATCGCGGCTCGCCAGGCATCGAGGCGCTTCCCTGTGCTCGTTCTTCCGCCCTTGAGGCATGTGCTTGCCTCCAAGGGAGAAGGTCTGTTCGGGCTCGATCCCGAGACAGCACTCGATCTGGCCATGTCCATTGCCAAAGGCGTGCGCGACGCCGGGTTTCTGAAACTCGTTCTTTTTAACACAAGCGAGGTCAACGAATCCTTCATCTCCACGGTCGCGATCGATGCCCGCGCTACACTCGGCATCCGGCCTTACATTATCAATGCCCGTTCGCTCGGCCTGAAGATTGGAGATTCGGATCGGAGAGAGAAACAGCAGGAGATGGTCTCCGGTCTTTGCGGACTCTTGGAGGAAATCCGCCTGCACAAGTCAGTTCCGCTAGAGGCACCAGCCGCTTCCCAGGATGCCGAGTTGGGAGTCGCTCCCACTCCCTTCCCGGTTTACCGCCGCTTTTATCTGTCGGCGATGAGCAAACAGCAGATACTGGCCATCCCCCACAAGGAAAGCGCGCGGATCGTCCTGCCCACAGGATCAATCGAGCAACACGGTCCCCATCTGCCGGTCGGCGTGGATGCGATCCTCGGCCAGGCCCTGCTCGATTCCGCTCTTTCCCGAATGGACGAAGGCCCGCCCGTTTTTGTGCTGTCGCCCATCACCTATGGGAAGAGCATCGAACACACAGGATTCCCCGGGACTCTCAGCATCGGTGCTGGCATTCTCCGACGCCAATTGCACGCGATCGCCCGTGAAGTAAGCGCACTTGGATTTTGTCACCTCGAGGTGCTGAACACACACGGTGGCAATGCAGCGGTGCTCGACACTACGCTGCGGGAGATCCGCGAGGAGATAGACATGCACGCCTCGCTCCTGCGCTATGGCTTCGAGCCGGAGCTTTCGCCGCAGGAAAAGACCTGGGGAATGCACGCGGACGAGTGGGAGACCTCCCTTATGCTGGCCTGTGCGCCCGAATGGGTGCGCATGGACAAGGCCGTCTGCGAATATCCCGCCAAGCTGGATGATCCGGGACTGCTTCGACCCGAGAAGGCACCAGCCACCTTTGCCTGGCTCACCAGCGATCTCTCGAAGAGCGGCGTGATTGGCGATCCAACCGGTGCAACTGTTGAAAAAGGCAGGCGCTGGCTGGCTGCAGCGGGGGCATCGATACGCGAACACCTGTCGAACGCCTGATGGCATGGCGGCACTGTTTGTCCGTCCGACCGTGCTCTCCGTGTCCTCGCAGTTAGCCTGCATTCATCCTACCACGGCAGCCGCAACCAAAGAGGCCAGAAGCCAGAAGCCAGAGGCCAGTAGGGAAATCGAAGGCCCATTCGGCGGGCTCGGGGGAACGATCCAAAAAAGGCTTTTGCTGATCAGACAAACACGTTCAAAGAATTACAGGGGCTGGGAAGCTAATAGCCTTGGTTCTTCGTTACCTTCGTTGCCTTCTGTTCAATCTGAGTTGATTGGTTAGGTTTGGTAGCAGTTCCTCAGCATCTCATAATAATGGAGGAACCTCCCCGACGCTGTTGCGTCTTGCGCATCGTTAAAACCATACCAGACAGTTCTCAATCGGATCAGAAACCTGCCACTCTGCCTCGCAAAATACGCTCTGTTGTGCGATTAAAAATATTTCTCGGTTCGGACCGTTGGGCAAAAGTTGGACTTCCCCTTCATCCGAAGAATTGTCTCCATTAACCCGAACCTCCGATTGCTTTCTCCCATGAGTGATTCCTCCAATACCCATCCGAATTCCGACTGCGGCTGCCGCGGCGAGGCACTGGCTTACTCCTTTGCCTATCTGCTTCTGAGACTCTGGCTCGCCATGCGCGCCATTTTCACCGGTCTCGAGAAGTATGCCGGCAAGCAAACCGTGCAGACTCCCCTGCTCGACGAGTTCGGCAATCCCGACATCAATGGCGCCATGGTCGCGGTGGATAAAAAGATCTACGGTCTTTCGCACTATCAGGGCATTCCCGCATCCATGAAGGCCAAGTTCGCCGCCGAGCCCTTCCTCCCGGATTTCCTCCTCACGCCTTATATTGCCGCCATTGGACCCGTGCTCATCCTCCTGGGCCTGATGCTGCTTCTCGGCGTCTTCTCCCGCTGGACGCTCTTCGTCATGGGGCTGGTCTATGTCAGCCTGACTTTCGGTTTCATACTCATTAACGAGAGCGCGGGCATCGCATGGCTGGCCATCCATCTCATCATGATCGTCATGGCGCTCTGCCTCGTGAAACACGACCGCGTCTGCGTCACCCGGCGCTGGTAACCCGCGGCAACACCTTCTTCCCTCTCTTCTCCTATTGCACATGTCCGATTCGAACCAGACTCACTCCGGCGATGCGCTCAGCCGTCGCGATTTCATGCTGTCCAGTCTCGCCGCCGCCGGTGGCATCATGCTCGTGGGAGCTCCTTCCATCCTGAAGGCCGCCACACCAGGCGCCGATGCCATCAATGTCGCCCTGGTCGGCCTCGGTTCCCAGGGCCGCATCCTTCTTGAGGCCATGCTGAACATCCCCGGCCTGAACTTCCGCGCCGTCTGCGATATCTGGGATTACAGCCGTATTTACGGTCAGCGCAAACTCGGGAAGGCGGGCTTCAAGGTGAACGCCTATGCCGACATCGAGGACATGCTTGCCAAGGAGAAAGGCCTCGATGCCGTCGTGATCGCGACTCCCGACTTCTGGCACTCCCGCCACACCAATATCTGCCTCAAGGCGGGACTGAATGTCTATTGCGAGAAAATGATGGCGCGCACGGTGGACGAAGCCCGTTCCATGGTTCGCACCATGAAGGAAACGGGGAAGCTCCTTCAGATCGGACACCAGCGCCGCAGCAATCCGCGCTACATCCACGCTCTCGATAACCTCATCAAGAAAGCGCGCATTCCCGGCCGTCTCACGAATGCGAACGCCCAGTGGAATCGCGCGGTATCACCCGACCTCGGCTTCCCGAAGAACGCCGTCATCCCCACCGAAACGCTGCTCCGATATGGTTTCAAGGACATGCACCAGTTCCGCAACTGGCGCTGGTTCCGCGATCTCTCGGGAGGCCCCATCTCCGACCTCGGCTCGCACCAGATCGACATCTTCGGCTGGTTCTTCCAGGGCAAGCCGGTGAGCGTCATGGCCGGCGGCGGGCTCGACTACTACAAGGGCCGCGAGTGGTACGACAACGTAATGGCCATTTTCGAGTTCGATACTCCCGAGGGCAAAGCCCGCGCATTCTACCAGGTGCTCACCACCACGAGCGCCGGCGGAGGTTATTTCGAGCAGTTCATGGGCGACGAGGGATCGGTGAAGATCTCCGAGAACCCCGCCCTCACCAAAGTTTACCGCGAGGATCGCGCGCCGTCCTGGGATCGTTGGGTGGCGATGAACTACCTCCGGCAGACTGCCGGAGCCGCACCCGCCGCGACCGCCGCCGCGCCTGCCGCAGCAGCGGCAAAAGTGGACGTGCGCGAGACCGCTCCGCTCGTCGCCTACGAGATTCCCATCGTCCTGGACAAACCCATCCATCAGCCGCACCTCGAAAACTTCTTCGATGCTATGCGCGGTAAGTGCAAACTCAACTGCGACGGCGAGCACGCCTTCGCCAGCGAGGCCGCCATCTTCAAGGTCAACCCGGCCGTCGAGGCCCGTTGCACCCTCGAATTCAAACCCGAAGACTTCATTGCCTAATCGAAGCCTTAAGCTGTTAGCTACGAGCTATTAGCTTTAAGCCCCCAGACTCCCAACCTACCAGCTACAAGCTAATGGCTAGCAGCTCACAAAGATCCATGAAACGCTCCACAGCTCTCCTCGCCTTCATCCTCACGCCGATCGCACTGCTCGCGGCGGACGCGCTCACGCCGCTTAAGATCGAGTTTCCTCCTCCGATGATCACCGGCACTCCCGTGCCCGTGAAGCTCCCCAATCTTGAGGCGCCCAATACTCCTCCCCCCGAGGTCCTGGTGCCTGCGGGTGTCACGAACCTAGCCAAAGGCAAAACCGTGACAGGAAGCGACAGTGCGCCTGTCATCGGCGACCTGAACCTGATCACGGATGGCGACAAGTCCTCCGATGAGGGCAGTTTCGTCGAATTCGAAAAGGGTCTGCAATGGGTCCAGATCGATCTTGGCGCCCGCGCGGAACTCTATGCCGTCGCGCTCTGGCACTTTCATTCCCAGTTGCGCGCCTACCACGATGTGATCGTCCAGATTTCCAACGATCCCGAATTCAAGGAAGGCGTCGCCACGATCTTCAACAACGACTACGATAACAGCTCGAAGCTGGGCGCGGGCAAGGACCCCTCCTACATCGAGACAAACAAGGGGCGTCTGATTCCAGCGAGGAAGACAGTAGGCCGTTACGTGCGTCTCTATAGCAACGGGAGCACCAGCAATCCCTTCAATCACTACATCGAAGTCGAAGTCTACGGTCTGCCGGCGAAGTAGAGTTATAAGCACAGCCGTCCCACGGAGCGGCGGAGCCGCAACCAAAGGGGCTATAAGATGTAAGTTATAAGCTTTAAGTTCAGGCAGGTCTTGGCTGTCGGCGATTGGCTTTCCGCTATCGGGAAAACCCGCGAGGCAACAATACCGACAGCTTTGGGATTCCTCTCAAGCGAGAGGATTTGAGAACACTGTAGTGCGGAGCGGCGATGGGGGCGTCGACTGAAGCGCGAGCAACCCCTTCAACTTGCCGACTGCCTGGGCCAGAGCGCGCACCACATCGAAATCTCCGACTACCATTGAGCCATGAGCAAACACCTTAACATCCACTCCGGCGAACTGCTGCGCGAAGCGATCAACACGGTGGGAGCCAAGATCAAGACCTCAGTCCATCCGCGAAAAGCCGCCTACCCCTGAGGTCTGATATTCCGCATCCCGGTTCCGGCCCACAGATTCCGAACCTCATTCCATTCAAGCCGTTCTCGCGCAGAGACGCAGTGGCGCAGAGAAAACCGTTAAGAGATTCGGACTTTGATCTATGCCTTTCTCTGCGATCTCAGCGCCTCTGCGCGAGAAAAGGATGGGGGAACGCCCTATGATTGCCAATTCGTCTGATTCAACCGAAACGGAGTCGATCTTTAATCCATCCAAACCGTTTTCGCGCAGAGGCGCAGTGTCGCAGAGTAAACCATGGACGGTTAATACCTTAGCGGGAAATCGTGATTTGGGGTTCCTCCAGACCGTTCACAGCTCGAACAATTCCATCCTTCATCAAGGCGGCGCCGAAGTTGAGCAAATAACCAAGTTTCAGACCAGTGAGTCGCAGGTAAGTTTGGATCTGTTTCCGATGGGCGGCACTCAGCGTCTCCACAGACTTGAGTTCAACGATGACGATTCCGTTCACGATCAAGTCAGCTCGAAAGCCTTCGTCGAACTGGAGGCCGTTGTACCTAATCGGGACGGGTGCCTGCCGTTGAATTCGGAAACCGCGCGCACTCAACTCCTGGGCCAAGACGGTTTCATAAACGCTCTCCAGAAGTCCAGGGCCGAGGCTTCGGTGTATCTCGATAGAACTATCAATAAGTGCCGAGCCAACCTGATTCTCATTCATCTATGTCAGCCCTGAACCCCGGACAACTAACCGTCAATTATTTTTTACTAGTCCGATTGAGGACGGAATTAATGCATTTGACGCCTTGCTCAGCGATCCCAGCGCCTCTGCGCGAGAAATGGATCGGAGAAAATTGCAGTAAGACCAAAGGTGCAGGCTAATCGAAACGGCTTCGAACCGCCATCCATCCAAACCGTTTTCGCGCAGAGGCGCGGTGTCGCAGAGTAAACCCAGGTCCTCTTTGCGGAAGTCTTGCATCGGAGATTGGGCTTTCTTCCAGGCCCTTACGGGCCTGCCTCCACCTACTCCCCCGCTTCCCCCGCAGTTCAATTCGGTTTTACTATCGCGAGCTCTGCGCCTCTGCGCGATAAACGGATCGAGGTTCGATCAGGTGTGACGACAATTTCTAAAATTTCAGTTCTTGCAGGCTCCCGGCTTTTTTTCCAAGTTCGCCCGCTCTGAGAGCGGCGCGGTAGCCAAGTGGTAAGGCCGAGGTCTGCAAAATCGAAAGGACCATTTCAGCCAGCTTCGACAGGTGTCATCCTGTATCATCAATGCCCTGATTCCGTGCAGCTTGCATAAGCCTCGACTTCATCCCCGATCCTCCTGAAACGACTCATATTGTAGCCTCGGGTGACAACAAAGGTGCAACATTTCGACGTAGTACCTCTTCGAATACCGGTGTCTTTCTCAAACGACCTCGACTAGCCTGTTTCCTTGTTCAAGAAGCTGCACAACTCCCGGCAAGCGTGCTTCGATCCAAGTCTTCAAAACGGGGTTCGTCGTGTTCCCGACGCGCAGCCAGACGATGGTCGGGGCATCCGTGGTGCGGCTGAAACGAATGGCGAAATCTTCGTCCTTGGTGACGATGATGGCCCCTGTTCTATGCGCGGTGGCCCATATCACACTATCGTCGGCGTCGCGTAATCCGAGATCCTCCAAATGCGTGGCCTCGTGCCCGGCATCCTGAAGCCATCGCGCCAAAGCCGGTGGCAATTGGGCATCGACGAGAAACTTCATCGATTGGCGACCTGCAAGACGGCGTGATCTACCTGGGCGGCGGCGTACTCAAGGCAAGCTTGGATGTCATCGCGCTCAAGGTACGGGTAGCTCTCGAGGATTTGCGCCTCGGTGGCTCCGCTGGCGAGCATGTCCAGGACATCCTTCACACGAATGCGCATGCCCCGGATGCACGGACGCCCTCCGCACTGGTTCGGGTTAAACGTGATTCGGTGCATCTGATTCATAACGGTACCTTAGCTTAGCTCGCCCCAGTGCGCAAGCACGGCATGCCGCACGATTCCAGCTCCCTCCCTTTTTTCCGGCTTCCCTGCCACCCGAAACTGCCTTGCTCCGCGATCACTGCGCCTCTGCGCGAGAAATGGATCGGAGTATTTGGAGTACTGCCACAGGTTCAACCCAATCGAAACGAATTCGCACCTCGATCCATCCAAACCGTTTTCGCGCAGAGGCGCAGTGGCGCGGTGAATACTTCTGGATGATCCTGCCCCGTCCGTCCACTCTTCCTCCCCCCCGCAGTTAAAAACGGTTCTTATCCAATCCTTCCTCCGCGATCTCAGCGACTCTGCGCGAGAAAATGATTGGGGAATCCCGCTCAAGCTCCGGTCACCGCCCGATGATTCGCCGGAATTTCAGTTCTTGCACGCGCTCCGTTTTTTTCCCAAGTTCGCCCGCTCTGAGAGCGGCGCGGTAGCCAAGTGGTAAGGCCGAGGTCTGCAAAATCGAACAGGCCATTTCAGCCAGCTTCGACAGGTGTCATCCTGTATCATCAAAGCACTGTCATCGTGCCTCTTGCACAACATGCGACTTCATCCCCGATCCTCCTGAAACGACCCATTTTTTGGCCTCGGGTGACAACAAAGGTGCAACATTTCCGCGTAATCATTCCTCGGATACCGGTGTCTTTCTCAAACGACCTCGACTAGCCTGTTTCCTTGTTCGAGAAGCTGCACAACTCCCGGCAAGCGTGCTTCGATCCAAGTCTTCAAAACGGGGTTCGTCGTGTTCCCGACGCGCAGCCAGACGATGGTCGGGGCATCCGTGGTGCGGCTGAAACGAATGGCGAAATCTTCGTCCTTGGTGACGATGATGGCCCCTGTTCTATGCGCGGTGGCCCATATCACACTATCGTCGGCGTCGCGTAATCCGAGATCCTCCAAATGCGTGGCCTCGTGCCCGGCATCCTGAAGCCATCGCGCCAAAGCCGGTGGCAATTGGGCATCGACGAGAAACTTCATCGATTGGCGACCTGCAAGACGGCGTGATCTACCTGGGCGGCGGCGTACTCAAGGCAAGCTTGGATGTCATCGCGCTCAAGGTACGGGTAGCTCTCGAGGATTTGCGCCTCGGTGGCTCCGCTGGCGAGCATGTCCAGGACATCCTTCACACGAATGCGCATGCCCCGGATGCACGGACGCCCTCCGCACTGGTTCGGGTTAAACGTGATTCGGTGCATCTGATTCATAACGGTACCTTAGCTTAGCTCGCCCCAGTGCGCAAGCACGGCATGCCGCACGATTCCAGCTCCCTCCCTTTTTTCCGGCTTCCCTGCCACCCGAAACTGCCTTGCTCCGCGATCACTGCGCCTCTGCGCGAGAAATGGATCGGAGTATTTGGAGTACTGCCACAGGTTCAACCCAATCGAAACGAATTCGCACCTCGATCCATCCAAACCGTTTTCGCGCAGAGGCGCAGTGGCGCGGTGAATACTTCTGGATGATCCTGCCCCGTCCGTCCACTCTTCCTCCCCCCCGCAGTTAAAAACGGTTCTTATCCAATCCTTCCTCCGCGATCTCAGCGACTCTGCGCGAGAAAATGATTGGGGAATCCCGCTCAAGCTCCGGTCACCGCCCGATGATTCGCCGGAATTTCAGTTCTTGCACGCGCTCCGTTTTTTTCCCAAGTTCGCCCGCTCTGAGAGCGGCGCGGTAGCCAAGTGGTAAGGCCGAGGTCTGCAAAATCGAACAGGCCATTTCAGCCAGCTTCGACAGGTGTCATCCTGCATCATCAAGGCACTGTTATCGTGCCTCTTGCACAACATTCGACTTCATCTTAGATCCTCCTGAAACGACCCGTATTATGGCCTCGGGTGACAACAAAGGTGCAACATTTCGACGTAGTACCTCTTCGGATACCGGTGTCTTTCTCAAATGACTTCAACCAAGCGGCTGCCCTGCGCCACGACTTGCATAATACCCGGCAGGCGCGGTTCCAGCCACGCCCGCAGCGCGGCATTGGAGCAGTTGCCCACGCGCAGCCATACGATCACTGGCCCGCTGTGCACCTGCTGAGCCGCGACCGCACTCGTCAATAAACAAGTTTCGGACGCCCATACGATCACTGGCCCGCTGTTCACCTGCTGAGCCCGCGCCGCAAAGTCTTCGTCCTTGGTAACGATCACCGCGCCGGTTTGCAGCGCATATGCCCAGATCGCGCTGTCGTCGGCCTCTCGCAACCCCACATCGCGCACCGCCTGCGCGTCGTGGCCCTGCTCTTGCAGCCAGCCCGCCAGCGCGGGCGGCATTTGAGCATCAATTAAAATCTTCACTTCACGGCGAGCGACAATACCGCGTGATCCACCTGCGTCGCGGCGTATTCCAGGCACGCGCGGATATCCTCCGCCTGCAAGTCCGGGAAGTCCGTCAGGATCGCTTGCTCCGTCTCACCCGCGGCCAGCATGTCGAGCACGTCTTTGACGCGGATGCGCATGCCTCGGATGCACGGACGCCCTCCGCATTGGTTCGGGTTAAATGTGATTCGGTGCATCTGATTCATAACGGTACCTTAGCTGAGTCGGGCGAACTGCGCAAGCGTGCGCAGCTCTGAAAGGATTAGTTTGCCCGGGGCGAGGATTATCCCGTGAATCGACGCATGCCCCCTATCGATTCGGAAACATCTACTCCACACCCAGTTCCGTCTCATGCAAAATTGTTCTTCGAAAGAACCAGGGACCGAATGCCCATCATGGTTGCCGAGTTGATGTGGGCATCGGCAAAACTAAATGCCGACTTCAGCGAGCCACCGCAATGGGTGATCAAAGCCATCGGAAAAGCAGCGCCTCCGGCAGTGGAGATGCAGCAACTGGTATCCAGCCTTCTTTCCGGCTCTTTACCTCTTGTCGAAGCGGGCAGAATAGCTGGGAGATTGGAGGTTCAAAGCGCGTTCCTCACCGCCCCCGGCCCCGAGATAGAAAAAGCTGAAATCGCAGTGCCGGGTTTGACCGAATGCCGAGAGCGTGTCGTCCAGGCTGCTGGTGCGGCGTTTCAATCAATCGAAGTAGGCAACAAAGCCGAAGTCGCCCCTCTCTCAGCGCAACAAACAGGCGAGTTGCTCAAAGGCCAAGGACTGGGAGCATCACAGGCATTAAGCGAACTGGAGATTGAGGACACGCTCACGCAGGAAATCTGCGGCATACTTTGGGTATTCTGGAAGGAGGCCGGAACCGCCTCGAATCGCCGTCAACTCCACCGTTGGCTGGCCGAAACCTTCAAGGTGAATTGCAGCTTCAAGCTCGTTGAGAAGATTTGTGACGAGATTGGGTACCGCCCCGCGAAACAAGGAAGGCCGACGAAAAAGCCTACTGCCTCCAGAAAACGAGTAGGTATTAAGAAAACGGAGACGACGTTACAGTCGGGGCATGATCAGTCCCGACAATCCAAGAAATCCACAGGGCAAGCTAGCCCTCACAAGAGAAGAAGCCGCTGACGCCCTCGGGGTCAGTGCTGTAACCGTGGACCGGCTCGCCAAGCGCGGGCTGATCCATCCATCGCGGGCCACTCGCAGGCCGCTTTATCCGGTCTGGGAAATCGAGCGTTTCCTGCGGGAGACCTCGGAGGTGATCGCGCTATGAGCACGCCTGGCGCGGGGGCTGGGGTTGGAGCAACCCCAGATAGGTGCGAAGCACCGTGGCAAAGCCCCGATCAGTTCGGGGCGCGGAGCTCCGGCGACCCCATGGGGACTGAGCCCACAAAACCAAGCCGCCCCATCAAAGAAACAAAAATCATCCTACGCCCCTACAACCCGATATCTTGGTTTCACTCCAGAGGTATCAAGCGAGTGCTCGCCCGATTGATTCCAAGACTGCCTGACGTGTCGGGGAAGCTCTTCCTCACCTTCACCGTCAATCCCCTGCTCTATGCCGATCCCTCGGCGGCTTTCGAGCACTCACGGCAAAAACTCAGGCGTGTGTTCTACGCTCTGCGCCATGGCGTCGAATGGGAGGGCAAGCGGTACGTGCTGACGGAGCCCTACGCGGTGAAGGTGGAATTTGGCGGCAACGAGTGGGCACACTTTCACGCTGTTTTTCTCACGCGTCGCTTTCTCCCTGGTCCTCTGCTGACGGAACTCTGGGGCTTGGGTCGCCCGAACATCGCCCGGATCAGCAATGAGAAATTCCGCTACCTGCTCAAGTACGTCACCAAGGGCGGAGGTTTGCCGGACTGGGTGAAGAGCCGAAAGCGCCTCCGCGTGTTTCAGGCATCTCGCGGCTTTTTACTGACGGAGCCCAAGAAGAAACCAGAGACGAAGTGCAGGAAGAAAAAGCGTCGGCCTTCAGATTCGATTGGCGAACGGATCGAACGACAGAGCAAGACCGCCCTACTCCAGGACGGAACGCATTTCGCGCAACTCCAGCTTTCAGAGCCCTTCGATGAACTCCATGGGCGCAACCTTTTAGGCGCAGCCGAGGCCGGTCGTTACCTCGGACAGGCGCACTACGAAATCAACGACATTGAAGATCTCAGCATATGGACAAACCAACTACACTAAACAGCCCTGTAAACACGACGGTCGCCAACGGTATTTTTATCCGCGGCATCGTTGTCTCAAACCGCGCCAAGGCCTTCGCACGAAAAGACGGCTCCGGCATGTCGGTGGTTGTGGAGCATGAAATCGCCCTACAACCCGGCGTTGTCATCTGGTCGCGCTACCTGGACCCGAAGACAGATCTGAGCGTAAAGCTGGAAGGCGACAAAGTCCTGGAATATCCGAAACTGAAGGAATTCCAGACCGTGAACCTCAAGGCGCAGCGCATCCGCACTGACGAGCACACCGGCCAAGTGACCATCAAGCAAGGCGAGCTCATTGCCTGATCAAAACCAAGGGGAAGCGGGCGGGATGACGCGCGGAGCGCGTCGCCCGCCCTTTTCCTTGTTTATATGGTTAATAACTGTCCGTACTGAACTCATCGATTTGCTGGCCCTGTTTTCTTGGAAATGACAATGTATCTTGTCGCACAGATCCGAGTGTCGATCAATTCAGTCCAAATAACTTCGGTGAGTTGCTGCTCTTTCGAGTAGAGGCCAAAGCGCATCGTGGCACGTTCCAGCTTAACCCTCTTGCAAATGGCAAGCTCTTGGTCTGAAATTCACTGCGTTGCCAAGCTGCACAGTGCGAATGGGCCAAATTACCTTGCTAGACGGGAATACTATGCCACACGACCGTTTCTATGGATTAGCCGCCGAAGAGGTAGCGCGGCATGAAGTCGATAAAGACCTTTTTGCTCGCGCCTACGCTGCAGCGCTCGGCGACCCGGAGAAGACCAAGGCGATCTATATCGGAATCCGAGCAGAGCGTCTTGAAGAGCTGGCTCGCGAACTAGTCGCAACAAGCGAGAGGGAAAACAAAGAAAGACAACGAAGGGAGCAGGAGCAGGCGCGAGCGTTGGTTGCAGCACGTGAAAAAGAAGATAAGGAAAGACAGATGAGGGAGCGTGAGGTGTTGGAGTCGCGCTCCGTGATGGCGCAGCCAGCAACGAAAGTGACGCCTATGGTTACAGCACCAGAACACTCGCTTCCAAAGTCAGAAGATTTCTCTGATCCTCAGCTGGACGCGGCAATTCGAAGAATGCTCGATGCATTAAGCGTCAGTGGACCTCACAAATGAGTTGAATCCCCTCCTCCGTAAGACTTTTGCGCAAAAGGTGCACCCTGAGTCTGCTCGCGAAATCCATATAACGTGAACAACCCTTTGCAGCGAGATAACTTATGACTCCGATAAATTCCCCCGAGTTGATGAAACGTTTCGCCAAGATGGCGTATGTGGATTTGCAGTCCTATCGAAAAGCAGCCGAGAACAACGGGTCGGCGGAAGAAGCAATTGCTGCGGTAGCTCTGACAAGAAAAGAAGCACCGATGCATCTTTCCGTCATCGGTCTCTTTCGCGACATGCTGCGAAAGAGAAGATACCGCCGATTTGCCCCACATGGTGGTCACTGGACGTGCATCATAGCTAAGTTCAAGTCGCAAAAGTCCAACATGGCTTTCATTGGGATTTTGATCGCCCTGGGGGGCCTTGCTGCGACGGTGATCACTTTCCTTTACAATCATTCCCCTTAGGCTTCTAAAAGCAAAATAACAGCATTAAGAAGAGTGATGTAAGAATGACGAAGATACACATCTCGAAAGAGACAAAGGCGAAGCTTGTCGCCGAGGTACAAGCATGCCGTCCAATACCCGATTGGTTTTTCCAGTTTTTGCCCGCCGACGAAGCGTTTCAAAACGAGCTTTTCAGGCTAGCTGAGTCCGTCAATAATGCTCCGTTCTTTGAGGCTATCGAACGCCGCCTAAACAGGCTAAAGCACGCATTTGTATCACTAAGACAGAAAGAGGAGAAAAGGAACATATTACCAACCCTCACAGTAATTGCGCGTCCTAAGAGGCGGATTAATAAGACTAAGGTAAGACTTGTTTACCGAAAGAGGACTACAATCGCGTCCGACTTTCGTCCTGCTGGCTTGAGTTTCGATCATTATGCGAGAACCCACGGGATTTTTGTTCCCGAGCGAATCAAGAAGGGGATCTGGATTCACATATATGAAGGCGGCGCCCCTGGTCTTGGGAAAAGAGCCTAACCCAATCATCTGAGGCGATGCCTATCAATGTCATGCCGGAGTCGAATTAGAAAATGACCTTCCTGATCGCTGCAAAACTGTGCTCTTGGCGCAAATGTCCATAAACCCTCATGGCAAGTGCACCGCCGTCTTTATGACCAAGCCAACGGCTGACGGTTGGAATATCCACGCCTGATTCAATGCAGGTCGTGGCGAAGAAATGGCGGAAATCGTGGTGGGAGAAACGCGGATAGCTGAGGCGGCGGCAGGCAGTGGTAATACAAGTCTTCGCTTTATCGGTGGGGCTGATGCGG
>JBAZHQ010000046.1:0-17276 GCA_041652235.1 Opitutaceae bacterium | reverse complement strand
GGGGCGCGTGTCTGCAGGGGGCACATGCACCTGCAATCCGCGTTCGACGCGGGCCAGATAGGCGGCAAAGTGCGAATTGAAGTCCATGCAGGCTGTCATGGGTTGAACTGCCAACAGGTCTGAATGCCAAGAAAACAAAGCGACCGGTGCGCGCCCTTCAGACCCGCTAGAATGCTTGAGCACGCGAACCTTGACCGATCAAATCAAAGTCCGAAATCCCGGAGATGAACTGCGAAGCAGCTAAGAACCCAAGAGCAAGCCGGAAGGATTTGAAATGGTGATCCAGTTTCTCCTCAATCCCATCTTCGCTTCTTTGCCTGTCCTGAGCGTGTCGAATGGGCTTCTTTGTGTTCAACATGGCTCGTCGGGTTGAGACGAAGTTTCGTTAGATATATAAACGATTCAGGGGGAAAAGGAAGCGGAGTTAGGTAACGCTTTTCCTTCTCAAATTCTCGCTAAGCGGTCCAGGCTTTTGCATAAGCACCCGTTTCATACCATCCATGCCCACCTACGACTATGTCTGCGAGAAGTGCAAAAAGGAGTTCGAAGTCTTTCAATCGATGAAAGACGAGCCTCTCAAGGTGTGTATCTGCGGGAAAAAGGGTAAAGTGCGGCGCAAGATAGGGGGCGGGGCGGGGCTCATTTTCAAGGGGAGCGGGTTCTATATCACCGATTACAAGAAGAAGCCCACCCCTGAAGCCAAGTCCGGAGGCGGCGAAAAGTCCTCGTCTTCCGGCGGTGGAACTGAGAAAAAGCCTGCGTCCAGTTAACCCGGCGGCTCCGCTTCGCCCCTGAAGCGGCATCGCCAAATTCTCACCACGATTATGAGTGCTTCGAAGATCGAACGTGCGATGTACGGGCCCGGATGGGTCGAGGTTCTGTTTGGCGCAGCCTTGAGCGTGCTGCTCGGCATAGCGCTGGCTTTTGCCCACTTGGTGTTCAAGCCCGTTGCCAAGGTGCTGGAGTTGCCCAAGGAGACCGTCGCAGGGCAGGTGTACTTTATCGAGGGTTCTACGGACGCCGGCAAGGGCAAGGCTTGGCTGCGCAAGCGGCAGGCGCTTTGCGAATCGCAGTCGGTCGAGCTCAGCGAGGAGGAGATCAACACCGCGCTCGCCACGCCCACGGAAAAACCCAAGGGCGGCGAAGCCGCTGCCAAGGCTCCCGCATCGGATGCTATGCTTGCTCCCGGCGCGCTTAATTTCCGCATCGCGAACAGCGAACTCCAGATCGCTATTCCCGTGAAGATCACCCTTCTCGATATGACTGTGATCATCCAGGCCAGGGGCGGTTTCATGCGCTCCGGCGACAGTTTCCGTTTTTCGCCCGAGACGTTCTATGTGGGCTCATGTCCTTTTCATCGCATTCCGCTGGCCGAGGGTCTTCTGCTCAAGCGGCTCCTTGCTTCGGCCACGGTGCCTGAAGATCTCGCCGGCGCCTGGTCCAAGCTCGCCGACGTCAAGGTCGATGGAAAGCTCCTCAAGCTGAGCATGCCGTAGGCATCCGGACGGATGCCGGAAGTCGGCTCTCGGCGGTCGGAAGTCGGCAAAGCCGCTAAAATGAGAACTGCAAAGAACCAAAGAAACTAAGGTCCGATCCTTTGTTTCTTCGTTTCTTTGCAGTTAACCCCCCGTTTCCCTCACGGCGTTCAGAACAGCAGTCAGCGATCTGCCGCTTACGCTCTTACACCGCTTACGCTCTTATCACCTTACGCTCTTATCACCTTACGCTCTCGCTACGGCGTGCCGTACAGCAGCCGGCGGTCGATCGCCTGAACCCCCACCACGGCGGCGGCGCCAAAGGCATCATGGGCGCTTGCTCCGCGGCTGATCTCGGCGGCGGGGCGGCTGAGGCCCGTGATGATCTGGCCGAAGGTGTTGGCGCCCGCCAGAAGCTGCACGAGCTTGAAGGCGATGTTGCCGCTGTTCAGATCGGGGAAGATGAGGACGTTGGCCTTGCCCGCGACCGGGCCGGAGATGTGCTTGGCCGCCGCAAAGGTGACGTCCAGGGCGGCGTCCACCTGCAGCTCGCCCTCGATTTCCATGGGGAGGGCGGCGGCGGCGGCCTTATCGCGCGCCAGTTCGGTGGCGCGGCGCATCTTCAGGATCGAGGGATGCTGCGAATCGCTCTTGGTGGAATAGCTGAGCATCGCCACGCGCGGAATGTCGTTGGTGAGATGCCGCGCGATCATGGCCGTCGAGAGGGCGATGTCGCAGAGCTGCTCCGCCGTGGGCTCGGGGATAACGCCGCAATCGGCAAGGAAGAGCGAGCCGTCGGCGCCGATCTTCTTCTCGTCCCAATCCAAAATCATCAGCGACGAGGCCGTCTGCACGTGCTCCTGCAGCGGGATCATTTGAAAAAGCGGACGAAGCGCGCTTGTCGCCGAGACCGTGGCTCCGCCCACCATGCCGTCGGCCTGGCCGTTGAGCAGCATGAGCGTGGCGTAATAACTCGTGTCGGCGCAGGCCTGTTTCGCATCGTCGATCGACAGGTTGCGCTCGCGCCGAATCTGGTCGATTTGCCCGGTGAAGGAAGCGAAGTCTTCGCTTTCCTCCGGCTGGATAATGCGCATGCCCTTGGTGTCGAGGGAGAGGCGGGCTGCCGTCTCTTTGATGAGCCGGCGATCGCCTAGGAGAATGGGGGCGCCCATGCGGCGCGTTACCCACTGCCGCGCCGCCTGGAGCACGCGATGATCCGCGCCTTCCGAGAAAACGATGCGTTTGGGGTGGCGTTGCAGTCTCTCAATGAGTTTTGCAATAAGAGGCATGGAACCCGTGGAGGCTGTGCGTCCCCTCTGGCATCGTCAAGGTGTGAGAAACAATGCCCGCTGGAACCTGGGGCCACGAAAAACATAGCGCGGCAGAGCCGCAACCAAAGAAGACAGATGCCAGAAGCCGGAAGCCAGCAGGGAAGTCGGAGATCGGAGGTCGGCGTCACTCTGCGCCACTGCGCGAGAATGGATTGGATGGTTGGGGGATCGGTTCTGTTCGTCTCGGATTTCCTCTCAGACTGAGATGAATTACAAATACTGTAGTACAAGAAACACCAAAATAAAGGGATCTTAAACTTGGGCACCTTACCTAGCAGGTGAATGCTCTGAAGAATCCGATGAAGTACTGACTTTCTCTTTTTGCGTTTATTGTACTACAGTGTTTTCAAAGCCTCGCAGCCTGAGAGGAATTCAAAAACTATCGGCATTATTGCCTCGTGGGACTTCTCCGATAGCCGAAAGCCGACCGCTGACAGCCCCGGTTTGCCCGACTTCCTTGCTGGCTTCCGGCTTCTGGCATCTGGCCTCTTTGGTTGCGGCTCCGCCGCGCCGTGTTTTTCGTGGCAATTGTCTGATGATCGAAATGGGCCGCCTCCGCAATGCGCTTGCAGCCGGAGGCATGGGGCGGGAGAAACTGAGGCTGTGTCGAAGCAGTTGAAAAACATCGGTCTCGTCGCCGGGCTTACGGTCGTGTCGCGCGTGCTGGGACTCATCCGCGATCAGTTGAGCGCCGCCATCTTCGGCGCCAGCATGCTGAACTCGGCTTTCGTCACCGCCTTCCGCCTGCCCAATCTGTTCCGCCGCCTGCTCGGCGAGGGCTCGATGGTCGCCGCATTCGTGCCGACGCTCCAGCATCACTTGCAGAAGGAGGGCCGCGAGTCGGCCTTCAAGCTCGTCAATCAGGTCGCCTCTTGGATTCTGATCGCCTCCGGAGTTCTTGTCGGCGTGGGAATGCTGCTTTGCGCCCAGGCGCGCTTCTTCCAGGGCCATGAGGAGCGCTGGTATTTTAGCGCTGATCTCACGGTCATCCTTTTCCCGTATCTTATCTTCATCTGTCTCGCCGCGGTGTTCAGCGCGACGCTTAACGTCATGCAGCGCTTCAGCGAGGGGGCGATGTCTCCTGTCCTGCTCAACATTTCGATGATCCTCTCGCTCGGTGGAGCCGGCCTGCATTTTGCGGATACGCCCCTGGGGCAGATGCACTGGCTGTGCGCCGGCGTGCTTATCGGCGGAGTGCTGCAGCTCGCGCTGCCCGCCGCCTCCCTGGCGCGCGAAGGCTGGCGTCCGCGTTTCGATCTGTCGCTCTCGCCGGGTGTGCGCGAAATCGCCCGCCTGATGGTTCCGGGTCTCTGGGGAGCGGCCATCTACCAGATCAATCTGTTCGTGAGCCAGTATCTGGCGCTGTGGATCGATGACTCCGCGGCTTCGCTCTTCTTCTATGCCAACCGGCTCACGGAGCTGCCGATAGGCGTGTTCGCCATAGCGATATCCACCGTGGTCTATCCCCTCATCTCGCGCCACGCGGCCCTGGGAGACATGGCGGCGATGGCGACCGACTACCTCAAGGGCGTGAGGCTCATCCTGCTCGTCAACATTCCCGCAGCGGCGGGACTCGCGCTCCTCAGCGAACCGATCGTGCGCGTCCTGTTCCAGCGAGGGGCCTTCACCGCTGCGAATACGCATGCGCTTGCGCCGATGCTCGCCGTGTCTGTGGTCGGCATGCCCTTCTTCTCGGTGGTCAGCCTGACGACTCGCGCCTTCTATGCCGTGAAGGACACCCGTTCGCCCGTGAGGATCGCCACCGTGAGCTTTATCGTGAACCTTTTGGGCTGTCTCGTGTTGATGCGCTTCCTCGGCGCCGTTGGCCTGATGGTGGCGAGTTCGCTCTCGGTGATCGTCCAGTGCATCCTGCTCCAGCGGCTTCTGTCGGCCAAGCTGCCCGGCCTGCATCTGGGCAGCCTGGGCAGGGACATTGCGAAGATCCTCTCCGCTGCGGCGCTTATGGGAGTGGTCGTCGCCCTGGCCTGGCACGGGGTTCTGCACGGACACGGGAAAGCGGGCGACTGGCTCGCCCTCATGGGCCTGATCCCAACCGCCGTCGCAGTCTATGCCGCCATGCTATGGGTGCTGAAGATCGAAGGCCGCGAAGAACTCTCCGCACTCCTGGCAAAGCTCCGACCCAAACCGAAGGGTTAACTGCAAAGCGAAGAAACAAAGAAGACGAAAATTCAGATCTTTGTTTCTTCGATTCTTCGCAGTTAAAAATATTTCAGCCTGTGGCGGAAGGCGCATGTTGTTTAGATTCGTGAACCTGTCTTTGATAAGAATAATATTGCGTAAAATTAACTGGCATTTTTAAGGGGTAGGCATGACTGCCAACCCCCCTACGGCATTCTCTGTTTCTTCGCCTTCAGCGCGCCAGCATTTCATTATTCACGCGGACCGTCTCCATGTGGAAGCGATCCGGCATTGTCTGCAGGAGGCTTTCCCCGCGGACAGGATTGAGTGTCATGCCGGAACCTACACTGCGTTGAGACATCTCAGACTCACGCCTGTCGACTTGTGCATTTTCGACCTGGATTCCTGTGGACGCGACTGGTGCGAGTTTATGACCGAGATTGCCGATCAGCGGCTGGCCCGGCGTTTTCTGGTGCTCACGTCGCGGAAGGATGACGCCACGCTCGGGTTCCTCAGTCGCATGAGGTTGGATGGAGTGTTCGATGTGACAGATGAGGGCATTGAGGCCTTTCAGCGTGCTGTCCGTTTGCTGATGAATGGAGAATCCTATTTCAGCCCGGTATTCCGGCGGCTTCTCTGCGAGATGCAGCCTCACAAGCATACTCAATTGAGCTACCTCACAACCATGGAAAAACTTGTGCTGGCCTGCATCGGCATAGGGCAGACAAATGGCGAGATAGCCGAGGAATTAGGCTGCTGTGCACTGACCGTGCAGACCCATCGCCAAAACCTCATGCACAAGTTGGCGGTGCATTGTTCTGCCGAGCTCAAGCGGTTCGCATGGCAATTTGGCCTCGTGCAGTTTTCTCGCGGCACCGTGGTGCGGCCCGGTTTCGAGCAGACGTTCGCCATGAGAAAACGGGCATGCAGAGTCTGGCGTGCCACTCATGAGGAGCCATGATCGGGGGCCGCCAGGGTGTCCCGTCCCACGGTTTGATTGTGATGAACCGATCCGATTCTTCTTCTGGGATAACTTTCTCAAAATACTCGTGAGCAATAGGTAGACTACTTGCTACTTAAAGATAAGTACTTTGAGACTATTGTGTAGCGTTCGAGATCCTGTTATAAACGGGAATGCCCCGTCGCTTTTGCCTCCTTGGCGGCTCTGCGCTTGTCGCTGGCCTTTTTGTCATCCTCTGGTTTTCGCTCTCACGCACCCAGATGCCTGCTCCTGGTCAATCGGTCGCGGGATCGCCGAGTGCCGCAACAGCCGCTGCTTCCGCTGAGCGGATGAAACCCATCGAAGCCCTGTCTCCTTCGAGCGCACTAATTGAGATCGCGGGACGCAGCCAGATACTCAATGCCAATGTGCGCGGAGAGTTTCCCCGTTTTCCGGTGCCAGCTGCTGCGGTCATCAAAGCCAGGGTGCCTTTCGCTGATGCTCAGCCGGGCGACTCAATTGCCGTACAGGCAGAGGATGGCGGAACGCTGCAAGGGGAAGCATCCCAAGGATTGGTAATCGTCGGCACGGATCATTGGGTGAATGTGGTTTTTCAAACGGCGGCTAAGGATGGCCTGAATCGCATAACCCTTCGCGGTAACGGCGAAAGCCGGATGCTCGAATTCTGGGTCGGCAAAGAACCGCCGGTGCTTGTCCGTAAGTAGCGTTTCAACTTTCAAATTAATTAGTCATGAAAACTTGTATCTTAGCTATTCTTGTATTGGGAACTTCCCTTAGTTCTGCCCAGGTTCCGTATCCTGGCAACGATTGCGATCATGGACCGGTAACGCCGCAAGGATTTCTCAACCCCTACACTGGCAACGTTTCATTTGCGACCAACGATATCACCGTGGCGGGTGCCGTCGGAGAGTATGGGTTAACTTGGAAACGATTTGCGAATAGTAGAACCGTTGAAACCCGACCTTTGTTTGGCTTGGGCCATAACTGGGCGTACAATTGGCAATGGGAGATGGTCGATGCAGGCACTGACAGTCTGGGGCGTGCGATGATTTCCGTGCGCGAACCCCAAGGCTGGGTGCACCTCTTCACGGAGGTGTCTCGTGGACAGTGGTGGTCGGCTCCTTCGGTAAGGGACCATGTGATCTCCGACGGGGATTGTTTCCGTGTATTGCGCTGGGATGCAGGTGAGATTCGTTTTACTCGACAGACAACGCGGCAGGGGCAAACGTTTTCACTAAGTGAAATCGCAGATCCTATAGGCAATGTGTGGCGATTTAATTGGTCGGGTGGAGAGTTGATACAGGTTACTGAACCCGCGGGGCGTTGGCTCAAGATTGAGTACAAGACGATTGTTGCTCCAAGCGCATTTTCTTCGACTAAGCCTTGTGTAGTCATCTCCAAAGTATCTGCAAGTGATGGGCAGCAGGTTTCCTACAATTATGAGTTCCTTAAAGGGGTTAATTATCCAGTGCTGACAAAGGTCAGTTATCCGGACGATACTGTTGCTCAATATACCTATGAACCACCAAGGTCCAGCGATCGTCTGCTCCTGACCCAAGCGACTGATCCGCATGCGGACAGTGCCGTGAGGGGCCGTAAGTTCCATTATCGCAGTGAATCGGATGCCGCGAAGGGCCAACTTCTCAAGGTAGTCGCGGCAGATGGAGGTCAAGAAATGCAGAGGCTGTCAGCCGATACAGCTTCGGACCGTACTTATGCAATTAAGCAAACAAATGGGGTTACAGTCTACCGTATGTTCGCTCTAGGCGGGAACGTGATCGAGGAGGTAGATGGGCTCGGCTTTACCGTAAAACATGAATACGATGCCGACAACAGAGGTATCGAGGTAAAGACCATAAATCAACTCGGTCAGATTCTGCAGTTCACGAATGATCACACGGGGCAGCCGACTAACAGGATAAACCCGGATGGTACAAGTCGATCTTGTACGCGAGATGAGTTTGGACGCGTGCTCACACAGACCGATGAACTCGGTCATACAGTTGTTTATACTCGAGACGCAAGTGGGCGGGTGATGAAGATCCGATATCCGGATGGATCGGCTGAGGACATGACTTACAATGATTTTGGTCAAGTACTGACCCGCAGGACGGCCGGAGGTGCATTGACAGCATTCGCATATGATGCCCGTGGTTTGCTGGTGCGAACGATGGATGCGCTTGGATTTCGGACCAGTTATAGCTATACTGCGTTGGACCGCTTGGCGACGACAACCGATGCTCGGGGCAACACCACTCGTTATGAACGCGATGCTGCGGGCCGGGCCGTCAGGGTGGTTTTTGCAGACGGCGCCGCAACCAGCGTAGCCTATGACAAGTTTGGCCAGTTAACCGAGAGAACCGATCCAACCGGGGTCACAGAACGGTTTATTTATGATGCTTTCGGGCGAAAGGTATCCTCAACCAACGCACTCGGGAATGAAACCCGCCGAATTTATGGCGTTTTAGGGGTTGACGCAACGCCCTTTGAACGTCCCGTGAAGACGACACTACCTTCAGGCATCGTTACCGCTCTCGGCTACGATGCGAATGGCCGGGTTATCAGCAGTATTGTTGCTGCGGGTACCAAGGACGAGGCCATCACGCGCATAGCCTATGATCCTATAGGGCATCAAACGAACATTGTTGATCCACGGGGAAAAACCGTGCGGCTTTTCTATAATGAACGCGGACGGTGTATCAAGATGATGACTGCTCTCAATCACGCGAAGACTTGGATCTACGATGCCGTCGGCCACAAACTCAGCGAGATCGACGCCAAGGGCAATACCATCACATGGGCCTACGACGCTATGGGCCGTGAACTGTCCAAAACCGACGCCAAGGGCCAAGTGACGCGTCGCGAGTATGACGCCGCCGGTCGGTTGGCAGCACTGACTGACCCCAAAGGCAGCACATACCGCTTTGCTTACGACCTTCTCGGTCGCCAGACGGCTCTCGTCTATCCCGACGGCTCGCGCGAGACTACCGCCTATGATGCCGTCGGCCTCAAGGTGTGCTACACCAACCGCGCTGGCACGGTGCAGACATTTGCTTACGACAACCGGAACCACGAGATCCGCTCTGATTGGAACGATGGCAGCCAGACAATCATCAAGGCCTATGACGCGGCGGGCCGGATGACCGTAGAAGATAACGGCATAAGCAGAATCAACGATAACTACGATTCCGCTGGTCGGCTAGCTTCCGAGACGCAAGATCTTTCGTCCCAAGTAACTGGGGGCCAGATTGATCCCGCGCCGAAGACGATAAGCTACACCTATAATGCAGATGGACGACGGGAAGCACTCGGCTATCCTGATGGTACCTCTGTAAAGTTTGCCTACAACGTGCGCGGTCAACTTCAGGACATCTTGGGCGACGGAGTGCCACCGCCGATCACCAGTTACGAATACGACGCGGCGGGCAATGCTATAAAGATGCCCCGTGGAAACCTCACCGAGACGGCACGCGAGTATGATGCCGAGAACAAGGTGACGTCGATCAAGGAGCGGCCCATCCGGCGCAGCCCCTTGAGTGAACTCGATTATACCTATGACGAAGCCGGCAATCGAACGAGCACGACTGAAACCCTTGGATCTTCCACCTCATACCTTCGCCCTTTCGTTACGAGGGACACGTACCTTTACGACGCCACCTACCAGTTGACCGGTGCCGACCACACCGCCACTGTTACCTCCTCTTCCCTCTCAACCTCCACTTCCAATCTATACCCGGGGAGTTCCCCCTCCTCCGTCCGTTTCACTTACGATGCTGTTGGCAACCGCATCGAAGTCGCGGTAGATGGGAAAATAACACATTACTCGGTTAACAACCTCAACCAATACACTCAAGTCGGCGACTTTGTGCCGAGCCATGACCGAAACGGCAATCTTGTCGGCATGAACCAGTGGCTGTATAAATATGACGCACTGAATCGCCTCATTTCTGCATCTAACGGCACGATGACTGCTCGCTTCTATTATGACGCCAAGAATCGTTGTGTAGCCCGCCGCTACAACGGTGCTGTAATGCTCAACACATACGACAATTGGAGCCTGATCGAGGAACACGATGGCTCCGGAATACAAATTGCCCGTTATGTGCATGGTCGGCAGGTCGACGAAATCGCTGTCATGGTGAACAGACATGGCGTGTTCTATCCACATTACGATGTTTTGGGCAACGTGACTATGCTGACTGACACGGGCGGCAAATTGGCCGAGCGTTATGCCTATGGTGTGACTGGTCAGATGATGATTAGCGATGCCTCGGGAGAAAGGTTGACCAAGTCTGCCATAGGTAATCGATGGATGTTTACTGGACGTGAATGGCTCCAAGAAGTAGAAATCTATGATTATCGTAATCGCGCCTACTCGGTAGCCTTGGGAAGGTTCCTGCAGACTGATCCGATTCGGTTCGCTGCTGGCGATCTTAATATTTACAGATATGTGTTTAATCGACCGAATCTCCTAGTTGACCCGTTCGGACTAGGACCTAACGATCCTGATCAGGTTTGGGCGGTTTCATCGGATGCGTTCGGAATACCAGGTATAAATCATGTCTTTTATTGGAATCCCCGACTTGAGCAGGGGAAAGGACGCGATGGATCTTCAGGGTATACATGGGGTAGCGGGGTTCCAAATAATTTTGGCAACAGTGATTTCTACGCTACTAATTCAGGTGACAAGGCCCAGCAAACGACGCCGGATGGGCAAACAGGAACACAATATTTCAATAGTATCAACAATAGCGGAAGCTATAACAGTGGATTGTGGGTGCCCTATATTAACGATTGTTGGACTGACGCTAATGATGCTGCAGATGCGGCTGATGGGAATTTTACCCCACCTAGCAATGGTAGATTTGACTGGGATGAACAACTTTGTAATGCATTAAATAATCTATGGACAAGTATTTCGGGTTTTTTCAACAGTTGGTTTGAATAACCATTCTCGGTGCAAGTCTTGAGCTATTTGCAAGAAATAGCTGCAAATTTCTCTCGCTTTGATACAACTAATGCTAGATACGAGCCCTTCCCACTTTTCCTCTGAATATGCGCTACGATTCTCTCTTCGCTGTTATGCTAGACCACTGCATTCACGAAATCCATTGCCCAAAAACTCGCCATCTCATATGTTTGCTCCATCTCTGGAGTTCTGGCGATCACTTCTTATACTATCACATTTCCCCCATTGCATGATGCGCATCACGCACACTGTATGCATTGACCTGATCAGAAGTGGAGCTAATCCCGATCCATCTTGATCTTCTTGAATCGTGTCTCTTAGAGCTTCTCAATTTTTACACATACCCTACCGTAATATTGCATAAGCAGGCTTATGCATCACCATATCATTTCCCATTTAGTAAACCGGAGCACGCTCGATGTATAGGACTCACAGACAATGCAGAAAAAAACTATGTTCATAATTTGTACGTGTACATTCGTTGTCATTATTCTGACGTTGGTTGGCTGCTTTGTCGATACTTCGCTCAGAGATGAACCTTGGGCGAAACGCCTTATTGGCGATTGGATAGTCAGCAAGATGGTGTATTTAGAAGTGCTAGATAAGGCGGGCTGGGGAGTGGACGGTTTTCTTCTTTCACCCCGCAGTGAGGCGTGGTTGCCTCCGAAGAAAGCCCTTAGAATTGACTGTGGCAAGATAGTGACGGTTATGGATGTGCGTAGTGTTATATCCGAACCTGGAAGAAAATTCGTGTTGATAGGAAAGGTTGATATTAATGGATCTGTATATTCATTTGCATCTGAGATAATGAAGAATAGTAGTCCTGAGGACATAAAATGGGCGACAAAAGTAAAATGAGCATCCAACAATGTCATTACAAGTGCCGGTGAATCCGATTTTGATGACCAAAAGAGATAGAAATTAGTTTAGTGTTTAACGATTAGCGTAACCGCTTGTATGGCGGATCATTGCTGTTTATGAACAACTTGAATTATAGCACTGATAACGAGACACTGCACTAGTAGGCTATCTTATTTCACTGAAAATAGCGAAGAGGCTACGATCTGAGCCACTCCAGCATGATTTTCGAATTCGACTTTTTGCATGACGGACAGGTTCGCTGGGCATTGGGATGGGTGACGCCAAACTACGCTGGCGCATTTCTTGCATGTCTGTTGCCTTGGCTTTGGGGTGCCGGGCGATTCGTTTCGAGAATATGCAAAGGAGAGGGAAGCAAGCCAGCCATGGTAGCGAATACATCAATATGGGTGCTTATTATAGGCTTGGAAATTGTGCTCTGTTTTCTGATCTCGAAAACATATTCTCGCGGTGCTCTTGTGGCGCTAGGATCTGCGTTTGTATGGTTTAGTGTTACATCTTATATGTTGAACTTTGCCTGGCTGAAGCGTGCGTTGTTGAGCGCAGCGATTCTCTCGGCTTGTGTTATTGCCACGGGATTTACGAGCCGGATATCGGGTAGCTATATAAGCGCCGACAAAGCGGTGGGGAATCGATGGGAATTGTACCAGGGAGGCTTGCAGATGATTGCTGCGGCTCCCTTAAGCGGGTGGGGGGAAGGCGAATCGGGTAGGGCCTATATGAATTGGTTTCAGGATGTGGAACGAAGTGAAGGCTTTGTCACAATGGTTAATAGTTATCTGCATATAGGCGTGGAGCGAGGGCTGCCGGTATTGGGAGTGGTTTTGTTGGGTTTGTTTTTTCTGCTCATACTCGCAGGAACGAAGCGAAAGCTTGGGCTTGGGGATGCGAGGCCTCAGGCTGCCAAAGAGGCTTCGGCGGATGATTCTACGCGCTCCGCCTTTCAGCTCGCGGCAGGCGCATCGCTGATTGCGTGGGCTGTGGCCAATATGTTCACAACGCTGTGGATAGAACCGAAGCTGTGGATTGTGCCTTCCATCGCTGTCGCTGCTATTGTGATGAGCGCATGGTCGGATCGCAGGAAATTGCGATGGGGCCGAGTCGTCGGGTTTTGTTTCGGCGCTACAAGTCTGTTGATCATCGGCCTTTTTGTCGTGGGGGGCGTGATGCTTTCCAAGAGGTCGATTGCCGCCAAGCCTCTGAGCGATGGCTCGGTCCTTTTGTCGAGAAGAACACCTGGAATCCGATGTCATGCCTGGCTCGACACGGGGGTGCTGGGCGTTTTTCCGGGCAAGGAAATGAGGCGCTGGCTGGAAGCCATGAACGGAGAGTCTGAAAGCGGGAAAGGGTTATCCCAGAACGAAGGCAAGCGAAGTCTTTCCTCTGTCTGTGAGATAGTGGTGCACTCCCCGTCTGGGATCGAATCCCTTCCTTCCTCCTCTTCAGTGATTCTCTTTGGCAAGCAGGCGGAACGGCTTTGGGGAATCGCAAAGGATAGGTCGACGCAGGTCTTGATTATTCATCCGACGGGGGCTTTGCCGAAACAGGAAAGCGGCGGAATGCCGATCGATGGCACGGCGCTGACGGTGCTCCTGCCTGCCGTCGACGAAACGGGCGATGGCGCTCGTTGGCGCACATGGGCTGAGTCTGCTGGTGCTTGCGTGTGCATTTCAGAGGGCGTCGGCCAGGACATTCGGGCTGTCTGGCCGGGTGTCATCATGGGACTGAAAAAGGAGGGTATATGAGTTTCACCGCGGAGGCGCGCGGCGTAGCCGCAACCAAAGATGCCAGATGCCAGAAGCCGGAGGCCAGATCGGAACAGGAAATCGGAGACATATTTGACAGGATAGGTCGGAGATCGGCAGTTGGAGACGATGGGTTTCCCCGAGCCACGAGACAGAATTTATTTTTGTCATTTTTGCGTCCTCGGCTGCTTTGTTGGGGCAGTCGGATCGGATGTGTTCGGTGGGTGTCCGTATTGCTGCTGTTCGCGAGCACAGGGGTTCCCGCCGAGAAGAAAGAATTAGCTCCTGCGCCTAGCGCGTGGGAGAAGATCGAGACGGCCATGGGAAGCATCGCCATGGATGGCACCTTGCGCCTGAGCTGCGATCTGGCGGAGAGCGCCGAGCTCCGCATTCTCGGTGTGCGATGCCGGCTTGTGCACCGGATCGAGACAGATGCCCGGGGTGAGGCTCGCAGTGCGTGGAAGATGGAAGGCTTGAACAGCGTCCTGGTACCCGAGGGCCGGGATTCCCTTGTCTGGCATCCCCTCGGCGGAGTCCCTGTGAAATTTGATCGGGCAAAGATCGGTCGCGCGCTTGCGGCAGCAGGCTCCATCCGCTGGCTGATCCGTGAATTTGGAAATGCGGGCTACGAGATTCGCTCTCTCGACGGGCGAGCCTGGCGCTACGAGCAGGGACATCTCATCTCTGCGGAACATCCCTCTCTCGGACGTATTTCAATCGACTCACGAGGAGGACGGCTTGTTTCCCTGAGGCGCGCCGACGCATCAGTTTCTGAAGATCCGATACTGTTGGCGACTTATGACGGAGAAGCGCGACTCGCAAGCGTTCGGGCGGCGGGCAAAACTCCTTTCACGCTGGAGTGGAACTCATCGGGCGAGCTGATCGCCTGCCGCGGCCCCGGCGATAAAGAGATCCGTTTCTCGTACCGGCATGGATTATTGAGCGAAATCATGGAGACGGGCAAACCGGCACGGGTGATTGGTTGGGAGGCGAATCCCGGCCATGAGCGGGGCGATTCCAAGTGGCCCGCGCCTGTGCATCTGAGCAGGGACGGCGATACTCGATTTGCCTATGCGATGACCCCCAAGGGATACGTTGCCACCGTGCACTCGGTGTCGGGAGCCGTGAGTGTCACCTGTTTCAATCCCCTTATGATGCGTGTGACGCATCGCTCAAGCGCCGGGAAGTATACCGTCACCTTGCGTCGGGGGGCTGGGACCATCGAACGAATTGCCGACGGGCGGGGTGATGTGCTGGAAGACTACCGCTACGACGAGTATGGCCAGCTCATCGGTGTCAAGCGCGAGAGGGAGATGGACCGCATTTTAGACTATGACGAGACCGGGCGGCTCATGTCCGTGCAAGAAAGCGGTGTCGGAGTGACGCTGAAAAACTAATTCGATCAAAGCAAACATGTATCTCATCAGACAGATCGTCTGGGCACTGCTCACCGCTACCTACCTCTGTGCTGAGGAAGGAATCTTGCCGATTGCGGTGGTTCCCGGTACGCAGGTATCCATTGCGACAGTAAGCTTATCGCCGGTCTGTGATCAGGAAATGATCTCTAAACTATACGGCAGAAACGAGATGGGGCATCTTTTCCCCATTGGACGTACGAGCAGGAAATTAAATGCGTCTGAATTGGAGTCTTTAGTCCTCCCTGAAAACCATCTGCCTTCCGTCACATTCACAAGAAGCGAAGAGAGTTTCTTTGACCTGTGGGATTTAGCGCAAAAAGCCGGGGTGCCACCAAATGCCGTACTCCGGCTGGAATTTCATATTAAGTCCGTACAAGTGCAGGATGTTTTTCTGGGATTTGGTAGTTTCGATGAAGCGACGATATTCCTTAATCATCAAGCTGTTTTTTCGTGCCTTGGGCGTCGCGACCTTTTCAACAATAACAATATTATCCCGCTCCGATTATGCTCAGGCAATAATACAATTGTCGTTTTTTGTCGTAAGGTAGATGATTGGAAAAGGATTCCCGAACATCACTACGATAATGCGTGGGGCTGTAGCATGACGATATACGGTTCGGAGGAACTTGCATGGAAGCAGCACTGTATCGATATGTTTCATCCGCTGGACGTACCTATCGCCGAGAGCTTTTCGGACCTACGGGTTGAAGCGGCCATCGATGGGTTTCGGATGGTTGAAGTATTCGACCACAGAGGTATTAGACGCACAGGTGGCATCGCAAGAGATGACGGGCACGTGGATTGGAACGATCTTCTTGAGGTAAAGCGTTTGGGAACACCGTTTATTGGGATGATCGCAGTCGGTGGTCAACAGAGTGAACCGATTTTGGTCATAGGAAGCCAGACTATCGATGAGGTCAGCAACGATGTAATCGCCCATGGCACGGCAGATAAAGAGGGAAAGATGTCGGTTATACGTTTAGAGCGCATGTTGCTCCCACAATATAGTCAATCGCGCGATGTATGGTGGGCACGAAAAGTTGCTTTGGCTCTGCTTATGATTGTGCATGATAAAAGTGCCGTAGCGATGAGTGGATTGATGGCAAAGTGCGGAGTGACTCGTATTCAGTTCTACCATTATACTTCACACATCGACGGCACGGACCAATTCTATCGCTTTTTCGAGGCTCGCAAGGGTCCGGCATTGGGACGGGCTGTGGCTGTCATACTCCCGACTGTGCCAAATCCAGTCCGTCCGCCGCTGGAAAGTGTAAGCATAGCCGATTTGGCGAGCGTTGAGAATCTAGCATCGGTTGCTGACTCGGAAGGAGTCTCCCTCTTGTTTCCAGGATACGTAGACGTTGATTACGGAGGCGATCTGATGCGGCGAGAATTGGACGAGTGCTTAGCCGATTTCAATGCTCGGTTTAATGCTGAGATAAAGCCGAGAATATATATAATGGGAGTGTGTTCTGCCGGTGTAGATGCGATAGGTTACTCGTCGACAAGAGACACCGTCAACGGGTTGGTACTCTATTCGCCAGTGATCAACCGAAGGGTGCGTTCTTGGTTGCCAGGGTTCGACGTCGACCAGTATGAGTTTCCTGAGAGTGCACTTGCGAAGGAGGGAACGTCAGATGCAGTCGATTTATTGAAAAAGATGCCGATATTGTTAATCTACGATAGTGGAATGGCTGGGCACGGCGCGAGAGAAGACAGCGTGACATTTGTCGAACTATTGATGGCCCTCGGTGGCAATATCACAAGCAGGTGGCCGAAACTGGTCACTGAGGATCTATGGGGAGAGCGTTATAAGGCTAGGTCAAGGCCTTGGCTGAATTGGATTTATCGCGACGAGCAACGCCAGGGAAGAGGTGCCAGACAGCAGAATAAGCTTTCTCTGGAGAAGATGACGGAAGTTGATATCTGTTCTGTAAAAGATGCTCTCCTCCTTGGTTTCAATGTCGAAGAGCCGAATGACCCTGTGTTTGATTCTTGGCTGCAGGAATGGGCCAGAATATGGACTAGTTATCGTGGAGAGAAATGGACAAAGAGCATGCCGCCAAGACCAACAACGGTATTCTTTTCCTTGCTAGATGGTGAATCAATTGGACAGCTGAACAATGGAAAGCTGATCGCGGGCGTTCCGCAAATGGGTGGTGGCGACACAAAGAAGTTTTCAACTCAAAATACTCTGTTCGGTTTTTATCTCGTGAAAGGCACTAATAATGTACCTGCGGTTAAAGTTTTCCGAAGCGAGAGGACAATATCACCTTTGCCACGCATTGATCTAATGCTTGACGGTTGCTGCCGTGGTGCACTTTGGCAGAAGAAAGGGTCTGTATGGACGCTGGTTCAA
>JBAZHQ010000045.1:16656-17524 GCA_041652235.1 Opitutaceae bacterium | reverse complement strand
TGAACTCCACGGGGCGTATCGGCGTGACCATGATCTGCTCGATTGTGCCCGCTTCCTTCTCTCTCACGATCGACATGCCCGTCAGCATGAGGCTGATCAGCATGACGAGGGTGGCGATGATGCCGGGCACGTAATAATTGCGGCTCTCGAGGTCGGCGTTGAACCAGGTGCGTGTCCTCAGATCCACCGAGCCCAGCCTGGGTGAGGAGCCCGTCTGGCGCGCCATGATGTCCGTCAGGATGGCGGTGTTATACGTCGCGGCGATGATCGCGCTGTAGTTCAGCACCATGCGGGCGGTGTTCGAATCGGCGCCGTCCACAATGAGCTGCACCGGTGTGCTGCGGCCGGTCCTGACATTCTCTTCATATCCCGCCGGAATCTGCAGGATCGCCGAGGCTCGGGCGGCGTCGATCTGCATCCGCGCCTCCTCCTCGCTGTCGGTCTGAAGCGCGACATCGAAGTAATCCGAGCCCGTGAAGCGCGAGATCAGGGTGCGGCTTGCCGGCGTGTTGTCGCGGTCGATCACGACGAGGCTCACATGGTGCACGTCGAGCGTGACCGCATAGCCGAAGATCAGGGTCTGGATGACGGGCAGGCCGAAAATCACCATCCGCATCCGAGGATCGCGGAAGACGGAGCGGAACTCCTTGCGGAGAATGGTGAGGATGCGTTCCCACATGGCGGAAAATCAGAAATGCGAATTGCCACAAGAAACACAAAAAATTGCGGTGTGCAGCCGACCATAAATGCGCCTATAGGCGCACTGCGGATTGTAAACGAAGTCGCTGGCTTTTTTCGTACTACAGTATTTACAATTCATCTCAGGCTGAGAGGAAATCCGAGACGGACAGAACCGATCCCCAACCAT
>JBAZHQ010000045.1:0-16646 GCA_041652235.1 Opitutaceae bacterium | reverse complement strand
GAGTGACGCCGACCTCCGATCTCAGACCTCCGACTTCCCTGCTGACTCTGGCTTCCGGCTTCTGGCATCTGGCCTCTTTGGTTGCGGCTCTGCCGCGCTATGTTTTTCGTGGCCATTCGGTTCGAGTGTCTAGGGTTTAGCGGAGGCGTTTCTCGAATTTGGCGATGGAGAGCCCCACAACTACGATGGCAAAGACGAGAAGGAATAGGGCGTCATGCCAAAGCAGATCCAGGCCGACTCCCCTCTGGTAGATGCCTTTCACCAGTGCCACGAAGTAGCGTGCGGGAACGATATGGGTGATCACCTGCACCGGGATGGGCATGTTGGAGATGGCGAACATGAAGCCCGAGAGAAGAAACGCGGGCAGGAAGGTGGTGGCCATGGCGAGCTGGCTGGCGAGCAACTGCTGGCGGGCCAGCGTGCTGATCAGGATGCCCTGGCCGAGAGTACCCACGATGAACAGCGCCGCCATTGCGAAGAGCAGGGGTATGTTACCGCGCAGCGGCACGTGGAAGAGAAACACAGCCATGAGCACCGCTATGAGCACATCGACCATCCCGACCACGAAATAGGGCACGAGTTTCCCGATGATGAGCTCCGAACCTTTCACGGGGGTCGTTATCAGTTGCTCCATGGTTCCCCGCTCCCATTCGCGCGCCACTGTGAGCGATGTGAGCAGCGAGGCAATCAGCCCCATGATGACGGCGATGAGGCCGGGGATGATGAAATTGCGGGATTCGAGATCGGGATTGAACCAAACCCTCGGCCTGAGATCGAGCGGCTGGAGGTTTGAGCCGGCGGATAAACGCTGCGCGAGTTTCAGGGCGATGCGCTGGTTGTGCGCCTGAGTCACCGCCTGTGCGTAGCCCAGCACGATGGCTGCGGTGTTGGCATCCGACCCATCGATGATCGCTTGGACCTGGGCGGCCCTCCCGCTGTCGAGATCGCGGGCGAATTCAGGGGCGATCACGATGGCGATTGTCGCGTCGCGGGTGTCGATCGCCTTTCCCAATGCTCGGTAATTGGAAATCGCTCCGGCAAAGATGAAATAACGGGAGCCGGTGAACTGGGCGATAAAGTCGCGGCTCGCGGGCGTGCCGCTCTGGTCCCAAACGATCAGCGGCACCCGATCCACATCCAGTGTGAGCGCGTAGCCGAAGAGCAGGAGCATCATCATTGGGATGCCGATCGCGAGTATCAGGCTGCGGGGATCGCGGCGGATGTGAAGGGCTTCCTTGCGGGCAATCGCCCATGTGCGGCGCAGGTTCATCGGCTCACCACCTCCTGCGGCGACCCGGACCGGTCGCGCGCTTCGATCAGCGAGACAAAGACGTCCTCAAGCGTGGGAGTGATGCGTTCAAGCCGATCGATCCTGTGGCCCGATTTGGGCAGCGCGGCGCGGATCGCGGCTTCGGCGAGCCCCGCATCGGGTGCGACGACGTGGAGCCCTTTTCCGAACAACGCCACTTCTTTGATTTCGGGAAGGCGTTCGAGAGTCTCCATCGCCTCCGCCGGACTCTCGCACTCGAGCTCCATCACGACCTCGGACATATGCTGGGTCTTCAGTTCGCGCGGTGTTCCCGATGCGATGAGTTCTCCGCGGTAGATGATTCCAAGCCGGTCGCAGTACTCCGATTCCTCCATGTAGTGCGTGGTCACAAACACGGTCACGCCCTGTTCGGAGAGCGAATAAATGAGATCCCAGAACTGGCGTCTGCTGTTGGGATCCACGCCCGAGGTGGGCTCGTCGAGGAAGAGGATCGGCGGCTCGTGAAGGATCGCGCAGCCAAGGGCCAGGCGTTGCTTCCAGCCGCCCGAGAGAGTGCTTGTGCGCGCATGACGGTGTTCCAGCAAACCCGCCATGGAAAGGACCCAGTCTTTCCGGGATGTCTTCTTCTCCTTCGGAAGCCGGTAGATTCCGCTGTAGAAATCGATGTTCTCCTCGACGGTGAGTTCATCGTAGAGCGAGAACTTCTGGCTCATGTAACCGATGCGCGTCTTGATGCGCTCGGTATCGCGCACGATGTCGAGGCCCGCGACGGTTCCGGTGCCCGAGGTGGGAGCGAGCAGGCCGCAGAGCATCCGGATGGTCGTGGATTTTCCGGCGCCGTTAGGTCCGAGGAAACCGAAGATCTCTCCTTTTCGCACCGAGAACGAGATGCCTGCCACGGCCTTGAAGCTGCCAAAATCCCGTTCGAGGTTCTTTACCTCCACGACAATCTCGCCTGAGTCGGTAATGGGATTGCGCATGGCTGGTTCCTAGGTGACGCGAGCCGTGTCCTCCGGCCGGGAGCCCTCATCCTTAATTCCGCAGACTGAATCGCCACTAAAAACACAATAACCACAAAAATAATAAGTAAGTGAATTCATGAGTTTTTCAGAGTGTTCACCGTCAGGGTGAACCCAAAGAATCCTATATGTCTTAGTTCTGGTGTTTCTCGTGTTTTTTGTGGCCATTCAACTGCGTTTCCGGGGTTCATCCTGCCGGGCAAGCACCGAGACGAACACATCCTCCAGCGAAGGCTCGACGACGCGCAGCGACACCAGTTCGAAACCGGCGCCCTGGATGATCTGCGGTATCCGGATCTCGGTTGCGACGGCGTTTTTGGCGGCCACGTGCACGCGGTCGCCGAAGAGCCCCACGGTTGCGTCGGTCAACTCGGCGCGCAGCAGCGTCGCCGTGCGCCGGGGGGCCGAACTGCGCACTTCTATCAGCGTGCCTGACATCATCGACTTCACCTCTGCGGGTGTTCCCACGGCCAGAAGGCGGCCTTGGTTGAGAAGCACGAGGCGATTGCAGCGTTCCGCTTCGTCGAGATAGGCCGTGGAGACGAACAGCGTGACGCCTTCGCGCACGAGCTGGTAGAGTATCCTCCAGAAATCACGTCTCGACACGGGATCGACGCCGTTGGTGGGCTCGTCGAGGAAGAGAACCCGCGGCGTGTGGATCAGGGCGCATGCCAGGCCGAGCTTCTGTTTCATGCCGCCGGATAGATTTCCCGCCAGTCTCTGCTTAAAGGGGGTAAGGTTGCTGAATCCCAACAGTCGCTCGATGCGCTCCGTGCGCTCGCGTTTTGGGACTCCATAGATGTCGGCGTAAAAAAGGATGTTCTCGGTCACCGTAAGGTCCGAATAGAGACCGAAGCGCTGGCTCATGTAGCCGATACTCTCCTTAAGCTTCTCGGAGTCTCGCGCGACATCGCATCCGGCCACCTCGGCGCGTCCCGCGCTGGGTTCAAGAATGCCGGTCAGCATGCGCATGATGGTCGTCTTCCCCGCGCCATCGGGGCCGACCAAACCGAAGATCTCCCCTTCTTCAACCTGGAGATCGAGCGCATCCACCGCGACGAGATCGCCGAAGCTGCGTCTCAATCCCTCTGTGACGATGGCGGGCATGGTACGGCGTGCGGAGCGCGGTCGCACCTTATTGAACGGCGGGCACGATCACGTCGGCGGGCATGCCGGGTTTCAACTCGTCCTTGGGATTGTCGATATCGACCTTGATCCGGAAGACCAGTTTCACGCGCTCTTTCGGGGTCTGCACCGTCTTCGGCGTGAACTCGGCCTCGGAAGAGATGAAGGACACCGTCCCCTCGAAATCTCTTCCCGGGAAACTGTCGGTCTTCACCACGAGTTTCTGGCCGCGGCGCACCCGGCCCAGATCGGTCTGGTTCAAATAGGCGCGCACCCAGGTGTGAATCGTGTCGGCCACGGTGACGACCGGTGTGCCGGGAGATAAGAACTCACCCGCTTCCACGTGGTGAGAGAGGACGACGCCGTTGAGAGGGGAAAACAGCTTTGTGTAATCGAGAATCGTTGTGGCGAGAGCGACCGAGGCGCGTGTCTGATCCACCTTCGCGCGTGCCTGTCGGATCGTCTCCTGCCTGGGGCCCTCGCGCACGAGCAACAGCTTCTGCGAGTCTTCGGCCACATGGGCTTCGGCGACCTTCATGAGGGCATTTGCCACTTCCAGATCGCGGTCTGCGATGACGTCTTTCTTGCGCAGGTCCTCCTGGCGCACGAAGTCGAGCTTGGCGCGGTCGCGGTCCGCTTCGACGCTCCTAAGGGTCGCTTCGGCGGTGGCGATTTCCTGGGGCCGCGAGCCGGCCTCCAGCTCGGCCAGTGCCGCCTCGGCTTGCGCCAGCTCGGCGCGCCGCAGGGCAAGCTGATCGCGCTGTTCCGCGTCTTCCAGGCGGGCGATGAGCTGCCCAGCCTTGACCGGTTGCCCCTCGGAAACCAAGCGTTCGGAGACTCGACCTGCGATCTTGAACCCCAACTGCGCATCGACGACCTCGATGTTGCCGGAGAGGACAAGTTCTCCGTTCGAGGCGTTCTGCTGTCGCGTGCAGCCTGGGGTCAGGAGGAAGGCTGCGGCGAGTGATGTTGCGGCCAGGGCAGATATCTTCCACAGGCGGGACGACGCGATTGCTGAAGAAGTGACGTGATGCATATCTTGAAAGTTGCGGAGTTGAGGGTGCCTCGCGAGACAGGTATCAGGGGCGTCCGAGCATGAGACACGGCTGACTATGAGAAAGTCCGCGTCCTCTGCAATCTTGCCGCTGCGGAATCTGCGGAGAGGTGAGCCTGTTAGGTGGTTTCGATGTAGGAGCCTGCTTGCAGGCGATCGATTGGCATTCGAATGACGGACAATCGCGTGCAAGCAGGCTCCTACATTTAATGATCCCTCGGAAGAACTCCTGCGTGGCGGAAGCAGCGACAAACCTTCAATCCTCATCACCGGCGTGTAGGATTTGGAGCCCTCCCCTGGGTCGTTGACGCGTGACAGCCGCATCCTCCTGCGCAACCGGGCTTCTTTCTCTTCCGAATGGCAAGGAACAGCAGCCATAAACCGGCGGCGGCGACCAGCGCCATGGCGAGTAGGGATTGAGACAGTGAGTTCATGATAGGTTTCTACCAACCGAGGGCGCGACCACCTTGGTAGATGATGAAGCAGACAATCCACGCGGTCCCGGTCATGTAAGCGGTCTGCACGAGAGGCCATACGATGGATCGTGTTTCGCGATACACCACTGCCAGGGTGCTTAGGCACTGCATGGCGAAAACGTAGTAGATCATCAAGGTGAGGCTTACGAGCGGAGTAAATAGCATGCGGCCATCCGGCCATCTCGCGGAGCGCATTGCCTCCCTGAGTGGAATACTGTTGGCGGATGTGTTATCGTCGGCGTTAAAGATCACGCCCATGCTGCTCACGAAAACCTCACGTGCTGCGAAGGAACTGACCAGCCCGATTCCGATGCGCCAGTCGAAGCCGATCGGTTTAATGACGGGTTCGAGAATCCGGCCTGCCGCGCCTGCAAAGCTATGTTCGATTTGTTGTCGAGGTGTGGAGCCTTGAGGCGCCTTGGGATAGGCGGTGAGCGCCCAGAGAAGCACCGAGAGACAGAGGATGACCGTGCCTGCCTGGTAAACGAACGCCCAGGTGCGCTCCACCATCTGGCTGAAAATCTGCCCGGCGGAAGGCGCCTGATAAGGGGGCATTTCCATGATCAACAAAGAGGCGTCGCCTTTGAGGATGGTGCGCTTGAAGAGCCACGCGAAGCCCAGCGCGGAGCCCGTGCCGAGGGTGTACATGAGAAACATGACGCCCGCCTTCGTGGAGGCTGGGATACTATTGCCCGGGACCAACGCCGCGATCATGAGGAGATAAACGGGGAGGCGCGCGGAGCAGCTCATTAGGGGCGCGACCAGGATGGTGACCAGCCGGTCGCGTTTGTTCTCGATGGTACGCGTCGCCATGATTCCGGGAATGGCGCAGGCATAGGAGCTCAGCAGGGGGATGAAGGCGCGGCCGCTCAGTCCGACTTTCCCCATGAGCCGGTCCATGAGCATCGCGGCGCGGGCCATATAGCCGCTGCTCTCCAGGAGACCGATGAAGAGAAACAGGATGAGAATCTGTGGCAGGAATATCAGCACGCTGCCCACTCCGTGAACGACACCGTCCGTGATCAGATCGCGAAGATCGCCCGGAGCCATCGACGCCTTGATCCAGTCGGCCAGCGATGAGACGTGCCCGTCGATCCAGTTCATCGGGAACTCGGCGAGCGAGAAGATGCTGAAGAATAGCAACGACATGACCGCCAGGAAGACGCACCAACCCCAAATGGGATGGGTGAGCACGGCATCCATGCGGTCGCTTCGGTTTCCATTCGACGATGCGGCGGATGGGCGGCGTTCGATCACGTCTGTGCTCAGGCGCGCGGTTTCCCGATAGCGCGATTGGACAAGCGAGGCCGACCAGTCTGTGCCGGCTTTCGTCCAGCGTTCTTTCCAGTGTTGGAGAATATCGGCGGTGCGCGCATGCAGAGGGACTGATCCGGCTACGCGCACGCTGTCGTTGTCGGTAAGAAGGATAAGCGCTTCTGCGCGGGCGATCAACGGAGCCTTGCCGTCGTTATCCACCAGCGAAGCCTGCAACTCGGCGACGGCGGGGGCTATCTCCGCCGGAACATCCCAGCGATGTTTGGAAAGCGGCAGATCCTGGCGGCTCATGGCGAGCCGCAGCTCGATGAGGCCCTTGCCGTTTACGGCTTCGCAAGGAATCACGGGAATGCCCAGGGTATTCTCAAGTTTGCCGACGTTCAGGTGCACACCCGCTTTCTCGGCAAGGTCCATCATGTTGAGGACCAGAATTGTAGGGCGCCCCAGGTCGAGCACCTGATGCACGAGATACAAATGCCGCTCCAAGTTGGTGGCATCGACGATGCAAACGATGCGGTCCGGTTGCTTAATGTCAGCGCGCCTTCCCAACAGCACGTCGCGCGTCACCGCCTCGTCGGGTGAGCGCGCCGCCAGGGAGTAAGCGCCGGGAAGATCGATCACCTTCATCGGCTGCCCGTGTTGGGAGTACACGATGCCCTCGTGCTTCTCGACCGTGACGCCAGGATAGTTGCCGATCTTCTGCTTCAGGCCAGTGAGCGCATTGAAGAGGGTGGACTTCCCGCAATTGGGGTTGCCCACAATGGCGTAGACTGGCGAACGCATGATCAGCCGATTTTCTCGACAACGATATTTTTGGCCACCTGCTCATTCAATGCGATACGCGTGCCGCAGACCTGACACAAGAGCGTGTAGTCACCGCATACCTTTTCTACGACTGCGGATTCGCAGAATCCCATTTCTCGGAGTCGCGAGCACAGGTTTGCTTCCCCTTGGAGATCGCATACCCGTCCCTTTTCGCCGCTCTCCAGATCGGAAAGACGCACTCGGACGGGTTGGGATCTCTTGGAATAGGAAGCGGACATGAATGTAGAAGACTGAGACTCATTCCCAAGTCAACACGTGGACTTCTTTAGTCGTATAACTTCTCAGCGCTGAAGTATCTAGCACGTGTAACAATCATCTAAGTTAATAATGGAGAGATTGATATCGTGGTGGCTAAGTAAAGGTGGCTGGATGAGTCTTACAGGGACAGGTTATGAAAAGGAAGCCTTCGACGGGAAAGGATCAGGGGGGACTCGTAATCAATTCGACTGGCAGGAAGGGTCGTAGGCTTTAACCTGCGGCCTTCTTTCGATCAGTTCATTCCGTGGCCCATGCCATTGCCAATGACTAGCATTTCCTCTTCCTCAGCCTGTTCGGCGGGAGCTTCTTCGAGAGGAGCGAAACGTTCGGAAGTGAAACCAAGCTCCTGTTGTCCCATGTGGAAAGGATCAGGAGGATTATGAAGTTCGTGAAGCAGGATGCCAACGGTCGCGGAGTCGCCGCCTTTCACGATCTTTTCCCGCCCCAGAAAAACCTCACGGATTGTGTAGGTTTTACCCTTTACCGGGAGCTGAAGATAGATAGCCCGGATGAATTCGGAAAAGGTATCGTTGATACAGACGACTCTCTGGCCTTTGACCATGGCGGAAACTGTGAGGTTGGCTTCGCAGAAATCAACGCTGGACCTTACGCATTGCCGACAAAACGTGGTCGCACGCAGACCGCAGGACTATTCGATCCGTCCTTCGTCGAAATCGATCAGGTCGGGAACGCTCCGGATGTCATCAGCCCGGTCGGCACATCCCATGGCTGTAAGCGCTTCCTTCAGAAATTCCTGCCCTGCAGGAGTCATTCCTTTCTGCACGAGGTTCCGATTCCATTTTGCCACCCGCAATTCCACAGGGAGCATGGCGAGCAGGCGTCGATCGATCTCGGCATCGTCGGATGACTCGCGGACGATCTTTTCCACATCGTCCGGGTTGATCCCGAGATGGAGACAGAGAAAACGATCGATGCCGCGTTTGAAATTCTTGGCGTAACTGGCGGGTAGGGAGCCGTGCTCTTTCACGTAGCTGCACTTGGCCAAAAAACGGGGCAGATAGAGCAGACCTGTGGCTGAGTGGGGTATGTAGGGCGAGGGCAGACAGGTGAGCACTTCGCCCGTGGAGCCCGGAATGGGTTTCGACGGCATGTCCGGCGTTTTGCCGCCTTTATTGCCCGGGCCAAGGAAAAACGGAGTTCGGTTGCCAGATCCCAGATACAGGAAGCCGGGTAGAGCAGTCTCCTCGGACAAGCATATGCGTTACCACTACTTATTTCTACTATAAGCCGGATCTTGTGTTGCTGACTTTCGACAGGCGTCGCTAGCCTGCGTGATCTCCCCAATCCCCAATTGTTTATGAGAGCCCCCTCTTTCAGCCCGGTATCGTGGTTATAGCGTGGCTGAGAACGAGATACCCGATGATTCACAGGCGCACACGGTTAAGATGGATCATTCTTGTCTCCATTGCGATGTGCCTGCGCTCCTATGGCGCAGGAACGGTCGATGAGCGACCTTCCATTGTTTTTCTCCATTCCTACGGCCCGACCCAGACACCGGCGAGGTTTCGCGAGGGATGCATTTCCCGCTTGCCGCAGAATGAAGGTCTGAAGTTACGCTACGAATATCTCGACGCGAAGACCTGTACATCGAAGGAATATCTCGACGCCATGCAGGCGATGCTTTGTGCGAAGTATGCGAACGTACCGTTGTCGCTGGTCATCGCAGCCGGGGATGATGCCTTGGATTTCGCCCTGAAGCATCAGGAGGATGTCTGGAAACACGTTCCCATTGTTTTCTACGGAGCGAGCGCCTTCGCCAGGGAAGGGAAATTCCGAAATCTCAACGTTACGGGTGTCGTGAGAGCTTACGAGCAGATCAGTCTGCTCAGGAGCATCGGCCGGATGCGTCCGCAATTGAAGACCATCCATGTCATCAGCGATCAGGGGCCTTCCGCCGACAAAGGATACGCTCATCTTCTCTCGGATTGCGCGATGGCGCTGCCAAATGTCGGCTTGAGGACGATCGAATGCGCGAATGCCGAGGAACTGGGCGCGAAACTTGCCGGATTGCCTGACGACTCCGTTGCGTTTCTTCTGTCGTACTGGAAAAACAAGGCGGGGCAAGTGGTGCTCAAGGAAGATCTGGCCCGGGCATTGAAACGGAGCCGGGTTCCCATTTTCGGCAACTCGCATTGGATGCTTGGGGACGGCATCGCTGGCGTGGTCACGGTGGATAGCTTCGAACATGGCGCCGTCGCCGGGGAACTCGCCGCAAGGATCATCGCCGGCATTCCTGCATTGTCCCTGCCTGTCGTGACACAATCCGCATCGAAGTGCACCTTCGACGCCATAGCGATGCAGCGATATGGAATTGGGAAGAGCGATATCCCCAAGGGTTCGGTCATCATCAATGAGCCGTTCTCCTTTTATCGGCAGTACAAGAATCTGGTCTGGATCACCCTGTCCGTCATCCTGCTGCTCGGCGGCTTCGTGTTTATGCTCGCCTTGAACATCGTTCAACGGCGCAGGGCGACCGACCGGTTAAAGGCCAGCGAGAGCAAGCTGCAGGCGATTTTCGCCCAGACCTTCCAGCTCACCGGCCTGCTTGATACAAAGGGAACCGTTGTTTTGGCCAATGCTACGGCGTTGCGTTTTATCGATGCAAAATTGTCCGATGTGGCAGGGCGCCTTTTCTGGGAATGCCCCTGGTGGACCCACGATCCTGCACAGCAAAAGCGCGTGAGCGATGCTGTTTCCCTGGCTGCAAAAGGGGAGTGTGTGCGCTTTCAGGCTCACCATCGCACGCCTGACGGGGAGCTCCGGGCCATTGATTTCTCGATCAAACCGATCTTCGACGAAGCAGGAAAGGTCATTTATCTTCTCCCCGAAGGACGCGACATGTCTGATATGAGGCGCGCAGAGGAGCATCTGCGTGCTGTGCTCGACAACGCGCCTATTGTCCTTTGGGCCGTGGATACCCAGGGCGTTTTTACTCATTCCCTCGGATCCGGGTTGCGAGCGCTGAAATTTCATCCCGGCCAAGTCGTGGGGCAGAGCGTTTACGATGTTTACCGAAACCATCCTTCGTTCATGGATCATACCAGGCGGGCTCTCGCAGGCGAAGAGGGGAGCCACGTGATCAGGCTGAGCGGCACCTGGTTCGAGACGCACCATGCTCCGCGCATCGGGCCAAACGGTGCGGTTATCGGAGCGATTGGCGTGGCTCTCGACATCACCCAGCGCATGAAAGCCCAGGAGACGGAGCAGCGCCTGGCCACGGCAGTGGAACAGTCTGCCGAGGAGATTATCGTCACCGATATCGATGGAGCGATTCAGTACGTGAATCCGGCTTTCGAGAAGGTCACCGGCTACTCGCGTGAAGAAGTTCTGGGGAAAACACCCAGGATTTTGAAAAGCGGGCATCAGGATGCCGTTTTCTACCAGGAGTTATGGGACACCATCCTCTCCGGAAAAACATGGACCGGGCGCTTCCATAATAAGCGCAAGGATGGGGAGCTCTATGTTGAGGATGCCACGATCACGCCGCTTTTGGAAAAGGATGGGCGCGTGCAGGGCTTCGTCGGCGTCAAGCGCGATGTCACCGCACAGGTGCAACTTGAGGAGTCTCTTCGCCAGGCGCAGCGCACGGAAGCAATAGGCAAACTGGCGGGCGGCATTGCCCATGACTTCAACAACATCCTCCAGGTCATCCACGCCAATACCACTTTTGCCAAGGAGCCACAGTCATCGCCCTCGGAGATGGCCGAATACCTCGATCAGATCCAGCAGGCCGCAGTCCGTGCGACTGCGCTCACTCGACAACTGCTCGCCTTTAGCCGGCGCCAGACGCTTCAGTTTGCCATGCTCGATCCGGCTCATGTCGTGGCGGACGTGATCAAGCTCATCCGGCGCATCATCGGCGAGCATATCCAGATCGAATTCTCCGCTGAATCCAACCTGGACCATGTGCGCGCCGATGTGGGACAAATCGAACAGATGATGCTTAATCTTTGTGTAAATGCCCGCGATGCCATGCCGCATGGAGGCCGACTAAGCCTGAAACTTCGCAATGTCACCCACGCTGCGGACGAGACGACGGGCGCCCTGAGCCGCAAGCCTGGACGCTATGTCGAGATAGCGGTCGCCGACACGGGCATCGGCATGGATGAATCCACTATCAAAAGGATCTTCGAACCCTTTTTCACGACCAAGCCCGTCGGGCAGGGAACCGGCCTCGGCCTTTCCGTCGTGCAGGGTATCGTGCATCAGCACGAGGGATTCATCCAGGTCGATAGCAAGGCGGGACAGGGAACCGTCTTTCTTGTCTGCCTGCCCTCGATTTCCGTTTCCGAGGAGGAGAGCGCCTTGCTTAAGGGACGGGAGGAGATGCGGGCCTTCCAGCGCCAGAGCGGGCACGAAACTGTGCTTTTGGCGGAGGACGATGCCGGCGTCCGGCATGCCACGCACTCTCTCCTTGCCCGCTATGGCTACCGAGTGCTTCTGGCGGCGGATGGAGAAGAGGCGTGTCAGGTAGCGGCTGCAAACCTGCATTCCATAGAGATCGCGGTGTTCGACGTCATCATGCCGCGTCTCGGGGGCTTGCAGGCTGCGCGCCGGTTGCTCTCCATGAAAGCGGATATACCGGTGATCCTTTGTTCGGGATACGCTGAAGGAATCACTGACACTGACGAACTTCCGGATCCTTCATGGAAGCTTATAAAGAAGCCCTACGCCGCAAATGAATTGCTCAAGGAGATCCGGGACGCCCTGGACAATCGCGAGAAAGCCTGAGCCCGGTCTGGGATAACGCCAAAACAGGCATTTGTTTGCGTTTTTGCATCTTTCTTAAAAGAATCTTGGGCCTAACCAAGAACACCCATGAGCAGCCCCATGTCGTCCCATGCCTGGAAATTCTATAGGATCGGCGGTCTGGATCAGGTCTCAATCGAGACAGGTGAGGACTTGCTCCATCTCCACGAGCTTGATCCGAAATTGTGGGTGGCGCTTAGCTGCCCGGTGAAGGGCCTCGAAATCGACGAGAAAACCCTCGACTGGATCGACACCGACAAGGATGGCCGCATCCGCGTGCTCGAATTGCTGGCTGCCGTGCAATGGGCGGCGCATCGCCTTAAGGACGCGGGGCAGCTGCTCAAAGGGGAAGCCTGCCTGTCTCTGGCTGCCATCGACGATTCCACTCCCGATGGCAGGGCTGTGCTGGCTTCAGCCCGCCAGATAGTGGCTAGTCTTGGGAAATCGGATACGACAATCGTCGCGCTTGAGGACGTTACCGACATCGCAAAGGTTTTTGCCTCCACGCAATTCAACGGCGATGGCATCGTGCCTCCGTTTTCCTCCTCCGACCCCTTCACGGCTTCAGTGATCGGGGATATCGTGACCTGTTTGGGGGCCGAGACCGACCGCAGCGGCAAGGGAGGTGTTTCCCTGGCGAAGACGGAAAGCTTTTTCGCCGAGCTTGCAGCCTACGTTTCCTGGGCTGAAAAGAGCGGCAGTCCCGATGTCGCGACACTAGGGGCGCAGACCGCCGGGGCGGCGGCCGCCGTGCAGGCCCTGCGCTCGAAGGCGGATGATTTCTTCGTTCGTTGCAGGCTTGTCGCCTTCGATTCCCGTTCATCGCTGGCTCTCAACCGCTCCGAGGCGGATTTCCTGGCCCTTGCTGGCAAGGACTTGACCCGGACCGCTTCCGAGTTCACGGCCTTTCCCCTTGCCTGGATAGCGGTCGGCGCATCGCTGCCCCTGTGCTCCGGAGTGAATCCCGCCTGGGCGGGCGCCTTGGATGCCCTGAGACGCGACGCCGTCACGCCTTTATACGGAGAGGGCAAGACTTCTCTGTCAGAGGCGGAATGGATCGCGCTTGTCGCGAAGGTCGAGCCCTGCCTGGCATGGCAGGCGGCCAAGCAGGGAGAGGCTGTCGAGAAACTGGGGCTTGCCCGCGCCAAGGAGATTCTTGCGAGCGGTGCAAAGGAAGCCATTTCGGCCCTCATTGCCCGGGATCTGGCCGTCGCGCCCGACTTTGAGGCCATCACCGCCGTCGAGCGATTGCTGCGCTACAGTCGCGATTTGAGATGCCTGCTGCAGAATTTCATCAATTTCTTCGATTTCTACTCGAATGACCGGCACTCAATTTTCCAGGCCGGCGTGCTTTATCTCGATAGCCGCTCAACCGAGCTTTGCATCCGGGTGGAAAACCTGGGTGCTCATTCCGCGATGGCTGTGATGAGCAAAGTGTATATCGCCTACGTCGAATGCAGGCGCTCGGGCTCGGCTCCGATGACCATCGCCGCCTGTTTCACCCAGGGCGACAGCGATTACCTCTTTGTCGGCCGCAACGGCGTGTTCTATGATCGTGCAGGCAAGGACTGGGACGCCACGATCGTCAAGGCCGTGGATAATCCCATCAGCATCGGCGAGGCCTTCTGGTCCCCCTACAAGCGCGTCATTCGTTTCGTCGAGGAGCAGGTGGCGAAGCGGGCCGCCGCCGCCGACGCTGAATCCTCGGGGAAATTGCAGGGTGCGGCCACTGCTGCAGGGGTAGCGGCATCGACAGGCAAGGCTCCCGAGCAGAAGCCGAAGTTTGACGTCGGCACTGTCGCCGCGATGGGCGTCGCTGTAGGCGGCATCACCGCCGCCCTCGGCGCTCTCCTCCAGGCATTCTTCGGCCTGGGCATGTGGATGCCGCTTGGAGTTGTCGGCATGATCGTCCTTATTTCAGGTCCTGCCATGATCATCGCCTGGCTCAAGTTGCGCCAGCGCAACCTGGGACCTCTTCTCGAGGCGAATGGCTGGGCCATCAACGGCCGAGTGAAGATCAACATCCCCTTCGGTTCCGCCCTTACCGACAAGGCCGTGCGACCGCAGGGATCCCATCTCCTGCTGACCGATCCCTACGCCGATAAGTCCGCAAAGAAGCTGCGCCGGCGGATCTACCTGGTCCTTGTATTGATTTGTCTCCTCGCCGTGGCCGCCGCCTGGTGGCAGAAAACGTGGCCGTTTGCGGGAGCGTAAGGGAGCAAGTTTTTCCCGTTTAACGAGGGTTTCGAAGCGAGAGTATGGGTTCGGTATCGACTTCCGATATTCGGCGTCCCGAAGGTCCTGCAGTGACACAATATCTCAACTTCGCGCATTTGGGAGACGCTTCCCCTATGTCATGGAGACTTCGACTCAGCGGTGTAGGTTTGCACCGACTTCCGACCGTCCGACTGAGGCGACATCCTGTCGCTACCGTGCCGCGTCGCGGCCACCGAGGCGGCTCTGCCGCCACTGTGTGCTCTGCTGGCCAGCAGAGCACCACCGTCCGACCGTTGGCCTCTGGATTCTGGCGTCTGGCCTCTGGCTGCCGGCTTCTTTGATTGCGGCCTCGCGCCTTCATGGTTCATCTCAACGGCTTCGCATGGATAAACTGCCAGATATTGCCCTCTTCAGGATGCGCCTTGATGAACTCGCCGCGCAGATGGCGGAGCCTTCGTTTTACTCCAATCCCAGGCGTGCAACCGAGGTTTCCCGCGAACATCAACGCCTGGGTCAGCTTGTTGCCGATTATGACGCCCATGCAAAAACCGAGCGCGAGCTGGCCGAAGCCATTGCCCTCGCAAAAGATCCCGCCGCCGATCCCGAACTGAAGGAGCTTTACGCCGCCGAAATTCCCGAATTGGAGCGCCGGATCGCCTCTCTCAAGGCCATTGTGCTCAATGCCATGATCCCGCCCGATCCCTCGGATTCGCGCAACACGGTCATGGAAGTGCGCGCCGGCACCGGTGGCGAGGAGGCTGCCTTATTTGCAGCCGAGCTCGTTCGCCTCTATATGAAGTACGTTGACGGTCGCGGTTGGAAGGTGCAGCCCATGAGCACCAGCCCGAGCGAGCGCGGCGGCTTGAAGGAATCCATCTTCCTCATCACCGGCCAGGATGTTTACAAGCAGCTCAAGTTCGAGAGCGGCGTGCACCGTGTGCAGCGCGTTCCCCTTACCGAGGCCAACGGTCGCATCCACACGTCCACCGTCACCGTCGCCGTGCTGCCCGAGGCCGAGGAGGTTGACGTGCAGATCGATCCCCAGGATCTTGAGATCACCGTGCAGCGCGCCAGCGGCCCCGGCGGCCAGGGCGTGAACACGACCGACTCGGCTGTGCGCATCATCCACAAGCCTACCGGCCTCATGGTCTTTTGCGCCGACGGTCGCTCGCAGATCAAGAACAAGGCCCAAGCCATGGCTGTGCTCCGTTCTCGCCTTCTCAAGCTCAAGGAGGATGAGGAGAAATCCAAGTACGCCACTCAACGTAAAAACCAGATCGGCACCGGCGATCGCAGCGAGCGCATCCGCACCTACAATTTCCCTCAAAACCGCGTCACCGATCATCGCATCGGCCTTACCCTCTACAACCTTCCGCAGATCATGGAAGGCCAGATCGAACAGATCATCGCAGCCCTCCAAAAAGCCGACTTCGAGGAGAAGCTTGCCGCCCTCACCGGCCAGGCTTACGCCCCGAAGCTCATCAACTCCACGGAAGAAGACTGAGCTGAGACGGGCGAAAACACCGCCTCAGCGCACCACTGCATCATGTGAACCGGAATGATCCGGTGTGCCGTGGGCATTTGTCATAGTTGAGCGCTTCGCGATACGGAAAACTTAACGAGAGCATCAAGACGGCTAATACCAACGATTCTAGATTCATTTATCTAAGGCAAACAGCAGCAGAAGCCGATCTAGGCGTTGAATTGACATCTTTTTTACAGATAGCTCGTTCCAGCCCCCAGCGATCGGTGCTTGAGTGCGCATATTATAGATACAAATCCACATGCCCCTTAAGGTTTTAACCAAGATGAATAAAGGAATGGTTATGTTGCTTGAACGCGCTGACCTGACTGGGCGTAGCTTTCTTGCAGGGATTGAAAAAGATTTGAAGGTGGGAGAAACACAGTCACCCGAAGTCGTTTTGGTTGCACGGATCTGGTACAAGCCTGCCAAGGGATGTCCCGCTCGTTTCAACGCCAAGGTAGGTGATTTTTATCTTGCCCAGGTTTAGGGCGTAAGGGGGATGTCCGACTATCGGTTGTCAGCTTATCGGCATCTGCCGAATCTTGCCTGATTTGGCAGACCGCCCAAAGCCGGTTGCCGATAGCCAGGCCAAATCCAGCTCTCACTTGCTTTGTCTCGAGCGTACGGCCACTTTTTGCTGCCGTAATGAAGACCCTGGGCGACTCAACGGCTTACCAAGGAATACAATCATGATTCCCGAGGCCCCCAGACTACGCCGTGCGAATGCCGCGCTATGAGGAGGCGAAAGTTTTGGTGCCGGTCGGAATTGACCACCATGGTCGTAAAGCCTTTCTCGACCCCGGGGCCGCGCTCGCGTGGCAGACGATGAAAG
>JBAZHQ010000044.1:0-17947 GCA_041652235.1 Opitutaceae bacterium | reverse complement strand
GGTTACGGACTACGCGGCAGCTTTCTCCGGCTACGGTTTGATCATTGTCGATGAATGTCATCACGTACCTGCAGCCTCTTTTGAACTGCTGCTTAAAGCCTGTCCTGCTCGACACATCATCGGACTCACTGCGACTCCTCATCGAAAAGACAAACTTGAGAAACTTCTCTTCCTGCAGTGTGGCCCGATTAGGCATACCTTAAAACCTGTGGAGAATATGGAGGCAGACCGTGTCGTTTTCGTCAGGCTAAGCTCGATCGCCTTACCTCTAAGCCCCGTGCAACCTGCCATCCATGAAGTCTGGAATGCCTTGGTAGCGGATCAAGGACGCCTTGAACTGATCGTTTCGGATATTTGTAACTGCCTCACAGAAGGTCGGTGCCCTCTGATTCTGGCGGATCGGAGAGCCTATCTGGACAAAATTGAAGAGGCACTCAAGACGCAGCCCAGAGCCCAAGGAGTCTCTCTTTATAGGATGGAAAGTGGCGTCGGTAAGAAAGCCCGCAAAGAGATCCGCGCGAAAATCGATGCTCACTACCTGCAAGAACAACCCTTTGCTTTGCTGGCCACGGCTTCACTTGTTGGGGAAGGATTCGATCTGCCACAGCTCGACACCTTAATCTTGGCCATGCCCCTGTCCTTCAAAGGAAGGCTCATCCAGTATGCGGGTCGGCTACATCGAAGTCATGACGGCAAGGCTCCTGCGCGGGTTTACGACTATCTGGACGATAATAGTCCCCTGACCCGAGCCATGTTCCAGCGTCGTTCAGCAGGTTACCGACAAATGGGGTACAAAATTGAGATGGATGGCGGAAACTCTAAAAGCCCCTCTTTTCTAGACCTGCCCAACTAGATCCAGCATGGCACCGACTGTTTTCCTTACCGTTACGACGTTGCCCATTGGCTATTCCGCCTTGCTCAGATGAGCACCCGCCGGCGCTTTTACTGACAGTGCGCATCAGAAATCAACGTTCAGCGCGATGACCCCATCGGATCGACCTCGCGCGTCGGCCGCTCGCGGCTCAGCCAAGCCGCCGCACGAGTCGATAAATCACCTCGCGGTTGTGACGGGCGATCTCGCGGAAGGAATCCGAGATGCGAGGCTCGGCATCGACTCGGTCCCAGAATTCCGCTGCCGCGGCCGCCGCATCGCTCCACACATCGGCCACACCGGCCAACGGCGGCCGGGGTGCGAAATCCCTTTCGCCCAGATCCCCATGCGCGCTGGGTGCGTAGAGCATCGGCAGCATGTCGTAGGTTGGCGTGAGCCGATAGGGTAGTTCGTCGTCAAACCAGAAGCTGGCATTTGCCCGGTGCATGTCGCTGTTGGCGATGAGATCCCCAAAACACCAGATCCAGCGAAGCGTGCGCCCTTCGTCTGGCGCGATCCATTCCGCCGCTTCCAGTGCGACGGCAGCCGCGGCCCAGTCCGGGGAACTGCTGTCCAGGAAAGCATCCTCAATTGCGCCCAGAGAGAGCAGGCCGCGACGTCCGACCGCCTCGATCCGATCGAAACGCTCGATTTCAAGGAAATGCCGCCCGCCCGAGTGAAGGATCTGAGTGGAAGCGCAGACGATTCGATGGGCGCGCATCGTTTCGGCGGCGAGATGTTCGCAGGTGAGGAGATCAGCCCAGCGCTGGGATACGGGCGAAGGCTCCGCGGCGGAAAACTTGACCATGACCGATTGGAAATGGCCGGTGCTGCGTTGGACAGTGGCAAGGAACTTCGGTTGTTCGCCGCCTGCGGATGAGCCGACTCGTTCGCCACGTTGAGCCGAAGCGGCTCGTTCCGGGTATGCACGAACGCGGTCTGCGTCCGCAATCGAAGCCCCGGTCAGATCCTCCGTGGCACGCAGTGCTTGCTCCAGGGCCCGGTCGCCTACGACACAATCACCCTGCACGTCGCAGCCCTCGGTGAGAAAATACGAAAGGAGGTCGTCATCGGTCCATAGCCTGGGGTCAGTCGGCACGCCGAGCCGGAGCCGCACATCGCGCCCGATCGCACGGCCCACATAGCCTTGCGGGCGCACATCCTGCAAAAAGAACGGAAGCCCGGGAAAGATGCCGTTCGAGTACTCGCGTTCCATCCACGCTGGCGCGGGAACCTGAGGGATAAAACGAAAACCGCCATGCAATGCGCGAAGCTCGCCCCAGATTTGGGGTCGGCCATTGCTTCGAAGCCGATAAATGGGCCATTGACTGCCGAGACTCCGGACTGAACGGCGAAGCGCATAGCGGGTGCTGCGTGCCGCCCCGATCCGTTCGATGGGAGATCCGACCTGCGCCACGAGTCGCGTCAGAGTGGCCGGGCTGATGCGCAGCGACTCCTTGATCGCGCGGCTACCCATGGCTCCCTGTGTCTGGAGGAGCAAAGTGAGGCGGGTGGAATCAAGGGGAGGGCGAGGCATCGTAGTGAAACGATAAACGATGAGATTTAAATATCATTAATAATAATTATCAAACTACTTGCTGCTTTAGAAACATATTTATAGAAAAGATAATTATTTGATTTCTAAAAGCCTCAGGCACGTAAAACGACGGAGCCGCTACTATAGAAGATAGAATCGGTAATCGCCCAAATCGCCCAGGCAAAATATCGGGCCCAATTCTGCCTGTACCCATTTGCTTCCCATCGAATTCAGGCTAGCTGATGTAGAGGTACTTCGATGCAAAGGCGGGGTCGCAGGTGACGTTTACGCCCAGTTTGCGCAGGCCTGCCGCATCGCCCGGGGTCGGGATGTGCGTGAGGTGTACTTCGCAGCCGGAGAGTTCCTTGAGGTTCTCGATGGCGCTGGTGGCAGAGGGATTCATGGTGGCGCTGATGCTCAGCGCGATCAGGGTTTCCTCCAGGTCCAGGCTCATCATGTTGCCTTTGAGCACGTCTTTTTTGAAGTGCGCCAGCGAGGCGGTGACCAGCGGAGGGAGCAGGTGGATGGAGTCCGGGATATTGGAAAGCGTCTTGATGGCGTTGAGCACCAGGCTGGACGCGGCGTGCATCTGTTGGGAATTCTTGCCAGTGATGATGCGTCCGTCGTGGAGCTCGATGGCGGCGCCGCAGAAGATGTCATCGGCTCCCTTGCCCTGGGCGGCGCACTCTTGGGCCGCCCTTTGCGCATGGGAGACCACCACGCGGTCATTTACGGTGAGGCCATGGTTGCCCATGATGTGCTCAAGGCGTTGCACGGTGTCTTTCTCCACGAGTCCCATGGCATATTCGCAGGCATAGTTGTAATAGCGGCGTATGATTTCCTGGGTGGCGGCGGTTCGGCAGACCTTGTCATCGACGATGCCAAAGCCGGCTCGGTTGACTCCCATATCGGTGGGAGATTTGTAGAAGGACGGCTTACCTGTAATCTTTTCGATGATACGCTTGAGCAGGGGGAATGCCTCAAGGTCGCGGTTATAGTTGACCGCCGTCTGCCCATAGGCTTCGAGGTGGTAATGATCGATGAGATTGACGTCTTTGAGCTCGGCGGTTGCGGCTTCGTAAGCGACGTTTATCTCGTGTTTAAGCGGTAGATTCCAAATGGGGAAAGTCTCGAACTTGGCGTAATGCGCCTTCACGCCGCGTTTGTGCTCGTGGTAGAGTTGGCTGAGGCAGGTGGCGAGTTTGCCGCTGCCTGGGCCGGGGCCCGTGACGACGACGATGGGGCGCTCCGTTTCGATCATGGGGTTGGAGCCGTAGCCCTCTTCGCTCACGATCATGTCCACATCGTTGGGGTAGCCCTTGCTGGCCCGGTGGGTGTAAACGCGCAGGCCGCGGCGTTCGAGGCGGTTTTTGAAGGAGACAGCCGCGGGCTGGTTGTCGAAGCGCGTGATGACGATTGCACGGATGGTGATGCCACGTTCCTTGAGATCGTCGATGGTCTTGAGGGCATCGGTGTCGTAGGGGATGCCAAAATCGGCGCGCATCTTTTTCTTTTCGATGTCGCCGGCGAAGATGCAGAGGATGACCTCGGCCTGATCCTTGAGCATCTGGAGAAGCTGCATCTTCACATTGGGGTGGAAGCCGGGCAGCACGCGGGAGGCGTGGAAATCGAAGAGGATCTTGCCTCCGAATTCGAGGTAGAGCCGTCCATCGAGCTGCTTGACGCGATCGAGGATGGCTGCGCTTTGCTGTTCCAGGTAACGTTGATTATCAAAACCGATATTGTCGGTCATAGATGGGCGGGGTGAAACGTGCGCCCAACAAGACGGGATACCTGTTTGGCGGCGTCAACGATGATTTAGGCGCAAGGCATTGGGTTGGCGCATGAGGCGGGTCCGATTTTACAGAAGGCGACGAAGGGAAGGGAGAACCAAGGCAAGAAAAAAGGGCTTCGATCCGTTTTCGCGCAGGGACGCAAAGGCGCGAAGGGAAGACAGATTGGTGATCTGAATCACCTAGTGTAGTGATGCAGTAATAGCTAGACTTAATAATTTCATGTGTCAGCTTGGCTGCATGAGCAGACCTCCGCTGGTAATGCCGCTAACCGCAGAACAAAAGGCCGTCTTGGAAACTTGGCTCCGTGCGCACGGCACGCCGCAGCAGGTGGTGCTGCGCTGCCGGATTATCCTGGGCAAGGCGGCGGGATTGGATGATGCGGGACTGGCGCAGCAACTGAAGATCAACCGGCACACCTGCCGACTGTGGCGACGGCGCTTCGTCGCTGGCGGGCCGGAAAGTTTGTGGGAGGTGGCGGAAGGACGCGGGCGCAAGCCGCGGCCTGGACTGGCGCAAAAGATCGTGGAAGCAACGGTGAGCAGCAAACCGGACGGCCAAACGCACTGGAGCACGCGCACAATGGCCAAGGCGCAAGGGGTGAACCCGAGCACCGTGTGTCGGATCTGGCAGGAGCACGGGCTGCAGCCGCATCGGCAGGAGACATTCAAGGTCTCGCGCGATTCACGGTTTGTCCCTAAGCTGCTGGATGTGGTGGGCGTCTATTTGCATCCGCCCCAGAACGCGGTGGTGCTGTGCGTGGATGAAAAAAGTCAGATTCAAGCGCTGGATCGAACGCAGCCGGGACTGCCGATCAAGAGGGGGCGTTGCGGCACCTGGACGCATGACTACGTGCGCAATGGCACCACGACGCTTTTCGCCGCGCTCAATGTGGCGGCCGGCAAGGTCACCGGGCATTGCTTCCCGCGGCATCGCCACCAGGAGTTTTTGCGTTTCCTGCGTCAACTCGATGCCGAGTATGCGGCGGACTTGGATCTTCATCTGATCCTCGACAACTACGGCACGCACAAAAGCCCCCAAGTGCAGCGCTGGCTTGCCCGCCATCCGCGTTTCAAGGTGCATTTCATTCCGACCAGCTCGAGCTGGCTCAACCTGGTCGAACGCTGGTTTGGCGATCTGACCGGCAAGGCGGTGCGGCGCGGCAGCTTCGCGAGCGTTCCCGATCTGATCACCGCCATTGAGGCTTTCATTGCGGTGTGGAATCGCGACCCAAAGCCATTCATCTGGCAGGCCAAGGCTGAGGATATCCTCGCCAAGATCGAACGCTGCCGCCGACGCTTGGAGCAAATCCAGCCAGGCTGCACCCTACCGAAGCGGCGGAAGAAGGCAGCCTAACATATGTATAGTCATTTACGCATCACTACACTAGAGAAAGTCCGCGCCGGGGAAGTTCTTTCTCCGAAAGACAATGTCATCCACGATGCCGCGCTCGTCTCCACGCTTCGCCAGCTCCACGACGACCTCGATGCAGCGGTTGCCGATGCTTATGGATGGCCATGGCCTTTGACTGATGCCGAGATCCTGGAGCGCGTCGTCGCGCTTAACGCAGCCCGTGCCGCCGAGGAGGCGAAGGGCATCACCCGTTGGCTTCGCCCTGGCTACCAAAAGCCATTGTTCGAACGTGAGAGTCAAGCTGAGCTCGAACTTGTTGGAAATGCACCGGACTCAAAATCCACTGTATTGGGGAAGCTTCGGTCTCCCAAAGAACAGGCTGACGGATCGTCAGTCCAGCGACATCGTAAAGCCGGTGGCAGGTCCAAGGTAATCTGGCCTCGAACACTTCCGGAACGTGCAAAGGCAGTAGAAGTCGCGCTCAGTGCTGCCGAACATCCCCTTGCCGCTGTCGGGTTGGCCAAACTGTTCACCCGCGCCAAGCCCCATGATGTGCAGGAAATACTGGATACACTAGTCGCGCTGGGTCGAGCCCGCACGGGAGACGAAAAAGGCACTTATATAAGGTAGCGTTGCTTTTTACCAATGACATATGAGGGATCTCCTCAAGAGTGGCTTCATGTCGCTATCTTCTCGCTCCTCGCTTCTTTTCTCACACATGTCCAAGGCTCTCTTTCTCGATCGCGACGGGACTCTCATCGTCGACAAGGTCTATCTCTCGGACCCTGACGGCGTGGAGCTTTACCCGGGCGTGGTCGAAGGTCTGCGCAAGGCCCGGGAATTGGGCTACCGGCTGTTTCTCTTCACGAATCAGTCGGGGATCGGGCGCGGCTACTATACGATGGAGGACGCTCTTCGGGTGAACGAACGGCTGGAGCGGGAGATCGGCCTTTCGAGGCCCGTGTTCGACGAGATCTGCATCGCTCCCGAGGCCCCCGATCATCCCTCGGCCTACCGCAAGCCTTCGCCGCTCTTCATTCTTGAAGCGATTTCGAAGTATCGGCTCGATCCGCGCCAATGCATCATGGTGGGCGATTCGGTCGCCGACATCGGCGCTGCCCTTGCCGCCGGCGTCAACGCAGCCGCCGTGAGGACCGGGAACGTGGACCCCCTCTCGCTGCCCATTGTCGCCGAGAAGAGAATACCGGTCTTCGACACCTTCGCCGCCTTTGCCGCGACGCTGAAATAGGCCGTTTTCCACCGAGCCAGTCCCGAAACAAGAACCTCGCGCAGCCCCGCCCGATGCCATCCGATAAACAACGCCTTGATGAGCTCCTCGTCACACGCGGACTGGCCGAATCGCGGACGCAGGCGAAGGCGCTGATCATGAGCGGACGAGTCCGGCGGGGGACCGATCGCCTCGACAAGCCCGGCAAGGAATACCCCGTCGATATCGCGATCGGCATCGACCAGCCGCCCCGCTTTGTCAGCCGGGGAGGCGAGAAGCTCTCCGCCTTCATCGAAGGCTACCGGATCGATGTGCGCGGAGCCCATGTGCTTGACGTGGGCGCCTCGACCGGAGGCTTCACGGATTGCGTGTTGCAGGCGGGTGCGGCGGATGTCGTCTGCGTCGATGTGGGGCGCGCACAACTGCACTCAAGGTTGAGGGGAGATTCCCGCGTGACGAATCTTGAGCAGGTCAATGCCCGTTATCTCAAGGCGGACGCCTTGCCCCGGCCCGAGTACGATCTGGTGGTGATGGATCTTTCGTTCATTTCGCTGAGGCAGGTGCTGCCGGCAGTCTGGCTACTGGTCCGAGACGGGGGCTCCTTGATCGCGCTTGTGAAACCCCAGTTCGAGGCGGGCAAGACGGAGGTCGACAAGGGCAAGGGAGTCATTCGAGATCCGGCCGTAAGGGCGTCGGTGTTTGAGGATATCCGTCGATTCGCCCTGGAGGAACTCCCCGGAGCATCGGAGATCGGCCGCATGGATTCGCCCATCACGGGCGCCGACGGCAACCACGAGTATCTGCTCGGGCTGCGGCGCAATGCTTCACTCCAGCCTTGAGGAAGGCCTGTTTGGGCACTTCACTTGCCTCCTCGATGCCTCCCATTCGCAAACTCGCCTTTGTCATCAATGCCAACAAGGCAGGCGCTCCCGATATCGGCCAGGATCTTCTGGACCTTGCGCGTCGCGAGGGAGTGGAGACAAAGAGCTCGACCGAGTTTCCCCTGCCGCCCGGGTTCTTGCATGGGTGCGATGCCTGTTGCGCCATCGGAGGCGACGGCACGCTGCTTGGTCTCGCATCCGAGGCGGCGCGCGAGCAGGTGCCGGTGATCGGAGTGAACCGCGGCTCGCTTGGTTTTCTTACGACACTTTCGGCCGAGGAGGCGCGCACTCAGTTCAAGGAACTGCTCTCGGGCAAGTACCGCATCGCCCACCGGCGCTTGCTCGAATGTTGCACTCATGAGGGGCCCAAGGAACTGGCCTTAAACGACATCGTGGTGAAGGACGAGGGCAGTTCGCGCCTGGTGCGACTCGAGGTGCATGCAGGAGAAGAACTCATCACCGAATATGTGTGCGACGGCATCATTTTTTCGACACCCACGGGGTCGACAGCCTATAATCTCTCCGCGGGCGGCCCTCTTATTCATCCCGAAGCCGACGTGATTGCGATGACTCCCATTTGCCCGCACACGCTGAGCAATAGATCGATCATACTTCGATCCGATGTATGTCTTCGGGTAACCAGCCACACCGGGAATGGTCGCCTGCTTGTTGCGCTGGATGGACAGCGATCCCGGTTCGCAGGTCAGGATTCGCCCATCCGGATCTCGACATCTTCGCTTCGTCTGCCGCTCATTCAGCGCTGCGACTATTCCCATTTTTCCGTGGTGCGCACGAAGCTTGGATGGAGCGGAGGGTTTTCAGGGTAGGCGTTTTCGCACTTTAACTTTCCGGATACGTGACGATAACGCTCTTTGGCGCCGCCATTGGCGACGCCTGCGCCCAAGCGTATTCCCCAAAGATCATGACCAAAACACGCCTTTCGCTACGTGGCCGCCTTATCGTTTGGATAGGGCTGACCGTTGCTCTCGGAATTGGAGCGGCTTTTTCGCTCACGGTCGTGATTGTTTCCCGGATAGTGAAACGCGACGCTGTCGAGAGTTCCAAGCGCGAGGCCGGTCTGTTTGCCGCGAAGTTTTCCGAGGAGCTGACGCAGTCGATGGATTCCGCCAGGGGGATTGCGGGCACCCTCGAAGTGATCCTGGGGTCCGGCGAGATGCCCAGCCGCAACCAGGCCATGCTCCTTCTCGAATTCGGCCTTAAAAAGCAAAGTTCGATCCGGGCGATCTGGTTTTGTTTCGAACCCAACGCATTCGACAATCGCGATCCCCAATATGCCAACCTGGAGGGTTTCGACTCCACCGGCCGCTGCGCGATTCAGTTTTTCCGGACATCCTCCGGCATCTCCAGCGGCGCATTGCCAGACTATGCAGCTCCGGCGGACGAGAATGCCTATCTCCAGACTTTGAAGGCGGGGCGGCAGGTGATTTTTGGGCCTGCGGAGCATCTGATTGGAGGAGCCCAGGTCCGGGTGATACGGCTGACATGTCCGGTGATGGATAAAGAGAAGCCGGTGGGAGTGGTGGGAGTCGACATCGACTATGAGGATTTTTGCCGATTGCTCTCCAGGCAGCCTGTGTCGTTCAAGGGCTACCTCGCAGTCACGACTGAGACATGGAGTTTTGTATATCATCCGAACAAGGAACGTATCGGCAAGAGCCTTACCGAGGTCGATCTGTGGGCGGTGCCCCTGCTGCCATCGATTAAAAAGGGAGAGACGTTCGCCACGGAGACGCTCTCACATACGCTTAATGCGATGACGCTTCGCATCGGCGCTCCCGTCACCGTCGGCCTTACGGGCACGCCCTGGATGGTGCTTGTCACATATCCCCAGAGCGAAGTTCTGGCCGAAGCGCACCACTTGCAGGCGGTGCTCATAGCCTCGGGCGCCGGCATCATGTTGCTCGTCGTCGGTGTCATAGCCTGGCAGGCCCGGAAGATTGCCCTTCCGGTGCAGAGTGTGGTGGAGGGCCTTATGCAAGGCGCCGACAAGATGACGGCCACCGCCGCCAGCATCACTGAAGCCAGTGCAACGGTGGCGCAGCATACCGGCGAACAGGCGGCCTCGGTCGAGGAAACCAGCGCTTCTTGCGAGGAACTTTCCAGCCAGACAAAACTCAATGTCGAGAATTCGGAGAACGCGCATGTCTCCGCCCGGCGCGCCCGGGAGGCCGCCGATGAGGGTTCCACGGAAATGGAGGCCATGCTCGCCGCGATGCAGGGGATTCAGTCTTCGAGCAACAACATCGCCAAGATCATCCAGGCCATCGATCAGATTGCGTTTCAGACCAACATTCTCGCGCTCAATGCCGCCGTCGAAGCCGCCCGTGCGGGCGAAGCGGGTGCGGGATTTGCCGTTGTCGCCGAAGAAGTCCGCAGTCTGGCGCAACGCGCGGCGGCGGCTTCCCGGGAAACAGCGGCTCTCATCGAGGATTCCCTTCTGCGAACCAAGGCGGGCGACGAACTGTGCCAGAAGGTGGCCGCCTCGTTCGCCCAGATTCGCGAGCACTCGCGAAAGCTGGACCAGATCGTGGGAGAAATCACGACAAGCTCCGCGGAGCAGACCCGCGGCATAGACCATATCGGGCAGGCGATGACACAGATTGAAAAGACGGTCCAGGAAACGGCCGCCGAAACGCAGCAGACTGCCAGCGCTTCAGCCGAGCTCAAAACCGAAGCGCAGCACCTGCATGAGCAGATTGCGGTTCTGATGTCCCTGGTCGACGGCGGCTAGAGATGCTTTGATGGACGCTCGTGGCATCTGTTGCCCACAAGAGCGCTACTGCAAAGCCGTAGTTGTGTTGAGTGTCTGGACGTCTCGAGGACTGGATGGCCTGGCCGGGGAGGACCTGGCTAAGCACTACCGCGCTCACACCGAAAAATAGTTCGCCAATCTCTCCGACTGACGAACTCGGGCTAGTGCAAGAATGCCATATTTTTCAGCAGGTAGAAGGTGATCAGAGAAATCGTCTTGAAATCCTCCAACAACGAGACGATATTATTTCCGCCACGGACAAAAATCGGCCCGCAGCCGTGAGATTCTTCGGAATCCTATATCCGTGGTATTTTTTTGCCCTCAGGAAAACGCGTGGCCAATTCGAGCGGTTGGCCCTGCCTGTAAAACGCGCCTCGATGCTCGGACTTATGCGGAAGAAAATCCATGTCATGAATCTCACCGACCTGGTTCCATAGAGAACGAAGAAATCGGTCCTCCCTCCTGCGGCCGACGATAATGCCATTTTCCTTGAAAGGCACTTCCTCGTAAAAGCGCTGCAAGGCCCACAAGAAATAATCAACGGCTTGAAGCAGGCGGCTTTGACGCGGGTTCGAGCGGATGACCTTCCTTGGCATTTTCTTGGTAAGCCCGTATTTCGAAGCAACATCGTTTTCAGCGTGACTCAGCGCGGCTTCAAAGGCTTTCGTGCGATCTGAGTTGCCGCGCTCAGCGTAAGTGATGTGGAGCTCATCTCCAAGGCGGTGGAACTTGTTGTAAAGCTCGCGGGTGAGTCCGTCATAGAGATCGTTCTCCCGATAGCGGTAGCCTGGCTTTGCACTTCGTTTTGCCTTTTCCTCATCCGCAAGCACAAGTTTGTCCCGCACGACAGCGTAGAAACGCAGACTTGGTCCGAAGCTGCGCAAAAGTCGGAAAACTGAATAGCGCACTTCGATGGGATCATCCTTGGCATGAAAGCCCTTGCGAGTACGTTTGTCGTCAGGACGCAACTGAGGGATGCCGGTGAAGTAGGGGTCGGTGATGATTTCGCTGTGCAGTGAGGCGAGGGCCTCTTCCAGTTTCGCAGGCTCATCCACCTCCAGCTTCCCGAGCATGAAGAATCGCGAGCACACCTCGGTGCCTGCGATAAGCTTGCCCTTGCCATTGAAGAGGGTCGGCTGTCCCGCTTCGTCGACAAAGTGGTAAAGAATGTCGGGCGGCTCAGATGAAGCACCTGTGTCAGTCATGTCAGTGGCAGCTCATCCTCGGTGTGGTGGCCAAGGTCAGGGGTTTGGGCGGCTTTGGAAGCAGGCTGAAGCTCCGGAGTCGCGGCGGGCGCGCAGGCGAAGGCGGCGGGGAAACCGCCATGCTTTAGGATCACGGTGTCTATCTCCGCCATCAGGCGGATGGTCTCGGCGAGAGCGACGACGATCTTGTGATAATGAGCGATGTCGTCGTCGCTGAGAGCGCGACCCTTGCGGTCCTTGAGCCACTTCTCGCAAACTTGGTAACCGCCAATGTGGAAGTTCCAAACGGCTTCGGGCACGCCTTCGAAACCGGTGGTCTGTGCTTTGTCGATGAAGACGGTCTTGGCCTCGTAGCTGACTTTTTCAATCACCTGCTTGAGCGAGCCGAAGAAGGTCGTACGCGGTTTTTCGAGAGCGGGCGATTCCAACAGGTGTAAGGCGGTGAGTTCGCCGCCGAGCCGGGCCAGCGCGTGAAACAACTCAAGGTTCTCGGTCAACGGCACGCGCGGAAAATCGATCTTCAGAAACTCTTCGTAGCGATGCCGATAGTCTGGACTGTGCAACACCGAATAGAGGTAGTGGAAGATCTCTTCCGATGTCAGATTGGCTACTTTGGGGCCAAATGCACTACGTAGCGCTGCTGTGAAATCAGGTGTGAAATTCGGAATTTCGCTGATGCCGGTTTTTGACAGAAGGTCGTCTTCGTAGATGTAAAGCGGCGCGAGGTAATCCTGTCCTTTGTTCCCGAGGTAGAAAGTGCCGTGGCAAATCAAGTCACGAGAGACCGAGAAATGTGAGATGAAATCGCCGACAATCTGACGATTAAAAATCAGTCCCATGTTACGGCCATCAAGCATATGGCGCATGAGCTCGTAGCGCGGGCGACCGAGAAAACCATTAGATTTGTGCGTGTAGTAGATAAAACGAAAATCGAGAGGGCGGTATAAAATGCGCCGAACATTCTTCGGGATATGCCAAACTGACGCAGATCATCCTTAGCAGCGGTGAGGGACCATACTCCATCATCTTCAAGGTCAAACACGGCACGCGCCTCCTTTGCCGTCAGTTTGACGAGACGTTCAACGCGCCGAAGAACTTCGCTTGCAGACCAACCTATACAGATTGGGTCGTTTTTTGTTTGGATGCCTGAACTCTTGTGAGTGAACACCCTATCGAGCGGTACCCATGATGAATATTCGTTGGCCGCTCCAGCCGCAGTTGTTGAGGCTGATTGCACCCACCGAAAATATGGAGCCGAAGGCGCAATCTCGGTTAATGCTCCATCTATCGGCGTTTTAGCGCTCAGGTCGGCATACTTTTGTTCTCTTGTTCCAACCAGAGAAGTGAACCGTAAACAGTTCTTCATCGATATCGTGCTAAGAATCGTGATCGCAACGCCTTGCTCAATCTCGAAGACATTCTCGTCAGCGATGTTGCCTTTCACGTCGCCATTCAAGTCCACGACAATGCGTAAAGGAAACGATTGTCCTAGATGTTCACGCATCCGCCGTTTCACAATCCCATCAAGGAAGTCCCGGTTGATGATAAAGCCGAGAATCCCGGCGCTCGTTGACATGCAGAGATATTGAGCGAGTCTAAGAAACTTCCACTCCTCGCGGTTTAAGTCGCTTTTGGTTTCATTGAGCCCCTGCTTCCAATCATCGAGCCTGCGTAATAGCCACTCTGGTTCACAAATAGATGAAGAGTACGGTGGATTACCGATGACGATGGTGAATCGTTTTTCCCATTTCACTGCGTTCACGGCTTCCGCCTCATGGGCAAGCGCTTCAAAGCCGACTTGAGGAAGTTGGGATCGCTTCGGCTCGAGGGCGTTGGTGAGATAGATGCGGGCTCGGTCGTCGGGGCCTAGGTCTCTCCAGCCGGTGAAGTCGGTGTCGTCGAGCTTCAGAGCGAGCTTCATGTGGGCAATGGCGTAAGGCGCCATCATAAGCTCATAGCCATAGAGGCGCGGCAGCAGGCTGGTGCGGACGTAAAGATTCCAGTATTCGGCAAAGGTGCGCGGGGCTGGTTCGCCTGCCGGTTTGGCATGAATCTCCGGCATCGCTCCGAGACCGCCCCTTTAGTTTCCCATGCGGATTCGAGGTGGTGGTGGATTACATCAATGACCTCGACCAAAAAGGTGGCCGTGCCGGTCGCGGGGTCGAGCACTTGGACAAAGAATTCGGTCTCAGGCAGGAGGCGGGCTTTGGCCGGGTCTGGATCGTCGGAGAGGTTGGGCAGCCGGAGAGTAGGGTTCTTCTTGAGCATCTCGCCCCAAGTTTCGGTGGCGGCAAGGCCGTGCGGGAGGGCAAACTCGGTCTGGAGCAGTTCGTGGACGGAGCGAACGATGTAGGAGACGACGGGTTGAGGAGTGTAGAAGACACCGCGTTTTATCTTCTCGGCCTTGTCATAGGCGGAGAGGAATGTTTCGTAGAAGTGAATGACGGGGTCTTCGTCGCGTTTTTTGTGCCCGAAATCATCCAGCACCGCGGCGAGGTCGGTGGTTTTCGCATTGAGCAAGTCGACCACTTCGTTGACCCCGAGTTTATCGTAATCGAGGCCGCTTCGGCGGCGGCCACCGACGGTGAGAAACTCCGCAAGGAGGTCGCGCAGAAAGGGGCTGATGGAAGTGACGCTTTCGACAGCCCCGTCGGCGGTGATTGCGGTGCCCGCGCCAGCGACAGTGCGTCGGGTGGCGTTGGTAAACAGACCGTAGGCGATGGTCTGGGCAAACATATCGGCAAACGCCGACTCTGTGAGATCCTGAATGAGAGCGGTGCGGAAGGCCGTATAAAGCGTGCGGAGTTTGCCGCGCTCCGACTCCACCCCCATCTGGGCAAGCACGCTGTCGCGGATGTTTTTGGCAAGGATGGCCAGCGCGTGGGCGAGTTGTTCAGCCTTTTTAATGGAATGGCCGAGCACGCGCACAAACGCGGAGGACCACTGGGCACGCCAGGCGGCGAGGTTGGCATCGTCGGCCGGCCAGTGGAGTTTCTCGTGGAGAGTGGAATTAAGGTGATTGAGGGAGCGCTCGGTGTCGTCGCTATCCCAGTCGAGGACGCGCAATGCGGGCAGGTGCGCCCCGTTAGGAGTGTCGGAAAAATGGGCAAAGTTGAGATGGCGCTCTGTCTCGTCTTCACCGTAAGAAGAGATGAATAGCAAATCGTGGCACTCCCATGCGGGACGCTCGGATTTGTTGGCGGAGGCACGCTTTTTGAAGACGAGAGAGGCAAGGAGTTCTCGGAGGACGACAACCGGGAGTCTCTTCTTCTTGAACTCGACATAGAAAATGCCCCAGGGCTGGCCGGTGACAAGCGGCCGGAGTTGGAGAATCTTCTCAATCTGGACGTGATGCTCGGGGGCGAGGCTCGAAAAATCGGAGGCCGCATATTCGAAAGAAAGCTCTTCGACATTGTCCGTTTCGATGGGCCAGAGCAATTCGTTGCGCAAGTAAACGAGCAGCTGACGAAAGTTTTTAACGTCGCGGAGGTCGGTGGGCATGGGGCTGGAAATCTGAAAGGTGAAGGCTGGAGATTGGAGTACTTGATGTTCGCTCAGTTAAGCTCCATCCAGCACTTGAGAACGACTTCGACGCCAAGGGGGGCTTGGACTTGGCGGAGGTAGGTGTTCTTTACGTGCTTCTCCACCTTGGCGCGCACCCCTTGAAGAATGCTTGGCGTGATGGAGATATTTCGGGCGGTGGCAGGCTGCGACCGGATGACTGCGATGATTCTCTCCGGCTCCTCGATAATCTGGTCAGAGGGAAAATCGTAGTAGTACCATTTGGTGAAGCCGGCATCCTCGGTCCATGGCACATCGGCAATCGTGATGCCGGGTGCGGTCTTAGTCTTGTCCTGCGCGGGCAGCGCGTAGCAGAAAAAGGCTCCGCGAGTCCCCGGCGAAACGCCGTGGAGGCGGCCGGTAAAAATGCGGTTTGGCAGAGTGGGGAGTTGGGCGGCGAGATCGGAATGATCGCGGAGGAGCTGTTGCAGCTCCAGGCGCATCTCTTCGACCGGGGTAGTGGTGCCCTCATAGGCTTGGTTGTAGTCCTTGAGCGCGTCGTAATCGTCGCTCGGTGAAAGGAGCTTTTTCCCCTCGATACCGAATACCTTGGAAATGCGGAGGGTTTTGTGGGTGATTGTCTGGTAGATGCCAAGGAGTGTTTCGAGGTCGTCGGGAGGAAGGAAATTCCAGTAGGCGACGGTGCCACGAATCTTCTTCTGGCCCGGGTGGTCGGCGAGGATTGTTTTCTCGATCTCCGGATTGAGTCGCCGATCCACGCGACCGATGCGCTGCATGAGGCGCACGGGATTCCAGTGAAGATCGTAATTGATCAGGCGGGTGGCATCCTGGAGGTTGAGGCCTTCGGAGAGTACGTCGGTAGCGATTAGGATGCGGGACTCGTGGCGCTTTTCGGCAACAAGTTCGGCGGAGCTGAAGCCGTTATAGTAAGGGGCGAATTCCTGAATGACGTCGTCGCGGGGACGCTTGGTTGCGCTATCCACTTCGGCAACGTGGGTAAAGCCGACCTTCTCCAATTCGCGCTTCAAGTAGCGCGCGGTGGTCATGAATTCGGAAAAGATGATGACCTTGTGCTTGGAGAGAACCGGATCGCTCTTGAGAAGCTTGACGAGGGCGCGGAGCTTGTCGTCCTGAGCAGCGCTGATGGATTGGAGGCGGCGGAGGAAATCGGCAAGCTGGTCGAGGTCGAGGAAGGTTTCATCTAGAATGGCATGGACGTCGAACTGCTCGCGATCGAGCACTTCAGCGGACTCAAGAAACTCCTCGTCGATGTAGTCCTCTTCGGCCTCTTCATCATCTTGAGGCGGCGGCTCGCCCCATAGGTCAAGTTGATGAGCCTGCGCGAAACCAAGGGTCTCGCCATGGATCTCGCGCCACCGCTTAAGGCGCCTTTCCTCGGCTGGTGTCGCTGCATTTTTCTGAACGAAGGCGAGCAGGCGTTGAAGGAGGATATGGCATGAAGACTCGAATGCAGCAAGGGAGCTTTCGAAGCGTTTGAGAAACAGCGTGCGAATAAGGCCGACCACCTGCTCTTGGCGGCCGACGACGAAGGCATCGAGTTGCGCCTTGTCGCCCATGTAATAGGCATAGGGCGAGTAGATCGCGAGTGAGAAGAGAGGGGACTTCTTGGAGAAGGCGCGCGCAAGCGTGACGAGGAGTTCCCCGTAGGTCTTGCGCATTGAATATTGCACGACCTGTGGATCTCCTCTCTTCGGAAACAGGGCTTCGGAAGCGCCGTTTTGCCGTTGAGAGGCTTTGACGTAAGCACGGGAGCGTTGGACGACCAGAGACGAGAAAAGACGGTCGGAGCGCAGCACTTCGTCGGCCTCCGCAAGATTAACGTCGGTCAGCTCAGGCTGGGCTGCTGGGCCTCCTACTTGACGGGCGACAAGGAGGCGGGCGAGCGCGTTCTCCAGTTTGCGGAAATGTCCTTGCAGGGAATGAATACCGAGGGGTGCCGCAGCGAAATAGTCAGTTTCCTCACCTGTGAAGATCTCCACCATATGCATGAAATCGGTGAGGCGATTATTGACTGGCGTTGCGGTTAGGAAAAACACGGTCTTGCCGACGGCGATGTCACGAAGCTGCCAATACCTGGATTTGTCGCGCACGCCGGGATTCCGGAAGTGGTGGGCTTCGTCGATGATAATGACGTCGGCCAGCTCTTTGATGCGTGAGATTTTTTCAGGGAAGTCGCCGCCCCGGAGAAGGTCACTGTGGTTGAGGATGAAAAGATTCGTGAAGACCCCGCCCAGTTTGGGCAGGTATTTCTTGAAGTTCTTTTCCCAGACCGACAGGCGGGCACTTTTAGGTACGATCAAAACGACGCGCTTACGTTCGAACTGGATCAAGCGCTCGATCAGCATCAGACCGATAAAGGTTTTACCGAGACCGACGCCATCGCACATGAACGCACCGCGGAATTGGCGAGCGATCTTGAGAATGCCTTGGTACCCCTCGCGCTGGTATTGGTCGAGTAGCGGGAACACTTCGGACTTCTCTCGCTCCCATTCCCCGGCAGTCAGTTCGTGGCTCCGAAACAGCTCGTGGAGCGAACGGAAATAAACCTCGAATGGAGTAAATGGGCGGGTGTGGCGTTCGAACGTGAGGAGAATTTCAGGAGTTACCTCCTCAGCCTCATCCCAGAGTTTCTCAAACCACTCTTGGAGAACAGCGACGGGGGTACCGGTGATCTGAACATTAAGTTCGATGTTCAGACTGAGACCTGGGTAGGTGAAATTCGAGGAGCCGACCAGTGCTGTGGAACCGATTACTTCCAGCCGG